>JAJYDB010000054.1 GCA_021777845.1 Planctomycetota bacterium
GATCGGGTCTTTTCTGAGCTCGGGCATGGCTGCGACTCCGTGCCGCGACGCGACTCGCGTCCGACAACCTCGACGACGTTAAAAATCGACCCGGGCTTCCGTGCTCCGCGTCGACGAGCGGACTCTATCTCGAAGCGGAACGACTCCACTAACCGCCGCCTCGCTCGCAAACGGTCTAGACCTGCCACATGATGCGCTCGAAATCGGGCGAGGGCACGATAAGCTCGAGCACGCCCTCACGCGGGGCGCGGTCGACACTCGCACCCTCCGCGCCCAAAAGTTCGACGTAAAAACGGAGCGAGTCCCCCGTCTTCAACCCCATCCGGCCGAAGGGAATCGCCAACTCAAAAACCACGTCGCACGCGACGTCGACCGTCGTGCCGTTGCTCGAATGCCGCCCCGCGTGGTGAATCGCGCCGACCGGCCGCGGCAGACCCGGCTCCAACACGATGATCTCCCAATCGTGCGGGTCGACAAACCCGACGCGAAGAGTGTGCGCCTCTTTGAGTCGTTCGCGCGCCGGGCCGCCCTCGGTGTCGACGCGCAACAGCAGACGGTCGGCGCTAAATCCGAACCAGACCGCGCGCATCGGCCCGCGCGTCACCAGCGTCATCGTGCCGCGGTCGTTCCCGCAGACATATTTCGCCGCGTTGATCCACTCGAAATAGCTCGAGCGGCCGTCGACTTTCACCGGCAGGAAACTTGTCGGCTGCTCGTGCAGAGGACGCCCGCCGCCCGCGTGCGCGATCGCGGTGTACAGAGCGCTCGGCGGGTCGTCGCCGAGCAACGTATACACGTTTCGCAAATGCTTGCGGAACAAGTGGTCGAACAGCGCGTCGAGCTCGCTCGAATGGTCGTCGCCGTACCACCAGAACCAGTCGGAGCCTTCGGCGATGTAGATCTCGGTCCAAGCCCGCTCGATCGTCGCCGCGTCGTGCCGGCCCGACTTCTCTTCCTCGACGAGCGCGGCGCGGGTTTGGTGGAGTAAATCCCAGGCGCGGTTGTCCTCGGGATGTCCCACCCAAATCGCGAAGTTGCGGCTGATCCAACTCCCCGCGAACAGCCTCGGCAGCGTCTCGACGGGCGGATGCTCACGGACGTGCTCGCCGATCGTCACGGGGCGGACGAGCGGGTCGCGCGCCGCGTTTTGGTAGAGTGTCCGCAGAAAGGAAACTCCACCGTCGGGGAAATACTCCCAGCAGTTTTCGCCGTCGAGAATCACCGACGCGAGGGGTGCGTGGCCGTGCCGGACGGCGTCGCCGATCGCGTGGATCTTGCCGAGAAAATCCGCCGCCGCGACCGTTCCCGGCGTACGCTGATAGTGGAATCCAACCTGGTCCGACAGCGCGTGGTCGCGGAAAACAACCGCCAGCTCGCGCCCCGCTTCCTCCACCCTCCAGGATTGGTAGAGCAACTCCGGATGTCGTACGTGGCCTCGTCCGTCGCGTCCCACTCTCCCGTTCGTCGAACTCGAGAGGATCTCTTCGTCGGTCGCGATCCACTCGATGCCGTGCCGCGCGAGCAACGGGATCAAACTCTGGCACACCGACCCTTCGCTCGGCCACATGCCGCGCGGACGATCGCCAAACAAAGCGGCATGATGCTCGACCGCCTTTTTGACGTGGATTTCGGCGTCTTCGGGATAGCCGTCGCGGTGCGCGGGAAGCTGGACGTCGGGCATCGCCTCGCGCGCCAGTCGCTTATCGAGCAGGAGCGGCAGAATCGGGTGATAGAACGGAGTCGTGGTCAACTCCACTTGGCCGCGGGCGGCGAGTTTGCGGTGAAGTGGAATCACCTCGGCGAGCAGCGCGCGCTGCTTGTCGAGCAGCCAATTCTTGTCTTCCTCGGTGAAGCGGCGACCCTTCGCTTTCAGTTCGGCAAGCTCGGGGTCGCGTTCGAAGACGAGCGGGTGCATCCAACTCAGGTTGGACCAAACTTGGAGGTCGCGCAGGTCGCGTTCGCGGAACCGCGAAAGCGCGGTCTCGGCCGACTCCACTCCCAGCGCGCGCAACTGATACAACTCGCGATACCGCGGGTGCGGCAGGATCATCGTATCGGCGTTTGCCATGAAGAAGTAGTCAAGCAGGTAGATCGCGTCCTCGCGAGCGAGGCCGTCGGCGGGTCGCCGCGAGACGAGCAAATGCTTATCGGTCGCGCCGTCGACGTACCCCTGAAGCTGAACCAGCAGGCTCGGTACGAGGTTGATCGTGCAACGGAACTCGGGGACTTCATCGAGATGGAGAGCCATCCCGAGGTAGTCCTTCGTGCCGTGCAGGCGGACCCACGGCATCGGATTCTCCCCGGCAAGGTCGTCGGGGTAATACGGTTGATGTTGGTGCCAGAAGAGGGCCAAGGCGATCGGCCTCATTCTGTTCCCTCCGCATGCGTCGGGGTCGGCGGCAACCCCAAGTTCGATGTCGCTGAACGTCCAACCAAGCTTACGTCGCGGTTGCCGGACAAGGCCTCTTTTGGGATGCAATCAGACCACGCCGCCCCGGCTGAATGCATCCTCGACACGTGGACCGGGGAGCACGACTGAGCGGTCTTCAACCGCCTGGACGTCCCGAGAAAGTCGACATAAGTGCCGACGGCAATTGCATTATTTAGCGATTGGCTTCGTTTCGTCGAACCCACGTCGTCGACGTTATTGCATAAGTCAAATCTGCATGTTTTTGAAAAGATTGGGGCTACCGGACTGGGATGTTCGAGGGTTTTGGGGCGATGAGGAGGTTGGGACAAAGGGGTACGCGGCGCGGCGCTGGCCGGAGGCTCGGCTTGAGTTTTACGTTGTTTGGATAAATTGGGAACCATTGCCGCTCCGTCGGTTGAAGGCCCGCGGGAACCGGAGTCGAATTCGACGCTCGGTGATCGGGGACGGACACACATTGAGGTGTCTATCGACCGCGGACGGGCGGTCACTCCGTTTGAGGCCCCCAAAAAATGAAGATGTTCGGCCGGCTGGTTTTGGCCGACACCGAAGGAGCGTCGCGCGGTACTCGCATTTTAGAGGAATTGGCCGTCGAAGGCGAACCCAATCCGGCGTTCAAGTTTTCGCACGGCGGCGCGGTCCGTTTGAGTACGGGCGTCGACACGATAAGTGCTTGCGGGAACAAACGTTAGATAGCGGCGGTCGAGGTGGTGCCGGGCTATTCGCGGACTTGGACGCGGCGGGCAACGTGCTGGTAGAGGTTAAGGTATTCGCGCGCGCTGCGGTCCCAGGACCAGTCGGCACGCATGCCGGCTTGGATGAGGGAGCTCCACGTTTGGCGGTCGTTGTAAAGGCTGAGGGTTCGTTGGAGTGCGTCGCGGAGGGCGTCGGCGTTGGGGTCGTCAAAGACGACGCCGTTGGCAGTGCCTGCGGCGATGTTGTCGGGGGTTGCGTCGACGACGGTGTCGGCAAGTCCGCCGGTTCGCCGCACGACTGGGACAGTGCCGTGCGCGAGGCTGTAGAGTTGGTTCAGGCCGCAGGGTTCGTAGAGGCTGGGCATGAGGAAGACGTCGGCGCCGGCTTCGATTTGGTGGGCGAGGGTGCTGGAGAATTCGAGGAAGACGCGTAACTTGCCGGGGTGCCGGGCGGCGAGGCGGTCGAGGCGCTCGTGATAGTGCGGTTGGCCCTGGCCGAGAACGACCAACTGGACGTCTCGGCAGAGCAGTTCGTCGGCGACCTCGATCAGCAGGTCCCAGCCTTTTTGCGGGTCGAGCCGTCCGATCTGGGCGAGGAGCGGGACGTCGTCGCGTTCTGGAAGTGATGCCCTGCGTTGCAGATGCGCCTTGCAAAGCGGTTTGCCGACGGCCACGGTGGCGGCGTCGTAGTTGGCGGCGATCATGGGTTCGACGGCGGGTCGCCAGACGGCCGAGTCGATGCCGTTGACGATCCCGCGGAGGTCGTCGCGGCGGTGTCGCAGGAGGCCGTCGAGTCCACAGCCGAGTTCCGGGGTCTGGATTTCGCGGGCGTAGGTCGGGCTGACGGTGGTGAGGGTATCGGCGAAGACGAGGCCGGCCTTCAAAAAGCTGAATCGGCCGTGGAATTCGAGGGCTTCCCAATGGAAGAGTCGGTCGTCGAGACCGAGGAGGGCGAATTGCTCGTAAGGAAACGCGCCTTGATAGGCGAGGTTGTGGATGGTGAAGAGAGTGCCGGTCGCCGCCGGGCCGGTTTGTGTACTGTAATGTTCTTTGAGATAGAGCGGAATCAAGCCGGTCTGCCAGTCGTTGCAGTGAATAAGATCGAGGGGGATGTCGAGGAGCCGGACGGCTTCGAGGACGGCGCGGTTGAAGAAGGCGAAGCGGGCGCAATTATCGCGGAAGTCGACGCCTTGGCGTTGGTAGAGTCCGTCGCGGTCGAAGTAGTCGCGCTGGTCGACGAGATAGACGTCGACGTTCGAGCCGGGAAGCCTGCTGCGGTGGATCTCGCCTTCCACGAGCGAGCCGCCGATGGGGACTTGGACGTGCAGCCCCGTCGGTTCGACCGTAAGATGGGCGGGAAGAAAGCGGCGGTGGAAGGGGATGAAGAGGGTGACGCGAGCGCCGAGTCGTTCGAGCGCGCGGGGAAGGGCGCCCGCGACGTCGGCGAGGCCGCCGGTCTTCGCGAAAGGGACGGCCTCGGCAGCGACAACCGCGACGTTCATGTTGATTTGCGTAGCCGCCCGCGTGCTATTGGAGGTTGAGTTTTGGAGCGGAAGCCGGCGGTTTTGGTTCGCGGCTGCTCGTTGGTCCCGGCCCGCGGGCCGGGAGTCAAACTCTAAACCAAAGGGCAACGGGTAACAACCAGCGCGCGTCCGGTCGCGGTTGAAGACGAGGTTTTGGGGAATCCGCCGGGCGTTGGGTGCGGTTGGTTGCGTGCGGGTCGACGTTCCCGCGGGCCCGAGGCGTCTCGACCGGGTGATCGAAACGTCTCAGGCGGCGGGTTTTGGGGTCGGCGACGTCCGCGCGGCAGCGGCCGGCGATTATCGGACCGAAGGCACGGCGGGTGCCGAGCCGGGTGCCGTGCGCGGAGCGGCGGGGTTGTTCGCGGGTCGGGCGCTCGGCTTGGCCGTGCCCGGTGAACCACCGCCCGAGGTTTCGCGTGCGATGCCCATTTCGACGGCGTCGAACGGGTCGACGGTGTTGTCGATTTCGGCGGCGGCGGCGAGGGCGCGGAAGGGGATGTCGGCGGGTTCGGGTTGGCCGTTCTGACGGATGGCGCGCAGGTAGCGCTTCACGATCAGGCCGGTGTCCTTCTTGTTGAGGTCGTCGTCGCGGTATTGCTTGTGACGATCGAGAAGGATCTTCCAGAGGTCGAGCCCTTGCTTATACTTGGCGACCGCGGTGCCGAAGTCGGAGGTTTTGTAGGCGATGGTGCCTTCGTAGAAGAGTCGCCGCGCCTCGACGCCGTCGTCGGTCATTTCGGCGAGGCAGCGATCCTTCCAGTACCGGTAGTTCATTTGGTCGCCCCAGCGGCTGGCCCAGTACTTCTGGTTTTCGTTGAGCTTGTTGTAAACCGCGGGGTTGGTCTCGTCGTCGATTTGGACGACGTCGCGGACGAGCTTGCCGTCGCGTTCGATTTCGTTGTGCGAGAGGTACTTGAAGGTGCCGAACTTGACCCACTCGGCGAGCGCCTTGTTCCAGGCGATTTTGGCCTTTTCGCCGAAGGTCGCGGGGATGTCGAGGATGCTCATTTTTTCGAGACCGGCGGCGTAGCGGGTGCGTGCGTGCGCGGGCATGGCGCGGAAGGCGAGGTCGCCGGGGCGGCCTTTGCGTTGGGGAACGGGGTCGACGTAGTCGAGGTTTTCCTCGGTGCCGACGGCGATGCGCTCGGTGCCGGATTGGTCGGCGAGCGCGACCGAGCGCGTGAACCAGCCGTAACCAACGAGGAAGCTGTCGCCGCTGGTGACGCGGTTGTTCGTATCGGGCTCGACGTAGGTTTTGAAGGCTTCGTCGGGGTCGTCGTAGAAGAGTCGCCGCAGGATCACGGCCTCGTCGGCGAAGCCCAGCTTGTGATAGTAGGTCCAGGCGGTATCCCAGAGCAGGTCGGGCGAGCGACGGTTCTTCGAGACGCCCTCCTCAAGGAACACGATGCCCTGCTTGATCCAGTCGTACTTGTCTTCGGGGGCGTCCCACTCGACCGAGACGTTGTAGGCGAGGTTCCAGCCCTGGAAGGTCCACACCGAGAGGAAGTGCGGTTGGAGTTTGGTGATGAGGTCGACAGTGGACTTCATCTGGTCCCAATCCTGCTCGCGTTTCAGTTCCTCGGCGCGGCTCCAGAGCCAGTTCGCGGCCATGCCGCGCGCACCGCCCAGGAGCATCAGGTTGAGCATGAAGCCGCCGGTATCGACCTGGCCGATGGCGGCCTCGCCGAGATCCTTTTTGCGCTTCTCGTCGTTGAGCCAGTTGGAGTACGGAAACAGCGCACCGAAAATGGCGACGATGAGCAATCCGTAGACGATTTTGCGCGTGTTTGAAGAGGCTCTCATGCGGCCACCTCTCGGTTCTTCAGGATGAAGTATCCGGCGATGGTAAACGGGATGACGTACCCGAGCGCCAGCAGGAAATTAAAGATGACGGTCCACTTCGAGACGGCGAAGCCGTTCGCGACGATGTTGCCGACGTCGAACGCGGCGAGGTTCGGCACGACGTACACCAGCCTCGACATGACGGGCACGACGAGCGAGTCGAGCGTCTTCGCGATCACGACGTCGATCGTCGGCGTCAGGTCGCTGACCTGATTCACGTGCGAGAGCAGCCGGATCAGCGACTCGAACGGCCCGCCGCCGACAAGGCTTTGTCGCGCGAACTCGATCAGAGAGCTGAACGCAAGCTGACCCGCCATAAAGAAGGCGAAGGTGGTCAAGAGCGCAACGGGCCAGCTCAGGAACGTGCCCGCGAACAGCCCGATCGCGGTGAGCACGAGCGCCTGGAGCCAAACGCCGAACAGGCCCTTCATGAAGTTGAGGCCGAAGTTGTCGGACGGGGCGAGCAGGAACAGGTCGCTCTCGGCCATGCCGAGATACTGGTTGTTCGTGATGCACTTGATCCGAACGTTTAGACGGCCGCCCGAACCGGCGAGCAGCTCGGGGTCCATCGTCAGTTTATTTGTGTAGTATTCTCGGACCGGGAAGAGATTCTTGTAATTCGCGCCGGTGACCGGGTTGACCGCTTCGATTTGCGCGAGCACCGCTTCGCCGACCGACTGACCCTTCGTGGTCCGATAGACGGTAAAGGTCATTTCGAGACGGACGGGGTCGGACTTGAGCCGGCGCGCCTCGGCCCGCAGGCTTGCCGCTTGAGCTTTGTCCGAGGCGGCGTTCGCCTTCGCGAGCAGGTCGTCGTACTGTGCCTTGAGTCGTTTGTACGCGGCTTCGGCGCGATCGAGCTCGGTTTTGTTGCGGGTGATCACGTCCGAGAGTTCTTTCGAGCGCGCCGCGGGCAAATTCGGTTGCGCCCGCTCGCGCTCGGACGCTTCGATCAAGAAGCGAGTGGAGTAAACCTTGTCGAGCAGACCCTCGACCGAGTCGGGTTTGAGAAACTCTTCGACGGGGATGCGGCGGTCGATGACCGCACGGCTGTTCGTCGGCTGATAGGGGTCTTGGAGGACGCCGAAGGCCCAAATGCCGGTCGAGACCGTGCCGCCCTCGATGTGGCTGCGGGGCTCGCGCGTCGACTGTTCCTGACCGACGTCGATGCCGCGGAGCTGCGGCGTGCCGCGCGAGTCGATGAACGTGAGCGAGCCGCGCACCGGCCTGCGGGCGCTCATCCGCGTGCGCAACTGGTCGGCCTGCTCGGCGAGCTTGCGCGCGTCGCGGTCGCGACCCTCGGCACGCGCCTGGGCCGCGGCCTGGTCGGTCGCTCGAATCGTCTGACCGACGGTCTGTCTCAAGTAGAGTAGACTTATCCCGCCGAAGACCCCGACGAGTATCGTGACGATCGTCATGAATCCAAAGAGGCGACCCCAGACCATCTCGAGACGGCGGACAGGCTTCGAGACGATCGTGTAGATGGTTTGCTGCTGGATGTCGTACGGCAGGCTGATCGGGGTCAGAATCGTGACCATGAGCGTGATCAACGTCGAGGTAAGCACCGTGAGCGTCGTCACGTAGAGCCGGCCGAACTCGGCGGGCCGCGGCGGCTGCTTGAGGAACCAGTGCGTGAACGCGAGCACAACCGCGAACACGGTGATCACAACCCAGGGCGCCCACATCCGGCGGTTCGCTTCGTAAATGCTCACGCGGCCGATGCCGTAAATTCGCCGGGCGCGGAGCGCGACCAACTCGCCGACGAGCTTGTACACGACGCTCGCGAAGACGACGAATCCCATGTACGTCGCGCACAAACGCGCGCCGTACACGAACATTTCGGCCCAACTCGGAATCTCCTCGGGCGTCGCCGCCATCGCCGCCACCGCGCGACGGAGAATGAACATCACGCCCGCCGTCAGCACGATCGCGAGGTGCAGCCCGACCAAGACCGCCAGATCAAGCCCCGCGCCCCCCTTCTTTTTGCCCACGCTGCGAATCGTCGACCACAGGGTCCACTCGATCCAGATCAGCGCGCACACTCCAAAGAAATACGCGAGTAGAGAAACCACCGGCTGTCCCGCCGCCATCCCCGGCTTCATCAAACCGAGCGTGATCCGCGTCTGCAGCACGACCGCGACCAGGCCGACTCCCAAGCCCGCCAAGCCGACGAAGTCCACCCAACTGCCGCGACCCGCGGTCCGCTCGCGCAGCGCCGCCGCGACCCACGAGAAAACCCAAGCGATCAAACACAGAATCCCGACGATCTTCACCCACGTGAGCAGCCCGCCCCACCACGCGGGCACGGTCAGCGTCGGGTCGCCGATCGCGACCGTCCACATCACCGGACCCTTCGCCCAATCCGGCAGGCCTTGCACGTTCAGCGTCAACATCTGGGCCCAAGCCCAGGGAACCGAGATCGGCACACTCATCGACGGCAATGCTCCTGTCGAATCAAGGCAAGCGCTCGCGGAGAGCCGGAATCGCGACCAAAACCCCGCATTTCAAAGCGAACGGCCGTGCCGCGGAGTCAAGTCGCGCGTTGCGGTGTAGTAAATCGACGCGTCGCGTAAGACCGCGAAACAGGTTGACGCCGCACGGAGGCTGATTCAAGGCGATCTTGCCGTACCGGGACGCCGCGCGACCAGCCGCCCCGGACATCAAGGTCGTTGACTTCGTTTTATTTACGCGACGCCGCGACGCCGTCGGCCGGAGCCTTCGTCGCCGGCTGGCCCGGACGATCCGCGACCCGCCGTCGGCCCGGGTGCTGGTCGCTCTCGCGGACGATCCGCAGGAACAACTCCTCGAGCGTCGTCGTCGGATGATCAACCGCGACCAACGACGCCCCGTGCCGCGCGATCACGTCGCGAATCTCTTGCAACGCCGCGTCGGACAAGTCGCGCGTCTTGATCTGCGTGATGTCCTGCACCGTCAAGAGGTCGGACACCTTCCCCATCTCTTTGAGCTCGCCGCGGTGCAAAATCGCGATCCGATCGCAAATATCCTGCATGTCCGCGAGCAAGTGCCCCGACAGCACGATCGTCTTCCCGCGCGACCGCAGATCGCGGATCAACTCCTTGATTTCCGCGGTGCCGATCGGGTCCAACCCCGACGTCGGCTCGTCAAGCAAAATCAATTCCGGGTCGTTGATCAAGGCCTGCGCCAGCCCGATTCGCCGCTGCATGCCCTTCGAATATTCCCGCAACTGCCGGTGTTTCGCCGCCGTCAGACCGACCATGTCGATCAACTCGCCGACGCGCTTCGTACGCGTCGCCGACGACATCTTGAACAGCCGCCCGTAAAAGTGCAGCGTCTCCTCGGCGTTCAAGAATTTGTAGAGATACGACTCCTCGGGCAGGTATCCGATCCGCTCGTTTTTCGCGACGTTCGACGTCGGCTCGTTGAAAATCAAGGCGTCGCCGGTCGTCGGAAACAAGAGGCCGAGCAACAACTTGATCGTCGTCGTCTTGCCTGAGCCGTTCGGCCCCAACAATCCGAAGATCTCGCCGCGATGCACCTGCAAGTCGAGCGCCTTGAGCGCCTGCACTTTCGGACGCCCCCAGAAGTCGCTGTAGACCTTCGTGAGGTTGCGGGTCTCGATAACTACGTCTTGACTCATCGGGAGGCGCCTTGGTCCAAGGAAAATCCGGAATGATCGGCGGACGAGTCCGGCGGCCGGGCCGTCTCGACGGTGCGCGGCGAATCTGCAAAAAAGCAACTCAAATGCGCGGCGAGCACGCCAAACAATCGCGCTCGGCGTCAATAAATCGCTAAGAATACCGAAAATGCGAAAAATCAGACATTTTGAACAACCGCGCCGAATTACGACCGAATGAGTCGACGCGTCGGCAGGCTAATTCCACGCCGCGCCGCCCATGGCCCGGTGTGCTACGACGCCGACGCCGCAACGGTTCGAGGAAATCCCCGAAAAAATCGCGGCGGTTGCGCGTCGCGTTCGAAACGCCGCCTCAAGCGCGCACTCTCAACGGCGTACGGCCCAATATATCCTATCTTTCGCGACGACGTCGCCGCAAGCCTTCACGAATCGACGCCGACAACCACGACGAATCCGTCGCGGACGCGTCGTCGATGCGAAACGCCGCGCATCAGCCGCCGCTTACGGCGTCAGACCCGAGTTGCCGGTGTTGATCGGCGGGGCCTCGACGCGGCCCGTGAAGCTCGGAATCGGTACCCGAGGACCGGTGCCCAGCGTGTCGTTGTACGGGTGCATCGACAGCACCGCCGAGCCGTAGGGGAGCCCGCTTGCCGGGTGCGGCCCGCCGCAATTCGAGTACGGAATATAGCGCTGACCTTGGCTGACGTAGGGGTTGTAGTACGTCGAAATAAACAGTTGCTCGGCGGGGACGGAGTAGTAACGTCGGAAGTAGTAGTCGGCGGTTCTGCCTCCCGCGATCGGCAGGCGGGGGCCAAGGTCGTACCAGCCGTATCCGTCCGGGTTTCCGTTGGGAAATCCCCAGCCGTTGCCCGGGCCGGGTCCCAGAATATAACCGCCGGTCCGCTGCGCGTAGTGCCGCGCGAGCCAACCCTGGCGAGGATGCGCGCCGTGGTCGCCCGTCGCTCCGAGCGCCAACGCCAGAGCCAAGCTGATCGCCGTCGACGTCATCGCCGTGCCTCCTCAAAATGCCTCGCGGGCCAAACATTCGCCTTGGATCGGCGTCCGGTGCGCCCGCGTCCGCGACCGGCTCTCTCGGAACCCGCTCGCGACGATCGGACCAACATTAAATGTAGCCGCGCGCCGCCTCGGAGGTTCGTATTCGGAAGCCGAATTGCTTCCGGTCGAACCGGTTGGACGCTAGAATCCAACTTTGATGTCGCGAGCGTTCGAATCACCCTCGCAATCGCCGTGCTTTCCCGAGTCGCGAGCCCCGCATGATCGTTTTGATCGACAACTACGACTCTTTCACCTACAACCTCGTGCAGCGTCTCGGCGAAATCGACCCCTCGATCGAACTGACGGTCGCGCGCAACGACCAGATCACTCTCGAAACGATCGAGGCCCTTGCGCCCTCGCGAATCATCATCTCGCCGGGTCCGTGCACGCCAAACGAAGCCGGCATCTCGTGTGCGGTCGTGGAGCGCTTCGCCGCGCGCGTACCGCTGCTCGGCGTCTGCCTGGGACATCAAAGCATCGGCCAGGTTTTCGGCGGCCAAATCGTCCGCGCGCCGCGCATCATGCACGGTAAAACCTCGATGATCCATCATGACGGCAAAGGAATTTACCAAGGGATGCCGAACCCGTTCGAGGCCACCCGCTACCATAGCCTCGTCATCGAGCCCTCTTGCGTGCCCCCCGAACTCGAGGTCGTCGCACGTACCGAGGAAGGCGAAATCATGGGCGTCCGGCACGCGCGATTCCCGATCGAAGGCGTCCAGTACCACCCTGAGAGCTTCCTCACCACCGCCGGGATCACCCTGCTCCGTAATTTTCTCGAACACGGCATCGCCCGCGACTGAATCGACCACCGGGCCGGATTGCACTTCCAGACAAGCGTAATAAGGCGTGTTTCATGCTTTCGGTCGACGAGGCGCTCCGCGCGGTCTTGGGATGGGCGCGGCCGTTGCCGCCGCGGCGGGTCTCGCTCCGCGACGCGCTCGGATGCGTCTCCGCCCGCGACGTCGCCGCGGACCGCGATGCGCCCCCGTTCGACAAGTCCGTCGTCGACGGTTACGCGCTGCGATCGGCCGACGGAACGGGGTTCGGCCCGCTTCAAGTGGCGATGGAAATCATGGCGGGGCAAATACCTGCGCGCAGGCTCGAGCCTGGCGAGGCAGCGCTGATCATGACCGGCGCGCCGTTGCCGGAAGGTGCCGACGCCGTTGTGATGATTGAGCGCGCACGACGCGTCGGCAACTCCGTCTGGATCGAGCCGCAGCCCCTCACCGCAGGCATGAATCGCATGGAACGCGGCCGCGAATACCGCGCCGGCGACATCGTTTGCCGGGCGGGTGAGCGTCTTGTTCCCGCTCATTTAGGCGTGCTCGCCTCGGTCGGATGCGCGTTTCCCGAGGTGATTCCCCCGCCTCGGCTCGCGGTCGTGCCGACGGGCGACGAACTGGTCGAACCCGACCAGGCGCCGGGGGCAGGCCAAATCCGGAACTCGAACGGTGTGATGCTGGCGGCGCTCGCCGACGAGCGCGGTCTGCATGCGACCCTCGCCCCGATCGCGCGCGACGAGCGCACGTCGCTGGAAGAAGCCTTACAATGCGCGATCAAAAATCACGACGTCGTCGTGATCACGGGGGGGGTCTCGATGGGTGCGCTCGACCTTGTCCCCGCGGCACTCGCGGCGCGCGGTGTCGAACGCATCTTTCACAAGGTGAGGGTAAAGCCCGGAAAGCCGCTCTGGTTCGGAGTCGGTTCGCCGCAAGCGTCTGCCCTGGAAAGCTTTGGGAAAGTCGATCCAATCCGGCCATTGATTTTCGGGCTGCCCGGCAACCCGGTGAGCGGCCTCGTCAACTGGCTGCTATTTGTCGCGCCGGCGGTCGAGGTGCTCGCAGGCCGCGCGACCGCGGAGGGCGTGCTCGCGAGGACGCCAATCACGCTTAAATTAACAGATCCGTTCGCTCATCGAGGCGACCGGCCGACGTATCACCCGGCGACCCGGGTTGGAGTCGACGCGGCGCGGCCGCTCACCTGGTCGGGTTCGGCCGACTTGTGGACGGTCGCTCGGGCCGACGGCTTTCTGGCATTTCCGGCGGGCGACCGCGTGCACCAGCCGGGACAGGTGGTGCCGTTTGTGGCAATGCGTTAGACTTTCGTCCGATGGGCTCGCCGAGGGGTCGCGAGGGCCGTCGGACTCGCTTCGAGGCGGCGACGCCTGACTTGTCGCTCGGCGCTGAACTTGTTTGATTGAAAGGATTTGCGATGTCGTCCACGGAGCCCGAGCAGTCGGTGTCGGTGCTCGACGCCCCGGCCGATTTACGCCCTAGTCAAGCCGCGACGGGGCCGGCGTTTTTGGCGACGTCCTCAGCGCTATTACTTTGGTGCGCCTTTCCTCCCGCCGATTGGGGCGGTTTGGGCTGGGTTGCGTTGGCCCCTTTGTTTTATTTGGTGAAGAGCGAAGCCCGGCCGCGCGCGATCTACCTCGGCGCCTGGCTGGGCGGCTTTGTGTTTTGGATGCTCGCGATCGACTGGGTGCGTCTCACCGACGACATGGCCTGGATCGCCTGGGTGTCGATGGCGCTCGCGTTGTCGGCGTGGTGGCCGGGATTCCTCGCGGTCGCGCGCCTGGCGACGCGACGGCTCAAACTGCCGCTGATGCTTGCCGCGCCGATCATTTGGGTCGGACTCGAACATGTCCGCGCCTACGTCTTGACCGGATTCCCGTGGTACTACCTGGCTCACAGCCAACACGCATCCTTGCCTGTCATTCAGATCGCGGACTTCGCGGGCTCGCTCGGGGTCAGTTTTGTCGTCGCGACGGTGAACGCGTGGATCGTCGAACTGATCACGACACCTTTATTAAAGCGTACGCCGCGCGGGACGCGTCCGACCCGCGCGCAGACGATCCGTCTCCTCGGGGTCGGATTGCTCCTGAGCGGAACTTTGGGCTACGGCGCCTTCCGACTCTCCACCGCGAGTTTTCGACCCGGCCCGGTCGTCTCCTTGTTACAGTCGTCGATGGTTCAGCGCTTGAAAATGCACCGCGACGCGAACGAGCAATTACTCCTCTACGCGCGTTTGATTCGCGAAGGCCTCGCCGAGGGACCCGACCGCCCCGACCTGATCATCTGGCCTGAAACTTCGTATCCGTATCGAGTTGTGACGATCGACCCGAAACTCTCCGCCGCCGATTTTGAAAACCGGCTGCTGGCCGACGGGCTCGAAGGGACGCCCGCGGAGTGGCGCGAATCGATGGAGGCCGCGCTTGGTCAACTCCACGGTTGGACCGACGCCGTCAATACTCCAATGTTGATGGGATTGATTACGCACGTCTTTGGCGAAAACGGCTACGCACGCTACAACACGTCGATGCTGTTCGAGCCTGGAGAGCGCGCGACGCCGCATTATTTCAAGGTGCATCTGGTCGCGTTCGGCGAGTATGTTCCGCTTATTAAGACGCTGCCTTGGCTCACGTATTTGACGCCGTATCGCGGGGCGCGGACGCCGAGTTTAGGGTTTGGTCCGGGACCCGGGTGGATTGACTTGAAGGGTTGGCGGCTGGCGCCGGCGATTTGTTTTGAGGACACGATAGCGCGGGTTGTGCGGCGTTTGTTTGAGTCGCCTCCGGACGGCCGGCAGCCCGACGTGATAGTGAACCAGTCGAACGACGGCTGGTTTCAGGGGTCGTCGGAACATGAGATGCACCTGGCGGTCAGTGTTTTTCGGACCGTCGAGAATCGTGCGCCGTTGGCGAGGGCGGCGAACACGGGGGTCTCGGCGGTGGTGGACGGCAACGGCCGGGTGATTCGCGCGATGGAGACGTTGAGCGAGGGGGCGTTGACGGTGCGTGTTCCGCTCGACGATCGGGTGAGTCTTTACAGCCGCTGGGGCGACTGGCTCGGCTTGACCTGCATGGCGGTGACGATCGGGCTGTTGCCGTTGGCGTGGATGTTCCGATTAATCGGTCGTCCTTCTACTTGACCTAGTCTCGCCGGTTCTCCCAGGTTGCCTCAGCCCCGATCATGGGGTAGATTGAAAACGGTTTGAGCCGGGGAGCGAATCGGCGGCGGGTGGATCGCGCGGCGTTCCGTTTCGGAAGCTGCGCGGTTTTTGACTGTTGCGACGGTCGCGACGCTTGCCGCGCGGGTTTGCGGTCCTTAGCATAAAGAGTGTGGGCGCGGGGTGCCGGTCTCGACGTGTCGGGGCGGGTCGTCGTGTTCGCGGTTCACTTTTCGGCTCAATTTGCGGACGGTCCGGCGGTTCTCGGCGGTCGGCCGGTCGGCTTTGGTTCCCGTACGGCCCGCGTCGCGAGGACTTCGCGGCGGGCGACCGACTTCCATCCTTAGTCCTCGATCCTTAGGACGCGACCATGACGTTCGTCGGCAAGATCCTTGTGATCGTGATCATGGCCTTCGCGCTGTTGTTTCTCGGCATTTCCACGATGGTTTTCGTGACGGAGACCAACTGGAAAGACGCGACCGCGAAAGAGCAGGCCAAGGTCTCCGAGCTCAAGAAGAAGATCAGCACGGGGGACGAGGCCGTCAAGGCCGCCTCGATACAGCTCGAGACCGCGAAGGCGACGCACACCACCGAGGTGAAGCGTCTCAACGACACCATCGCCGCCCGCGAAGACGAGATCAAACGGGCTCAGACGGAAATTACGCAAGTGCGGACGGCTCTGGAAACGGCGCAGCAGAGCGCTCGCACGGCGTTGGAAGACGCGGCCGCCCGGAAGGCTGAAACCGACCAACTGCGGGCGCAAAAGTCGGCTGTCGAGAAGCAAGCGAACGAGTTCAAGATCCGTCAGACCGAGCTCAACGACAAGATTCGCGAGCTTTCGCGGATGTTGGAGACGGCGAACGGGAATTTGAAGGATTTGCGCGACCGCGTCGCTCGCTTCAGTGCGTTGCTGCGGAAAAACGGGCTGTCGGACGACATCACGCACGTCGTCGCGCTCGAGACGCCGCCGCCGGTCGAGGGTGAGATCAGCCGCGTGGACCCGAAGAACAAGCGGCTAGAGATCACGATCGGCTCGGACGACGGCCTCGTGGTCGGGCACGAGCTCTACATCTATCGAACCTCGCCGCGGCCGGAATACTTGGGCAAGTTGAAGGTGATTTCGGTCGACCCGGACCAGTCGGTCGGGCAGGTGATCGGGAACACGGTGCACGGCAAGAAATTGTTGGAGGGGGATTATGTCTCGTCTACCGTCCGCCCGCGGAGCTAAGGCCGCCAAGACTCCCGCCGGCAAGAAGTCCGGCGGCACACGCGGCGGGGGCGGCGCGGGAGGCCGGCCCGGCGTTTATGTCCAGACTCCGAAGAGCGATATCTTTGTCGTGATGCTCGGCGTCGCTCTCGGCGCGATGGTGATCGGCACGCTCTTGATGGTGCTGATCCTGAATTCCTACGGATTCAAAACCAAAGTCAGCGCCGTGACTCCGACTCCGACCGGCGTCGCGCTCGCCTGAGCGACTTGGCTCGACCTGCGCCGCGTACAATCGCTCGAGTTGGCCCGCAACGGCCGGCTCGGGCGTTTTTTTTGTTTCGAAGTCGCGGCTTCGCAGGGCTTCCCGCGACGCATGATTGAGGTTAGCCTGAGACAGACGTCACACTGTCCTCGCAGGCGCGTCAACCATGGTCGGAGGCAATGCGATGGACATCGCGACGAAGCTGCGTCGGCGCTGGGATGCGCTTGGCAACCGGTGCCGTCGCGCCTTGCTCGGCGCTGCCGGCCTGGTCGCAATTGCCTTGGGCATCATCATTTACGATAGAGCGACCGCGTGGCTGCCGCGACTGGTTTTGGACGCGCCCGGCGACAATATCCCGCTCGCTTTCGCGCCCGACTCGGTCACGCTCGCCACCGAGAACGAGGGCCGCGTCAAGCTTTGGGACACGCGCGACGGCCGGCTCGTGAAGACGCTCGAAAACCCCTCGGGCCGGACGATTTTCCACGGCCGCTTTACGCCCGACGGTAAGACCTTCCTCGCGATCACCTACGCGCCCGGGGCGAATCCGATCGTGGTTCATGTCGACATTCTTGACGTCGAGTCCGGCAAGTCGCGCGCTTCGGTCGCGACCAAATTCGGCGGCTTTCACGGGCTTGCGGTCACCGAGCAAGGCCGCGTTGCGCGGGTGCTTGTCGGCGACAACACGCCGGCGCGTCAGGTGGTTGATATCGACCTGGCCTCCGGTCGCGTGCTGAAAGATCGCACGATCGACCCTCCGCCTCCAAATCCGGCCCCGGGCGGGCTGGGACCGATGTCGCCGGACGGCCGTTTCGCGGCCTCGGTTCTCGCCTTGGCGTCGTCGACCAACCCGTCGAAAACGGAGATGATTTTGATCTGGGATCTCGACAGCGACCGCGAAGCGACGCGGTTGCCCTTGCCCGCCAACACCAACCTGTGGCGAGTCGCGTTCGTTCCCGGAGGCCGGTCGCTCATGTCGGCGCGCACCGACGGCGGGCTGGAACGCTTGGATCTCACCGCCGACCTGAGGCCGATGCCGCCGCCGCGCGAGCTTGGACGTCACCACGGAAACTACCTGCCTTATGAACTCGTGTTCTCGGCCGATGGCGGTCGGCTCGCCTCGGGCGGAGTCTGGCGCGGCGGGCCGGGGCTGTCGCTCGAGTACCTGCGGGTTCTGGGCGTCTGGCTCACCGGCCGACGCAACTACGAGCCCCCGTACGAGTTGCTGATTTTCAACACCGTCGGGGGTCCACCGATCGGTCGTCTGGTCAACGAAGGCCGCGCGGTATTTAGCCCAGACGGCCGAAGCATGGCGACCATCATGACCGACGGACCCGAAGGCGTCGCCGTTATCCGCGATCTGCCCGGCAAGTGACGGGAGAATCGACACCATGACCAAATCCATAAAGCCCTCGGCGGCGTTACAGGTTCTCACGAGACGCTGGGGAACCCTCGGCAAGTGGCGTCGAAGGCTCGTCTTCGGCGTACTCGCGATCGCCGCAATCTCTGCGGGCGTTGCGATTTACGTCAAGTTCACCGCATGGCCGCCGCGGCTGGTCTTGAGCGTGGGCGGTCCGATCGCGCCGCTGGCGTTTTCGCCTGATTCGACGATGCTCGCAACCTCGGGCCGAGAGAAAGTGACGCTTTGGGACACGCGCGACGGACACCTGGTCAAAACGATCTCAACTCCTGGGGTCGACGTCTCCGAGGGCTTGTTCACGCCCGACGGCCGGACGCTTGCTGTGTCCGGCTTCCACTTCAAGGAGCGCGAGCACAAAAATCGCCTTGATTTGATCGACGTAGACTCGGGACGGATGCGCGCCTCAGTCGCGGCCCCTGACGGCGGTTACGGCATCGACGGCGTCGTTTTGCGCGACAATGGACGCGTTGCGCGAATGCCGGCGCGCGGTACGGAACTAAGGCAAGTGATCGACGTAGACATCGTGACCGGACGCGTGCTCGACGATCGGTTGCTCGCGTATCCGGTATCGAAGTTCCGGGGGGCAATCACGGCCGACGGCAGGTTTGCGGCCTCGGCACACGATCACCTGCCGGCCGACCCCTCGAAAACGCACACGATCCTGATCTGGGATCTCGACCTCGACCGCGAAGTGACGCACTGGGGCGTTTCGAGCCGCCCCAAAACCATGGTCGCCCTTGCCTTCAGACCCGACGGCAAGACGCTCGCCGTCGCTCCCTTTTACGGGCCGGTCGAACTCTGGAGCATCACCCTCAACGCCGACCACTTTCAGCGCGGCCCGCAACCGCGGCTGCTCTCGGCCCACAAGCCGAACTACTTTCCCACCCACATCGAATTCTTCAGCGACGGCAAACGAGTCGTCTGCGACTCGCGGTGGATGGTTCAGACGTCGTTTTCGCTCGAATCTCTCGACTATCTGAACACGCGGCGGATTTGGAATCGACCGTTCTTGCCGGCAAACGAACTGGTCATCCTCGATCCGGCGACCGGCCGGCGCGTCGGCGTCCTAAATCATGAGTCGCGGCCCGTGTTTAGTCCCGACGGGCGCATGGTCGCGACGAACCCGGTGCCGCCGAGCAGTCGCGGGTTCTTCGTTTTCCTCCGCGACCTGTCCGGCGAGCGCTAACGTCGCGCGGCTTGAATCAGCCGAGCGCGGCCTCGATAGGCTCGTCGGCGACGCGTCGCGCCACCTCGGCGATCCAACCGCTCGCGTACCGCGCGTCTTTCAGGAGGTCGCGACGCCTCTTCGGCGTGAGCGCGTCGCGCAGACGCATGACGACGTCGTCGTCGACCGCCTCGCGTCCCAAATGCCGGAGCGCCTGGAACACCGTTGCGCTGGTCGTCCGACCTACGGGCAATTCCTTCGGCGGGACGTGCTTAAAAACGAAAACCGCGGCACCGACGCGCACCCGTCGCGAACGGCCGTCGGTTAAATAAAGCAGTTCTTGCTCGGGGGGGGCGCAGAATCCCAGCCGGCTCGCGGCGAGAGCCCCTGAAGGCGTCGGCCGGCATCCGGTTTGACGCGCCAGCGCGGCCGCAACCTCGTCCGGGTCGGGCGCGGGTGAGATCCGACCGTCGTGACCCGGACGCGCCAGCATGTAAAGCCCGCGGCCCAGCCGTTCCACTTCGCCCGAACGCACCAGACGCGCCAAAGCTTGGTCGACCGCTTCGCGACCGGCGTCGTCGAGAAAATCCTTCGGCACAAAGATGCGACCACGCCCTCGACGGCGCATTCGCGTCAGAATTCGAACCTGTACGGTCCACATCGGCGACCCGCCTCCCGTCAGAAAAGGATAAACGTTTTTCTGACGGGAAGCAACGTCGATCGCCGCGAATTTTTTTTTGTCAACGCGACGCGGCGACCGGCGCGGCCTTCGGCTGCGCGTCCGAACCGCCCTTTTTAAGCTTCGGGTCGCGCGGCAAGATCTCGGGCAACATCGCCACATTATACGCGAACGCCGCGAGCACCTTCGCGCCTTGATTCACCTCGTCGGCATACACCTTGTCGAAGGTGTCGCTCTCGGTATGGTGCGTCTTGCGGTACTCGGCCTCGTCCTGCATGCACGCAAACGCGGGAATACCCTTCGGGTAGAAGGACGCGTGGTCGGTGCCGCCCGCCATCCCGCGCATCGAGAGCTCGTCCAGACTCAACTCGCGCTGGAAGGCCGCATACACCTTGTCGAGCGTCTCGCGAATGTCGTAGCGGCCCAGTAATCCAATCGACTTCACGCGTCCCGTGCCGGTGTCGTGCACCAAGACCGTCGAGATCTTGTCGAGCTCCTTCTCGTGCGCAGTCACATATTGTTTCGAGCCATACAGCCCCTCTTCCTCGCCCGAAAACAAGACGAACCGAATCGTCCGCTTCGGCTTCACGCCCGACGCCTTCAAGGCCCGCGCCGCCTCGAGCACCGCCATCGTCCCGGTGCCGTTGTCGGTCGCGCCCGTACCCAAGTCCCAAGAATCCAGGTGGCCGCCGATGATCACCACCTCGTCGGGCTTCTCGGTCCCCGGCAGCTCCGCGACCGTGTTGTAAACCTCAACCTCGCCGGCGGAAAAATTATTCTTCATCTCGATTTCGATTTCGACCGGACCGCGCTTCAAAAGACGCCAGATCAGGCCGTACGACTCGGTCGTGAGGAACGCCGACGGGATTTTCGCGGGGGTGAAGCCCATCCCCGCGCCGGTCATGTTGAGGAGCCCGTGCTCTTTGTTCGAGTCGCGGAGGATGCCCGCCGCGCCTTCGTTGACGGCCATTTCCTGGAGTGCCCGCCGGACCCGCATCATCTCTTGGAAGTTGGCGTTGCGGCCGGGTCCGCGTTGCAGCCGCTCGAGCATCGACTCGGGTTTGTCGCGCGCCGTCGGTTGCTTCGAGACCGGTCCGGTCACGAGCCAGGCCCCTTTCAACTTGCCCTTCAGTTTCTCAAGGTCCGACATCGATTCGACTTGCACGTTCAGGACGGGTCCGCGGACGACGCCGTTCGTCCCGGGCGCCCAGCCCGCGGATTCGAGTAGAATCCGGTGCTCGACCGGCGCGATGATCCGGCCGCGCGCCTCGCCGCGGGTCCACGACCGTTCAATCTTCCAGCCTTCGAGGTGCGCGTTCGAAAGCCCGTATTCCTTGAATTTGTCGCGCGTCCATTCGTTGGCCTTTTTAAGCTGCGGCGAGCCGGTCAGACGCGGCCCGATCATGTCGCAGAGATATTCGATGTTCTCCATCAGTTTCGAGTGTTTGTCGATCTCGGCGATGATTTTGTCGGTGTCTTTTTTAATCTGCGGGTCGACCTGCGGGCCGCGTTGCGGGCCGAATTGCGCCTGCGCGGGCTGTGCGGACGTCGAGGCGACGACCGCGGCCGCGACCGCGATTGCCTGACCGAATTTCAACCTCATGAGGGTGCCGCTCCAAGTTTGGGTCTGGTGGGACGAGACTCGCCGGCTGGATTCGTCCGACGCGACGGGGAGAGGGCCGCGCGCGCCGCGACGAAAGTCTGATTCGCATCAGCCCACTATGACAAAGCGGCAAACGCGCCGCGACGGGGCTCTTTCGTGAACTCGAATTTAGAAAAGATCGGCGTTCGCGGGTGCCGCGGCCGCTTGCCGACTCGTGTGCGCGGGATGCCCGCGGCAACGACCGACGAGGGCTCCGGCGCGCTCGCCGCGCCGAGTTCGGGTTGGTCGGCGCGCGTTTTTCGCCTACGATATTTGGAACGGGCGTGTGCGGCGAGGCCGTTCGTGCTCTTTTGAATTCGCGGCGTCGCGCATGCGGCGCGTCTATTTTTGAAGGCGAACCCAGGAAGCACCGTTCGATGTCGACCGCGACCGTACCCCGGACCATCCGCGTCGGGCACAGCCCCGACTCCGACGACGCGTTCATGTTTTACGCGCTCACTCACGACAAAATCGACACCGGCGGACTGCGATTTGTCCACCAGTTGGAGGACATCGAAACGCTCAACCGGCGTGCGCTCGCGGGCGAGCTCGAGGTCTCGGCGGTTAGTATTCACGCGTTCGCGTATTTGACCGAGAGGTACGCGCTGCTGGCGTCGGGGTCGAGCATGGGCGACCGCTACGGCCCGACGGTGATCACGCGGACGCCGATGACGCTCGAGGAGCTTGCGGGCAAGACGATCGCGATCCCCGGCCGGCTCACGACGGCCTATCTGACGCTCCAACTCTGCCTCGGGAAGGACGTCGCGGTCGAGGTGATGCCGTTCGACCGGATTCTGCCCGCGGTGGCCGAGGGCCGCGTCGAGGCGGGCTTGATTATCCACGAAGGTCAACTCTACTACGGCGACCGCGGACTCCACAAAGTCGTCGACTTGGGCCAGTGGTGGCATCAAACGACGGGATTCCCGCTGCCGCTCGGCGGCAACGTCGTCCGCAAGGATTTGGGCGCGGAGACCGTCGCCCTCGTCGCGCGGCTGATCAAGGAGAGCATCGTCTACGCGCTCGAGCACCGCCAAGAGGCGCTCGACTATGCACTCCAGTACGCGCGCGACCTCGACCCCGCGCTCGCCGACCGCTTCGTCGGGATGTACGTCAACGAGTGGACCGTCGACTACGGCCCCGTCGGTCGCGACGCCGTCCGACTGCTGCTGCGCCGCGCCGCCGAGGCCGGTCTCATCCCCGCGCCGGTCGACGTAGAGTTCACCGGGTAGAGCGTTCGGCGAGTGGAGTGGAGTCGCGTTCCGGTGGAGTAACCTTCGGCCGCGACGTCGATCGGGACTCTGCTCCGCGCCCGGTTTCCCGCCTTGCCGTTTGCTTTGGCGCGGCGAGTCGGCATGATAGGGGGTAACGGACGAACTCTCGAACGGTCGAATCGGAAGCTCAAGACGATGGCGGATTCCTTCAAGTCGCACGCGACGCTCGATGTGGACGGCGTTTCGTATCGGTATGCGCGGCTCGACGCGCTCGCGGCGGCGGGCGCGGACCTCGCCCGCTTGCCCTTTTCTCTGAAAATCCTGCTCGAAAACCTGCTCCGGCACGAGGACGGCGTTACGGTCACCGCGGCCGACATCCTCGAGTTGTCGAAGTGGGACGCCA
>JAJYDB010000311.1 GCA_021777845.1 Planctomycetota bacterium
GCGGCGGCGGCTTCGCGTTCGCGTTCGGCGCGGTCGCGGGCGAGTCGTTCGCGGAGCGACATGCCGCCTTCGCGGTCGCGGAAGCGGACGGGCTCGCGGTCGGCGGGTCGGTCGAAGCGTTCGCGGTAGGGGTCGCGCTGCTCGGGGCGCTCGCGGTATTCAGGGGCGGGGGGCGCGGGACGTTCGGGGGGCGTCGGCGGCGCGGCGGCGGCGGCCGGCGGGGGGGCGTCGTCGGCGGGCGGCGGAGTGCCCGCGGCGGTCGACTTGCGGATGCGGCCGCTCGACGGCTCGCGACGAGGGCGGGTTTCGTTCGGCATGATCGTCAGATCTCCTGGATCGATGGGATGAGTTCAAGGCGGGCCGTTCCGTCTGCGGGACGCGCCCGTCGCGGAGCGATGTCGGACCCTGGCGCGGGCCGACGGCGGGATTCACGAACGTCGTTTTCTTGGTCACGCATGCGACTGATCACGGGACGGCTTCAAACAGTCAAAAGAACAGGGGAACGAGCTTGATTTCAGGGTTTCGCGGGGCGTCGAGGACGCGGCCCGGGGGACGCGGCGGGCGGTGTTTCGGGAGGCGCCGCGGGCTTGGCGGCGGCTTCGCGACGCCGCGCGGCGGCGAGGTCGGCGAGCCGCCACGATTGCGTCAGGTCGCGCCAGAAGCGGTCGAGCCTGGGCTCGACGTCGTCGGGTGCGGCGTCGTTCTCGACGACCAGGTCGGCGGCCTCGCGCTTGCGTTCGAGCGGCCACTGGGCGCGTTCGCGGCGTTCGAGGTCGCGCGGCGACCAGCCTCGGGCGGCGACCCGCTCCGCGCGCGCCGCGGCGCTCGCCTCGACAAACAAGACGAGGTCGCAGAGGTCGTCCCAGCCCGCTTCGAAGAGGATCGCGGCGTCGACCACGACCGCCCTGGCGACGCCGGCGCGGACCGTCCGCGAGATCACCCGCTCGATCGTCCGACGCATCCGAGGATGCAGGATCGCCTCGAGGTCGCGGAGCGCCTTCGGGTCTTGAAAGACGATGGCCCCGAGCGTCGCGCGATTGATTTCGGGCGGTTCGTCGGGCTCCGCGCGGGACTCGAGCGCGACGGCCGCGCCGTCGCTCTCGGCACCCGCGGGGCGTGCCGCCTGGACCGCGACGACGGGTCCGAAACGCGCCAGGATCAGCTCGCGAACCGGGCGTTGCGTGAGCAGCGCATGCCCAACCGAGTCGAGGTCGAGGACGACCGCGCCGCGACGTTCGAGGCTCCGCGCCAGAGTGCTTTTGCCCGCGCCGATGCCGCCGACGAGCCCGAGCACCGGCAGCGTCCCGTGCTTCCAGGGGCCGGGCCGCGCGCGGCCGCGCGGTCGCGACGATCGGGCGCGATCAGGCCGCGGGGCGGATTCAGGAGCGGTCGCTCGCCTGGTCACGATCGGCAGGTCTCCGGCGTTGCGGCGGGTGCGGGTGATCGCGTTGCGAGGGGATGCGCGGCCGCCGTCGCGGCGTCGCCCGCGCACGGGCTGGACTTGATCACGAGCACGGTGATTCCATCTCGGGGCGTTTGTCGATTCACGATTTCAACAGGTGACGTTGCGGGTGTCGGAGGCTTGTCGGGGAACGCGGCGGAACCGCCGGGCGCGAGCGCCGCGACGGACGTTTATGACGACGTGACCAGGAGGCGAGCCTCGGGGCTTGGGGCGGTCGTTCGCGACCCGACATCGACCATCGCGGCACGAGCACGATGAAACAAGTGAGGAAAGTTGAATCCAGGTGGAGTGATCCCGATGAACGGGACTTGCTCGCACTCCGCAAGAGTATAAGGGATCGAAAAGCTCTTCGCAATTGCCTCGAGCGCGGCGTCTTCATTTTTTCGGGTCGGGGGCGGCGGGGACGTCCTCGACGTCGAGCCAGTTTGGTCCGGCGGCGACGTCGACTTTGAGGGGGACGTCGAGTTTGAGGGCGTTGGTCATGGCGTCGCGGACGAGTGCGGCGAGGGTTTGGACCTCGTCGTCGGGGCATTCGAAGACGAGTTCGTCGTGGATTTGGAGGAGCATGCGGGCGCGGAGCCCGGCGGTGTGGAGGCGGGCGTCGACGTCGAGCATGGCGCGTTTGATCAGGTCGGCGGCGGAGCCTTGGACGACGGCGTTGATCGCGGTGCGCTCGGCGAGGTTGCGTTGCCGGCCGGTGGTGTTCTTGATGCCTGAGATCGGTCTGCGGCGGCCGAGGATCGTGACGACGCGGCCGGTGTCGCGGGCTTCTTCGAGGACGCGGGTGATGAAGGCGTCGACGCCGGCGTATTCCTTGAAGTAGGCGTCGATGAAGAGCGCCGCGTCGGCCTGCGGGATGCCCAGACGCGCGGCCAGGCCGAACGCGGAGAGGCCGTAGACGACGCCGAAGTTGACCATTTTGGCGACCCGTCGTTGCGACTCCTGGACTTCGGCCTCGGGGACGCCGAAGACTTGCGCGGCGACCACCGCGTGGACGTCGCGGTCGTTCTCGAACGCCAGTTTCAGCGCGGGATCGCCCGAAAAATGGGCTAAAATCCGCAGTTCGACCTGCGAGTAGTCGGCGTTGAGCAGCTTCCAGCCGGGCGTGCCGGGGACGAACGCCTGCCTGATCTGGCGGCCCTCGTCGGTCCGCACCGGGATGTTTTGCAGGTTCGGGTCCGACGAGCTGAGGCGTCCCGTCGAGGCCGACGCCTGGTGGAACGACGAGTGGATCCGGCCGTCGCGCGGGTTCACCAGCGCGGGCAGGGCGTCGAGGTACGTCCCCTTCAGTTTCGCGAGCGTCCTGTGCTCGATGAGCAGTTTCGGCAGCGGGTGCAGGCCGGCCAGCTCCTCGAGGACGTCTTGCGCCGTGCTGGGCTCGCCGCCGGGGGTTTTTTGCGAGACGGGCAGCTTGAGGTCGTCGAAGAGGATCTCGCGGAGCTGCTGCGCCGAGGCGAGGTTGAACGGCCGGCCCGCGAGCGCGTGCACCTGCGTTTCGAGCGCGGCCAGACGCGTCGCGAACTCGTCGGAGAGCCGTCGCAACCGCTCGACGTCGACCTTCACGCCCGCGGATTCCATACGCGCGAGCACCTGAATGAGCGGCTCCTCGAGCTCTGCGTAGAGCGTCCACAAGCCTTCGTCGACGACCCGTTTCGCGAGGATTCGCTCGATCCGCCGGGTGGCGTCGGCGTCCTCGCCGGCGTATTCGGCGACCTTCGCGACGTCGACGCGGTCCATTGTGATCTGGTCGCGACCTTTGCCGATGAGCGCGTCGATCGGGATCATGTCGTGCTCGAGCAGACGCCTGGAAAGCTGGTCGAGGCCGTGGTTGCGCTCGCCGCCGTCGAGCAGGTGGCTCATGAGCATCGTGTCGAGGAGCGGGCCGCGGACCGGCAGTCCGTGCCGCTCGAGCACGTGCAGGTCGTATTTGATGTTCTGGCCGATCTTCGCGACCTTCGGGTCGTCCAAAATCGGCCCGATCGCCGCCGCGATCGCCGACACATCGAGCACCGGCGCGCCTTCGGGAGCGCGCACCGGCAGGTAATACGCCGTCCCCTCGGCCCACGCGATCGAGATCCCGACGAGGTCCGCGCGGAGGGGGTCGACGCCCGTCGTTTCGGTATCGACGCAGAATTCGGCTTGATGCGCGAGGTCGTCGGCGAACGCGGCGAGCCGCTCGGGCGTGTCGATCGTGCGGTAATCCGCCTGCCAAACGGGCTTCGGCGGGGCGTCGAGGTCGGGTCCGAAGCCGTTCAGCTCGTCGACGAACCGGTGGAAGCCGCACTCGACGCACAGGTCGCGGAGGGCCTTCACGTGCGGACGTCCGACGCGCAGCCGGTCCCAGTCGAGGTCGAGCGGGACGTCGTCGCGCAGGACGACGAGCGTGCGCGCCCGCCGCGCGGTCTCGGCGTGCTCTTTGAGGCTCTCGCGACGCTTCGCGCCGGTCACTTCGTTCACCCTGGCGAGCAGGCTTTCGAGGTCGCCGAAGTCGCGCAACAGCCCCGCCGCGGTTTTGACGCCGATCCCCGGCACGCCCGGGATATTGTCGCTCGTATCGCCCGCGAGCGCGAGCGTATCGACCACTTGGTCCGGCCGGACGCCCCAATCCTCCATCAAAAAGGCGGCGTCGACGACCTGCTTTTTGCGGAGGTTGAGCAACGAGACGTGGTCGTTGATCAACTGGCGGGCATCTTTGTCCGAGGTGCAGATCACGACGTCGAGGCCGCGTTTTTCGGCGGCGCGGGCCAGCGTGGCGATCACGTCGTCGGCCTCGAAGCCTTCGCGAATCAGGACCGGAATGTCGAACCCCTCGAAGACGCGCCGGACGAGATCGATCTGCGGGATCAGGTCGTCGGGCATCGCGGCCCGCTGCGCTTTGTACTCGGGCAGAATGTCGGACCGAAACACGGGCCCCGCGCCGTCGAACGCCGCCGCGATGTAGTCCGGCTTCTGGTCGCGGAGCAGGTTCAGGACGTCGCGAAAGATGCCGAAGACGGCGTTCGTCGGGCGGCCGTCGGGCGCGGTCATGAGCGGAATCGCGTGGAAGACCTGATAGATGAGCGCGTAGGAGTCCAGAATATAGAGCGTCGGCCGCGACTTCGGCTCCGCGGGCGGATCGGGCTGCGCGGCGGGGTCGGGCGCGAGGCTCAACGACGACGAGTCGGCTGTCGCGGCGGATTTGACGGCGGCGGGTTTCGATTTACGGGCGCGCGGGGTCTTCGTCGCGCGCTCTTCGGGCGCGGCGTCGGGGTCGGGCGGCGGGTCGGGAAACAAGGTCGATTGCATGATTCGGAGGGGTTCCCGAAGCTGGGGCGCGGCGGACGACGTCGCGTTGGTCGCGGCGTCGGGCTCAATTCTGAGGAGGAATCAAGAGTCCGACAAACAGGTTGCGCAGCGGCCTGCGTTCGGGTCGCCGACGATGAGCTTCGTCC
>JAJYDB010000312.1 GCA_021777845.1 Planctomycetota bacterium
GGGAAACGTCGTCGTCGCGGGCTCGGTGCATCCTGAGTATCGAGAGATTCTACGCACGTTTCTCGCCAATCTCGCACCGAAACTGGTGGAAGTGCCCGCGTCGGGCGGCGTGCTCGACCCGAAACTGCTTGCGGACGCGGTCAACGACCAGACCGCCGCGGTGATTATCCAGCATCCGAATTTCTTCGGCTGTCTGGAGGACGTCGACGCAATCGTTGCCGCGGCACACGCACGCGGGGCGCTCGTGATCGCGAGCTTCGACCCCATCAGCCTCGGCATTCTGAAGCGGCCCGGCGACTTTGGCGTCGATATCGCGACCGCCGAGGGCCAGTCGCTCGGCAATCCGCTTTCGTACGGAGGTCCGTATCTGGGAATGCTCGCGTGCCGCGAGGCGTACCTCCGCCGCATGCCGGGCCGGATTGTCGGCGAGACGACCGACCGCAACGGCAAGCGTTGCTGGGTGTTGACGCTGCAAACCCGTGAGCAGCATATTCGTCGCGAAAAGGCGACGTCGAACATCTGCACGAATCAAGGTTTGTACGCGCTCCGATCGAGCATTTACCTCGCGCTCGTCGGCCCCTCGGGCCTGCGACAGGCTGCCGAGCTCTCGACGCAAAAGGCACATTACGCGGCGGAGCGGCTCGCGGCCGTGCCCGGAATCTCAATCGCGTACAAACAGCCGTTCTTCAAGGAATTTGTCGTTCGAGTCGGCCGCGACGCGGGGCCTGTGCTCGCCGCTGTCGGACAACTCGGCTATCACGGCGGCGTCGCGCTCGGCGGCTGGTATCCCGACATGAATGACGCGATCTTAATCGCCGTCACCGAAAAACGCACGAAGGCCGAGATCGACGGACTCGCCGACGCCTACGCCCAGGCACTCAAAGAGGCTTGACCCGAGCCCCCGGCGGCTCGCAAGCCTCCCAGATCGGACCGAGCTAAAACGCTTTCGCCGACAAACCCAAACACCTATCACACTACTTAGATCAATCCCATGTACAAGCTTGACACTCCTCCCCTGCTCTTCGAGTCGTCGCGGCCCGGCCGGTCAACGTCGATTTTCCCGACGTCGGACGTGCCGACCAAGCCGCTCGCGACGCTCATGCCCGCGACGGCGCTCGCCGACGGACCGCCGCCTCTGCCTGAACTCGGCGAGCTCGACGTCGTTCGACACTACATGGCGCTCTCGACGCTCAATATGTCGATCGACTCGAATTTCTACCCGCTCGGCTCGTGCACGATGAAGTACAACCCGAAGCGGAACGAGCGGCTTGCCGCGCTCCCCGGCCTCGGAGCGCAGCATCCGTACCAGGACGAGTCGACGCTGCAAGGGTTGCTCGAAATCTTGTACGACGTGCAGTCGATGCTCGGCGAAATCGCGGGTCTGCCCGCGGTCAGCCTGCAACCCGCGGCGGGCGCGCAGGGAGAGCTCACCGCCCTCTTGGTCGCGGCCGCGCACTTCCGCGACCTCGGCCTCAAGCGCACGCAGGTGCTGATTCCCGACAGCGCCCACGGCACGAACCCGGCCTCGGCGCATCTTGCCGGCTTCGATGCGGTCACGATCAAGAGCGATGCCCGCGGCCTCGTCGACCTTGACGACTTCAAGAGCAAACTCGGCGATCTAACCGCCGTGTTCATGATGACCAATCCGAATACCGTGGGGCTGTTTGATCCGCAGATCGCCGAGATCGCCCGGTTGCTGCACGATCGGGGCGCGCTCCTGTATCTCGACGGCGCGAACATGAACGCCATCCTGGGCGCGGTCCGCCCGGGCGACATGGGCGTCGACCTGATGCACTACAACCCCCACAAGACGTTCTCCGGCCCGCACGGCGGCGGCGGTCCGGGCGCAGGTCCGATCGCGGTGCGCGCCGATTTGGGCAAGTATCTTCCCGCGCCGGTGGTCGCGCGCGACGCCGACGGCACCTATCGACTCGATCACGACCGCCCCCGATCGATCGGCCGCGTGCGTGCCTTTTTCGGCAACGTCGGCGTTCTCTTTCGAGCCTACTGCTACATTCGCACGCACGGTCCCGAGGGACTCAAGAATGTATCCCGACATGCCGTCTTGAACGCGAATTACTTGTTGTCGTTGGTCAAGCATGTTTATCCGGTGCCCTGCGGCGATCGCTGCATGCACGAGTTCGTCGCCTCCGCGCGAAGCCTGGCGCGCGACCGCGGAGTGCGCGCCATGGACATCGCGAAGCGTCTCATCGACTTCAACTTTCATGCGCCGACGATTTATTTCCCGCTGATTGTCTCCGAGGCTCTGATGATCGAGCCGACCGAGACCGAGAGTCGCGAAACGCTGGAAACATTCGCGGCGGCGCTGCTCGCGATCGCGGCGGAAGACCCCGCGATGCTCCACGACGCGCCGCATTCGACGACGATCAGTCGCGCCGACGAAGTCAAGGCCGCGAAGTCTCCGGTGCTCGTTTGGAAGCCGGCGCACGCGGCGTCCACCCCGTCCGAAAACGGACGTTCCAAGTCGAATCGGGCCGCGCCGTCTGTCGCGTGACGTCGCGCGGCGCGAGGAGCGATCGAGAACGCCTGGAATTACCGACGCCGCGTGCTACAATCGTGCGAGGTTCGTCGCCGCGGTGCGGCGCGGGGTCGCCGGGGAGCGGAGTCGATGTCGATCGAGGTCGAGCGGTTTCAAAAAAGTTACGACAACCTCGTGGCGGTCGACGACCTGACGTTTCGCGTCGAGCCAGGCGAGATTCTTGGTCTGGTCGGACCCAACGGCGCGGGCAAAACGACGACGTTGCGGTCGATCGCGGGCATTCTGCGGCCGTCGCGCGGGCGAATTTTAATCGACGGACACGACGTCGTCCTCGACGCGATCGAGGCGAAACGCGCACTTGCTTATGTTCCCGACGAGCCGGGGCTTTTCGAGGGCTTGAGCGTCTGGGAACACCTCAGGTTCATCGCGAGCGCGTATCGCGTCGACAACTGGCAGTCAAAAGGCGAACGCCTGCTGGCCGAATTCGAACTCGTTGAAAAGCGCGATGCTCTGGTCTCGGAACTGTCGCGCGGGATGCGTCAAAAGACCGCAATCGCCTGCGGCTTCCTGCACGATCCGCGCGCGATTTTGCTTGACGAGCCGCTCACGGGCCTCGACCCGCGCGGGATCCGCACGATGCAGTCGGCGATTCGCGAACGAGCGCTCGCCGGCGCGGCCGTAGTGGTCAGCTCGCATCTGCTCTCGCTAGTCGAGGATTTATGCACGTCGTTGCTCGTGTTGCAGCGCGGACGGATGCGGCTGCGCGAGCAAATCGCGGTGCTGAGGTCGCAAATGCGCGCGGCCGGTCGCGCCGAGACCCTCGAGGATCTCTTCTTCGAATTGACCGAGGGCAGCCCCGACGACCCCGCCGCGACAACCGCGAACAACCCGATCGTGGCGTGATTCGCTTCGAGATCAGACGTCGCGTACTGGATTTAGCGGAGATCGACACTTTGGACCGCGCGCTCTGGCTACTGCTTGAGATGAGGCTGCGCGCGTGGACGCGGCGGATGGGGCGCAGCCTCCGCACGGTCCGCGGCGTAATTTTCATGCTCGTGATCGTCGGCGTCTTCACGCCTTCGCTCGTTCTCGTGATCTTTCTGCCGCGCGTCGGAGGCCTCGACGATATCGCCGCGACGCGGCACTTCGGGCCGCTCGTTTTGCTCGCGTACTGCCTGCTCACGATTTTCGTCGGCGGCGGCGAACGCGCGATCATATTCTCGCCCGCCGAGATCGACTTCCTCTTCGCCGGTCCGTTCCGCCGTCGCGACCTGATCGTGATGAAGCTCGCGGTCGGCCTCGGCGGCACGCTCGTCTCGGCACCCTTCGTCCTATACACGATCGGACGCCGCTCGTCGGGTCCGCTCGCGGCCGTCATCGGTGGCGGCCTCGCGCTCTTCTTTCTCTATTTGTACATGACATGCCTCGGGCTCCTGTTCAATCTGGTCGGCGAGGCAGCGTCGACGCGTCGGCGCAAGCTCGCGGTTATGGCGGTTCTCACAATCGCCTTATTAATTGGATGGCTGCAGGCACGCGGCTTGTTCCAGATGTCGTGGGCCGGAGTGCTGGAACTCATCGACGACTCTTCGATCATTCAGCTGCTGCTCTTGCCGCTCCGCCCCTTCGTGCTCGCCTTCACCGCCGAGCGAGCTTGGCCTGATTTGCTGGTTTGGAGCGTGGTCGCGGCGCTGATCGACACGGCTTTGGTCGGGCTTGCACTCGCGCTCGACCGCGGGCTCGACGAGGCCGTCGTCGCGCGCAGCATCCAACGCCACGAGTATCTCAGGCGACTCCGTGCGGGGCACGCGCTCGTCGCGCCCCGATCGGGCGGGAAGCGGACGTCGGTGCCGATGCCGCCGTTTTGGGGAGGCATGGGGCCGGTCTTTTGGCGGCAACTGACCACGCTGGCGCGCTCGCCGGGCAAGCTCGTCGCGCTCTCGATCTTCTTCGCCGCGCCGCTGCTGCCGGCGGTCATCGGCCGCCTCACGGGCGGAATCGATAGGTCGTCGCAAGAACTCGGCTTCATGATCACCATGACGGCGTCCTACCTCGTCATCGCACCTACTGTGGTCGGATTCGACTTTCGCGGCGACCTCGGTCGCATGGCCGATTTGAAAGCGCTGCCGATCCGCCCTTCGATGATGGTTGTCGGCCAGATCCTCACCCCCGTAATCGTTTTGTTCTTTTGCGAGGTTCTGATGCTTGCCGCGGCGCACGCGATCCTCCAAGTCGACGCGACGCTCCTCTGGAGCGCGCTCCTCGTCTCGATGCCGCTCAATTTCCTGCTGGTGTTGCTTGAGAATTTGTTCTGGTTGCAATTCCCGGCGGGTGCGACCGGCGGTACGGCGATCATCGACCCGACGCTGATGGGCCGTC
>JAJYDB010000055.1 GCA_021777845.1 Planctomycetota bacterium
GGTCTCGGGCGATGGCTCGCGCGGCGGGCGGCTGTTAAGATGAAGACGCGATGTGGGGCCGCGGGCGACGGGTCGCGGCCGGCGAGGCCGAGTTTTGTCGTCGCGACTCACCCACCCGTTTATTGCGACGGATCCCGAAGTCTGAACCCGAGGCGCGGCGAGCCCGATGGACAATTCCCTGATCACGACGGCGAAGCATGCCGACCCCTTCGGCGAGCTGAAGATCTTTCACGGCAAGGCGAGCCGGGAGCTGACCAGAGCGATTTGTGCGAGCCTCGGCATCGAGCCGGCGAAGTCGGAAACGCACTTGTTCAGCGAGGGCAACGTGTTTGTGCGGGTGCTCGAAAACGTCCGCGGGCGCGACGTCTTCATCGTGCAGGGGACGGAGAATCCGGTCAACGACAACTTCGTCGAGCTCCTGTTCTGGATCGACGCCTTCAAGCGCGCCAGCGCGGCGCAGGTGACCGCGGTCATCCCGTTCTTTTCTTATGCGAAGGGGGATAAGAAGGACGAGCCGCGGGTTTCGATTCGCGCCCGCGTCTGCGCCGACTGCATCGAGGCCGCCGGTGCCGACCGCGTGCTCACGATGGACCTGCACAGCCCGCAAATTCAAGGCTTTTTCAAGGTTCCGGTCGACCATTTGTGGGCGATGCCGGTGCTGGCGGAATACTTCAAGAAGAAGGCGATTCCGGATCTTGTCGTGGCGTCGCCCGACGTCGGTTTCGGCAAGATGGCGTACCGCTTCGCCGAGTTGATGCGCGCTCCGGTGGCGATCGGCAACAAAGAGCGTCGCGACCACTCGGAGCAGGCCGAGGTCCTGAACATCATCGGCTCGGTCGAGGGCAAGAACGTCTTGATCGTCGACGACTTCACGATCTCCGGCGGGACGCTCATCGAGATGGCGAAGGCGTGCAAGGCGCTCGGCGCGCGGGACATCTACGCATGCGTCTCGCACGGTGTCTTTTCGAAGGGGTCGGCCCCTAAGATCGAGGCCAGCCCGATCAAGGAGCTGGTCACGACCGACACCATCGGGCGGCGGGCGTGCGACGAGCCGCTCGCGAAGAACTGCCGCGTCGTCAGCGTCGCCGGGCTCTTCGCCGACGCAATCGTCTCGATCCACCGCCGCGAAAGCGTGAGCCGGCTCTTTAAATCCTAAAAGATCGCGTCGAGCGGCCGAATCTCGTCGCAACACCCTCATTGGTATCGACTTAACCTCGATTGGCTTCGTTTTGTCAAGCGACCGATCGAGGGTGTCTCGGCGCGCGCTCCCGCTCGCCCCCCCGCGGCGACCCGGCGTTTCGATCCGTGGGCTCCTCTACCTGTACAAGCTGCCCAGTGCGCGCCGTAAGTCTATGTCTTGCATCATCAAACCCGCGATTGGCTTCGTTTCGTCAAACGACCGGCCGGGCGCTCGGACGCGGGCGCGGCCGGCAAGATTCGTCCAAGTTCACGCGTTACCGCGGTTGGAGGATTTCAGCCAGGTGTCGAAGGCGGGCGGGGAGTGGGTCGGGGCGGATTTGCGTCGAGCCGGCGGGCGGGTCGGCGACGGTTTGCGCGGGACGGGACGATTCGCACCGCGTTGACGACCGACCGGGGGACGTCTAGCATATTCAGAGTGTCTTATTCGAAGCGTTGATCGGCCCGCGCGTTTCGTCCACCCCGCTTCATCCCGCAACGGAGCATTTGCATCGTATGGCAGTGGAGCGACCTCGGAACATCGGAGAACTTCGGGCGTCGGGATACGCGCTCGAGTCGGTCAAGGACGAGATGAGGCGGAACTTGATCGCGCTGATGCGTCGCGGCGAGGCGCTCTTCCCGGAGATCCTCGGCTACGACGAGACGGTGGTCCCGCAGGTGCAGAACGCGATTCTGTCGCGGCACGACATGCTGTTCCTGGGTCTGCGCGGCCAGGCGAAGACGCGGATGCTGCGGTCGCTGGTGCGTCTGCTCGACGACGCGATGCCGGTGGTGGCAGGCTCCGAGGTCAACGACCACCCGTACGCGCCGCTCTCGAAGGAGTCGCGCGACACCGTGGCCGCGCTGGGGGACGCCACCCCGATCGCGTGGGTCGGCCGCGACGAACGCTACCTCGAGAAGCTCGCGACGCCCGACGTCACGATCGCCGACCTGATCGGCGAGGTGGACATGATCAAGCACGCCGAGGGGCGTTACTTGTCGAGCGAGCTGACGCTGCACTTCGGCTTGATTCCGCGGGCGAATCGCGGGATTTTCTGCATCAACGAGCTGCCCGACCTCGCGCCGAAGATCCAGGTTGGTCTGTTCAACGTGTTGGAGGAGCGCGACATTCAGATCCGCGGGTTCCCGATCCGTCTGAACCTCGACCTGTGCATGGTGTTCTCGGCGAACCCCGAGGATTACACGAACCGCGGGCGGATCGTGACGCCCTTGAAGGACCGGATCGGGTCGGTGGTGCGGACGCATTATCCGCTCACGCGCGCGATCGGGATGGCGATCAACGACCAGAACGCGTGGCTCGACCGCTCGATCTCCGGCAACGGCAACGCCGCCGGCCGGCTGGCGATCCCGCTTTATATTAAGGAGGTGGTCGAGGAGTTGGCGCGGCTGGCGCGGACGTCGCCGCACGTGAATCAGCAGTCGGGCGTGTCGGCGCGGATGTCGATCGCGAACTTGGAGAACATCGTCTCGAACGCCGAGCGTCGCTCGATTTTGTGTCGCGAGGACTGGGTGGTGCCTCGGGTATCGGACCTGGCGCACGTCGCGGCGGGGTCGCGCGGGAAGCTCGAGTTGACGATGGCCGAGGACGACGGCCACGAGGACAAGCTTGTCGAGCGGATCGCCGCGGAGGCGGTCAAGAATATTTTCGACGTCCATTGCGACGTGAAGGAATTCCGGCCGATGCTCGAGTATTTCGAGGGGGGCAAGACGATCGAGCTGACCGACGGTTTGCCGACGCGCGAGGTGCTGTCGCGGATCGAGCGCGTGCCTGGGCTGCGCAAAAAGGCCGAGCAACTGGGCGCGGCGATGCTCCCCGAGGTCAAGGACAACGAGGCCCGCGAGGCCGCGACGGCGAGCGCCGCGGAGTTTATTCTCGACGGCCTGCACGTCCATAATAAGCTCAACAAGAACACGAAAGTCGGCGCGACGAAGTATAGTCGCTGACCGCGCGCACGCTTGTGCCTGATGCCCCAAACGCCTGACCGCTCGAGGTGCCCATGCCGCTGTTTGAATACTCGAAGTGGGACGGCAGTCAGAACTTCCAGCCGCAGTCGGCGGAGGACGCGTTCGACCAGATTTCGGAGTACTTGCTGCAATACGGCGACCAGGTCTTGCGCGGCATGGACCGCGTCGACGACCCGGATTCGCAGGATTTGCTCGATAAAATCGAACAGGCGGGGCTGATCGAGCAAGACGGCGAGGGCAAGTGGCAGGTGACTCCGAAAGGGATGCGTCGGATCCAAAACCGCGCGCTCGACGACCTGTTCCAGTCGATGCACCGCGACGCGGCGGGCAAGCACGACTCGTCGCACAAAGGCGACGGCTCGTTGCGGCTCGACGATTCGCGGCCGTACGTTTACGGCGATCCGCTGGCGAATTTGAACCTGCACGAGACGCTTAAGAATGCGATAGCGCGGCAGCGCGGCGGGCTGCCGATTCGTCTGCAGACCGACGACTTCGTCGTGCACGACACCGAGTTCCAGACGCGTTGCGCGACGATCGTTTTGATCGACATGAGCGGGTCGATGGCGCGTTACGGCAAGTACGCGACGACGAAGAAGGTCGCGCTCGCGCTGCAAGGATTGGTGCGGGCGAAGTATCCGCAGGACGCGCTGCAATTCGTCGGTTTCTACTCGTTCGCGAACAAGCTGACGGAAAAGGGGCTGATCAACTCCGCGCCGAAGCCGGTGAGCATTTACGACAGTCGTGTGCATTTGCGGATCGACCTCGACAACCTGCCGAAGCGCGTGCCCGAGCACTTTACGAACATCGACGCGGGGTTGCGGCTGGCGCGGAGCCTGCTGACGCGTCAGGGCGCGCCGAACAAGCAGATCATCGTGATCACCGACGGCGAGCCGACGGCGCACGTGGAAGGCCGCGAGGTGGTCTTGATTTATCCCCCCTCGGAGAAGACGGCGCGAGCCACCTTGGCCGAGGCTCGCCGATGCGCGGCCGCGGGCATCCGCGTTTCGAGCTTCGCGTTGATCGAGGATTATTACTATCACGGGCTGGTGAATTTCGTCGAGGAGATGGCGCGCGCGGCGCACGGGGTGGCGGCGTATTGCGCGGCGGACGACCTCGGCAAGCTGGTGCTCGACAGTTTCGTGGGCGGTCGCAGGACGCGCAGGACTGTGAATTGAGGTCGCGACGCCTCAGGTGGCGGTCTCGACGTCGCTGGGCTGTTCCTGGAGCATCCGCGCGCGACGTCCGAGCGCATCGTAGGTCGCGTATTTGTACAACTCGCTGAGCGTCGGGTAGTTATAGCAGGTGCTGATGAAGATGTCGGAGGTTTGCCGGAGCAGCAGCGCGGTCAAACCGACGTGGATCAGCTCGGTGGCTTGCTCGCCGATGACGTGGACGCCGAGGAGGCGCATGTCGTCGCGGTGAAAGAGGAGCTTGAGGAAGCCCGACGAGTCGCCGATGATCTGACCGCGGGCGTTGGAGGCGTAGTCGGCGCGGCCGACGATGTACGGGACGCCTTGCTTGCGGAGCGTCTCCTCGGTCTCGCCGGCCATCGAGCATTCGGGGATCGTGTAGATGCCGAACGGCAGGATCGGCGCGACGACTTCCTTGTATTTGAGCTGAAAGGCGTCGACCATCGCGACGCGGGCCTGCTCCATCGCGGTCGAGGCGAGCGCGGGGTTGCCGATGACGTCGCCGACGGCGTAGACACCGGGCGCGGAGGTCCGAAAGCGGGCGTCGACGCGGATCAAACCGCGGTCGCCGGCTTCGACGCCGATCTTTTCGAGGCCGAGCGAGTCGGAGTTCCCTTCGCGTCCCGACGAGACCAAAATCGTGCTCGGAGCGAGCACGGCGCCCGACTTGAGCGTGACCCGCAACTCTTGGTCGTGGTCGACGGCGGCGACGGTCTCGCCGAATTTGATGACGACGCCCATCGCGCGCATCTGCGCTTCGAGCGCGCGCGAGACTTCGGCGTCGAGTCCGCCGCAGAGACGGTCGCGCGACTCGACGATCGTGACCGCGACGCCCAGGACCGCGAACATGCAGGCGTATTCGCAGCCGATCACGCCGCCGCCGACGACAAGCATGCTCGCGGGGATATCGTGCAAGAGCAGAATGGTGTCGGAGTCGAGGATGCGCGGGTCGCGGAAGTCGTAGCCGGGAGGGTGGTGCGGCTTCGATCCGACGGCGACGAGGATGACGTCCGCGGCGAGCCGGACGCCCCCTTCGGGAGCGTCGACCGCGACGACGCCGGGCGACTCGAACCGCGCCGCGCCCTGAAACACGCGGACGTGATGGCGCTCGAGGTTGAAGCCGATGCGCTCGCGCTCGTGCGCCGTGACGCGTTGCTCGTGCTCCATGAAGTCGCGCACGGTGACTTCGTGCTTGAAGGTCAAGTGCACGCCGGTGAGCGCGCGGTTGCGAAATCCGGAGAGAAAGAGCGCGGTCTCGCGGAGGGTCTTCGAGGGAAGCGTGCCGGTATTCGCGGCCGCGCCGCCGAGCTGGTGCGACCGTTCGACGAGCGCGACCGACTTGCCGAAGTACGCCGCCTGCGCGGCGCCCTTCTCGCCGGCGGGGCCGGAGCCGATCACGACGAGGTCGAAGCGCAACGGTTCGGCGTCCATTTGGCGACGGAGCTCCTGGAACACGCAGTCGCGTAAATCCCAGAGGGAGCGTAACCGCGTCGGACGCGAGGGTCCAGACGTTTTAGGTCCACTCGACCCCGCGGACCGACCTGCGACCGTCGCGACTCCAAAACGCACGGCATAATAATCAGGACGCCCCGCCGCGTTCGCTCATTGACGCCCCCCGCGCACCGGGATAGCCTCAATTCGCCGGCGACCCAGGACCTGGAACCGACTCGATGGACGTAAAGCTGCTCCCAAGCTCGTTCCCCGCACCCGGCGAGCAGCGCTGCCATTACCTGATCACGTATTTGATCAATCAAACCGTCGCGATCGACGCCGGCTGCCTCGGTTATTACGGCGTGCCCGCCGACCAGGCGCGCGTCCGCCACGTCTTCGTCTCACACTCGCACAGCGACCACACCGCCAGCCTGCCGGTGTTTCTCGAGAACGCCTTCGAGGCGAGGTCCGACTGCGTCGTCGTCCACGGCGGACCGGCCGTGCTCGAAAGCCTACAGCGCGACCTCTTCAACGACCGCATCTGGCCCGACTTTATCGCGCTTTCAAAGACCGACCCTCCGTTTATTAAGCTCGACACGTTGGTCTCGGGGCGCGTGGTCGAGGTCGAGGGGCTGCGGATCACGCCGATCGAGGTCAATCACACCGTCCCGACGCACGGGTTCCTCATCGAGGACGACCACTCGGGGGTGCTGATCGCCTCCGACACCGGGCCGACCGACGAGCTGTGGCGGGTCGCGAACGCCGCCGCGCATCTCGACGCGGTCTTTCTCGAAGCCGCCTTCCCGAACGAGATGCAAGACCTCGCGACGCTCTCGAAGCACCTCACCCCCGCCGAATTCGCGGGCGAGATCCAGAAGATGCAACGGCCGGTGAAGATCTTCGCGGTCCACCTGAAGGCACGGTTTCGCGACAAGATCAAGGCCGAGCTCGATGCGCTGCGGTTGCACGACCTCGCGATCGGCGAGTTCGACCACACGTACTCGTTCTGACGAGAGGGCGCGGCGGCGTCGCGACTCAGAACGCTTGCTTCTCGATCATGTACGGCACGACTTTCACGCCGGCGGGCTTGAGGGCGGCGTTCAGCGCGACGCGGAATGCGGCGGTGCGGCGGTCGCGCGCGGCGGCGTCGAGCGACGTCGAGGACGGGTCGCGGCCGCTCGCCGAGGCGTCGTCGAGGCGGAACGAGTCGGCGTCGAGCAGCGCGACGACGTCGCCGGAACCGAAGGCGCAGGCGGAGAGGAAGCCGACGGTCGCTTCGAGGTGTTCCCGCTCGCGATCAGTCCCGCCCGCGGCGACGAGCACGACGGCGCCGAGCCCGATGCCCGCCTCGCGGACCTCGCGCGTCCAGCGCGCGACGGCGTCGTTGTCCCACGCGAGGCCGCGGCGACTTCGAATCGCGGGGTCGCCCGACTCGACCCCGAGCGTGATGCGACGCAGTCCGAGCGCTCGATAACCGGCGAGTCGCGTCGGCAGCGCTCCCGCGCGGTCGTCAGGCACGAGCATCGTCTGGATTTCGTCGAAGCCGAAGTGACGGCGAGTGGTCACGATCCAGGCGGTCACAAGCCTCGGCTCGGCGAGCAGGGCGTCGGTTCCGGCGAGAAAGCCGCGGCGGAACTCGGCGATCGCGCGGCCGTGAAGACGCTGGACGTCGAGCGCGTGCCGCTCGAATTCGGAGGGGTCGCGGACAATCCGGGAGCCGTCGGGATTGGAATGAGCGCGGGTGCCGTCGAGCGTGGCCTCGAGGACGAGCGCGTGCCGGCAGTCGGGCGGGACGAACGGCGGGGGTCCGTACGCGGCGCGCTGACGCTCGACGTGCGCGAACCAGCGCGCGGCGTCGTAACGCGAGACGTCGTCGAGGATTGCGCGGAGCCGCTCGAGGTCGAGCGTCTGCTCGGGCTGGGGCGGGGGCTCGAACTCGAGCGCCTCGGCGCTCAAACGCGCGAGCAGTTCGACGGCGACGTTGCGAATCCGCTCGTCGAGGTCGCGCGCGGCGGCGAACGCGAGCGTGCCGCGCTCCAAGATCATCTGGCCGTCGCGACGCACGCGGTCCATGCTTTGCGTCGAGCCGTCGTTCGCCTTCAGGTAGTGGACGCCGTTGATGAAGGCGCGTCGCCAGCGGCCTTCGAGGTCAAAATGATAGATCGGCTCGTCGCCGTCGTAGATCGAGAACGCCGCGTCCTTGAAGCCGACGAAGATCAAGGGGGCGTCGCCGCGGTCGCGCGGACGCAGGCCGAGCCGTTCTCGATAAAGCACGCCGGTTGCCAGTAGACAATCCGCTTCGGTCCTGACAGCCATGGGCTTGATCCGTCGGTCCAGGCTCAAAAAGACGCGCCGCGGAGGGTCGGCGTCGACGCGGTCCCGGCGCACCGCTCGGAATTCGACCTCCCGCGTTTTTCGATTTCAACCTATTATACGCGCGCGGCGGCGAGGCAGGGAACGCCCGCGACGCCTTGGAATCGAGCACGGAGGCGACGAGCGCGGATGTCAGACGTCGGTCGCGACGAACGGTCGAACGCGGACGCGGGAGGGTCGCGCGCGCGCTTGCTCCGCGCGGCCGCGCCGTTGTTGGTGGTCGCGGTCGCCCTCACTTTGAATTTGGCCGGCAACGCACGGACCGGCCTCTGGGATCGCGACGAGCCGCGCTTCGCCGCGGCGGTCCGCGAGATGCGCGCGCGCGGCGACTGGCTGCTGCCGACGTTCAACGGCGCGCCGCGCTATCATAAGCCGATCCTGGTCTATTGGATCATGCGCGCGGCGTACGAGGTCGGCGGCGACAACCCGTTCGGCGCGCGGCTGACGTCGGCGTGCGCGGGGACGCTCGGATGCCTGACGCTCTGGGCACTTGGCCGGCGGATGTTCGACGCCCGCGTCGGGCTGACCGCGGCGCTGATGCTCGCGAGCGCCCCGATCGTCGTCGCCGAGTCGAAGCTCGCGACCACCGACGCCCTGCTGATGTTGTGGGTCGTGCTCGCGATGTGGGCCTATTTTGAGCTGATCCGCCTGCGCGCGCGCGGCGACGACGACGCGCCCGGCACGCCCCCGAATGCGCGCGCCGGCTTCGCGTGGGCGGCACTCTTTTGGGTCGCGACCGCGCTCGCGATCCTGACCAAAGGGCCGTCGGGACCGGCCTTGTGCACGGCCGCGATCGTCGCGACGCGGCTCATCGGCGGCCCGCGCCCGAAGCTGCTCGCCCACCACGCGCGCTGGGGGTTGCCGCTCGTCGCGGTCCTCGCCGCGCCCTGGTTTGTCGCGGTCGGACGGCTCTCGCACGGCGATTTCTTTCGGTTCGCGATCGGTCAACAGCTCGTCGGACGCCTCACCGCGTCGGTCGAGACGCACGGCGGATTCCCCGGCTATTACGTGATTTGCACGTTGCTCCTGTTCCACCCGTGGGCGTCGTTGTTGCCGATCGCGCTGCGGGACGCCTGGCAGGCGCGTCGCGACCGGCCCGAGCTTGCGCTCTTGATCGGCTGGGCGGTCGGGCCGCTGGTCGTGCTCGAATGCCTGCCCACGAAGCTCGTGCAGTATTACCTGCCGGCGGTGCCCGCGTGCGCCTTGCTCGCGGGCTGGGTCACGGTCGAGTACGCGCGGCGCGCGATCGGCCTGCGGTCGGTCGCGTGGGGACGCCTCGCGGTCGGAATGCAGGCGGCCGTCGGAGCGGGGACCGCGCTGATCTTGATCGCCGCGACCTCGGTCCTGCCCTCCGCGCTCGCGCCGTCGCTGTCGGCGCTTGCCGTGATCGCGGGCGTCGGCACGATCGCCGCCGCGGTCCGACGTCGCGCCTCGCCCGGCCTCGACGCCACGTGGATTCAAGTCGCGACGTGGTCGTTGTTCATGCTCGTGCTCGGCGGCCGGCTGATCCCCGACGCGGAGCCGTATCGAACTTCGAGGCAGGTCGGCGTGCGACTGCGCGCGCTCGCCGATCGCCATCACGCCGCGCCGATCGTGCTCGAATACAAGGAGCCGAACGTCGTCTACGAGCTGGGCCGCCCCGCGCCGTTCGTCGCGCACGCCGATCAGCTCGAGGATTTCCTCCGACGCCCCGGCGGCGCGCTCGCGGTCGCCGCGTTCGAGGATAAAGATTATCGCGACCTGCTCGCGGACTCGCGCTTTGTCGTGAGCGAGTGTGGATCAGTCCGCGGCTTCAGCATCACGAAAGGGCGCTCGCAGTCGGTGCGGATCGCGCTCGTCGGCCGCGCCGACGCGCTCCGCGAGGCGATTACGGGCGTCGTCGACAACCGCAAGCGCTTCGAGCCGCCGCGCGCCGTTGCACGCAGGTCGCTCGGCCCGCGCGGCGTACGCGAGCCGCGTGTTTCAATCGGGTCGCCGCGCGGCGAGGACGTCCTCGTAAAGTGAGTGGAGCTGGTCGCTCATCGTCTCGTGACGGAAGAGGCGTTCGCAGCGCGCGCGGCCGGTCGCGCCCATGCGGTCGCGGAGTCCGGCGTCGCCGGCGAGGCGCACGACGGCGTCGGCGAGCCCCTTCAAGTCGCGCGGCCGCAGCAAGACGCCGGTCTCCGGCCCGACCACCTCGCGCGCGCCGTCGACGTCGTAACTGATCGCCGGCCGGCCCGTCAGCAGCGACTGCGGCAGGACGCGCGCCAGCCCCTCGCGCAAGCTCGGATGAATCACCGCGTCGACCGCGTTCAGCAGCTCGGGGATCCTGCCCGGCGGCACCAAACCCGTGAATCGAAACGCGTCGCTCAGCCCCAGCCGCGCTACCTCGCTCTCCAGAGGCCCGCGCAACACGCCGTCGCCGATAAACACGAACCGCGCCCGCGGCTCGCGACGCAAAACCTCGGGCGCAACCGCGAGCACGTCGTCGTGCCCCTTCCGCTCAAACAGACGCGCCACCGTCGCGAACGCAACCGCGTCGGCCTCGAGCCCCAGCTCGCGACGGACCTCGTCGCGCGGCCGCGCGGGATGCAAAAACGCGTCGACGTCCATCCCGCTGTGGATCGTCAAAAACTGAGACGGTCGACCCACCCCCGCCGCCAGCGCCTGCTCGGTCATCGCGTCGCAAACGCTCACGATCGCGTGACAACGCTCCGCCGCCCAACGCTCCAGCCCCGTGTACAATCGGTTCCGCCACGCACTCTCGGACGGTCCAAACGGCAACCCGTGAATCGTATGCACCACCGCCGGCACGCGCTCGTCCCACGCCGCGGCGCGACCCACGATCCCCGCCTTCGAACTGTGCGTGTGCACGACGTCGGGACGCTCCGCGCGAATCACGCTCCGCAGCCGCCGGTAAGCCTTCCAGTCGGTCCGCGGCCGAATCGCGCGCACCAGCTCGGGCATCACCTCCACCCGCAAACCCATCCGCTCGGTCTGCGCAAACAGATCCCCCTCCGGCCCCTCCGGCGGACCCGTCGCCAGCGTCACGTCGTGCCCGTGACGATCGCGCAGCCCCGCGACGCTCAAGATCGTGTTCTCTTGAGCACCTCCGATGATTAGCCGCGTGATGACGTGCAATATTTTCATAAGTCTTCGCGTTGGAACAAGTGCGCGGGATACTCGACGCGGACGAGAAACAGACCCTGCGCCGGCGCGGTCGGACCCGCCTCGCGACGGTCTTGCGCCGCGAGCGCCGCGGCCACGCGCTCGACCGGCCATTTCCCTTTGCCGACCAGCGTCAGCGTGCCGGCGATCGCCCGCACCATATTGTAGAGGAAACCGTCGGCCTCGACCTCGACGCGGATCGCGTCGCCGGCGCGTTCGACGTTCACGCTCGCCACCGTGCGCACGCTGCTCATTCGGTTCGGCCAGTCGGTCTCGAAGCTGCGGAAGTCGTGCCGGCCGACCAGCGCCTGCGCCGCGGCGCGCATCGCGTCGGCGTCGAGTAGCCGAAACACGTGCCACGCATAACGCCGCAAGAACGCGTCCGCAACTCGACCGTTGTCGATCACATAGCGATACATCTTCGACGTCGCGTCGACCGTCGCGTGAAACGACTCCGGCATCTCGCGCGCCGCCAAGATGCGAATGTCGCCCGGCAACGTCGCGTTCAACGCCTTCACGAAGGTCGCCGGATCGTGCGTCGCCGCCGTCAAAAAGTGGGCAACCTGACCCAACGCGTGCACCCCGGCGTCGGTCCGACCGCTCGCGTGCAGCGTCGCCGCCGTGCCGGTGATCTCGAACAACGCCTCCTCGACAGCCTGCTGAATCGTCGGACGCGAGCGCTGCCGCTGCCAACCTGAATACTCCGTCCCGTCGTAAGCGATGGTGATGCAAATATTGCGCATATTACGGGCGTCGTTGCGACAAAAAAGTTGCGAAGCGGCGTCGATCGACCGCAATCAACGGCGCGCCGTCGCGAACGCGTCGCGCTTGATCAACTCCTCGGCGATCTGCACCGCGTTCGTCGCGGCACCCTTCCGCAGATTGTCGGCAACACACCAAAACGACAGCGCGCGATCCGACGACAACGCCTGCCGGATCCGCCCGACAAAGACGTCGTCCTGCCCGGAAACTTCGGTCGGGACCGGGTAAACGCCGCTCGAAGGGTCGTCGAGCACCCGCAACCCAGGCGCCGACACCCACGCCGCACGCGCCGACTCCGGCGTGATCGGCCGCTCGCACTCAATCATAATCGACTCCGAGTGCGCGTTGTAAACCGGCACCCGCACGCACGTCGGCTCGACGGCAATCGACGCGTCCCCCATGATTTTACGCGTCTCGTTCACCATCTTCATCTCTTCCTTGGTGTAGCCGCCCTCGGTGAAGTCGTCGATCCTCGGCACGCAGTTGAACGCGATCGCGTGCGAGAATTTCGAAGGCGATGGCAACGGCCGACCTTCGATCAGCGCAGCCGCCTGCGCACGCAGCTCGTCGATCCCCTTCTGCCCCGCGCCCGACACCGCTTGATACGTGCTCACCACCACCCGCTTAATCTTGAAACGATCGTGCAACGGCTTCAGCGCCACCACCATCTGGATCGTCGAGCAATTCGGATTCGCAATGATCCCCCGGTGCCGCTCGACGTCGCCCGGATTCACCTCCGGCACAACCAGCGGAACCTCGGCGTCCATCCGAAACGCGCTCGAATTATCTACCACCACCGCCCCCGCGCACGCCGCCTGCGGGCTAAACGTCCTCGAAATCGACGCCGGCGTGCTCGAGAGCACGATGTCGACCCCCTCGAACGCCTCCGCGCGCAACAACTCCACCGCGTACCTCTCGCCGCGAAACGTCACGCTCCGCCCCACGCTCCGCTCCGACGCGAGGAACTTAATCGACGCCAACGGAAAACGACGCTCCTCGAGCAGGCGCGTCATCACTTCGCCCACGGCACCGCTCGCACCCACCACCGCCAAATGCTTCACAACCGCAGCCCTCTCCGGCACCTAATCGATCACGCCCCACCCAACGCACAACATCGTAGAGCCGCTCCGCACGCCACCGGTTCATACCCCGCCGCCCCCACGGAGTTGACACCCCACGACCTAATGCGTATGTTCAGTATCTGGAACTGGCCTCGTATCGAACTCGTCTTTCTGGATAGACCCGCGCACTCATGAACGTCCGCACCCGTTTCGCACCGAGTCCGACCGGTTACTTGCATATCGGCGGCGTTCGGACAGCTCTCTTCAACTGGCTGCTCGCGCGCCGTCACGGCGGGCAATTCATCCTGCGCATCGACGACACCGACCAGCAACGGCATGTCGAAGAGGCGGTCGCGCTCATCCTCGACGGCTTTCGCTGGATGGGCATGGACTGGGACGAAGGACCCGAGGTCGGCGGCCTCCACGGCCCATACTACCAGGCACAACGCGGCGACATCTACCGAGCCGCCGCCGACGCCCTCATCGCCTCCGGACACGTCTACCGCGACTACAGCTCCGAAGCCGAGCGCAACGCCGAGCGCGCCGCCGCCGAGGCCGGCAAAAAAGCGTACCGCTTTCGCCGCAAACACATTACCGACGAACAACTTGCACAGTTTCAGGCCGAGGCCCGACCCTACGCGCTCCGCTTCGCCGTACCAGCCGACCGCACGATCACGATCCACGACCTCATTAAGGGCAACGTCGAACAAAAAAGCTCCGAAATCGGCGACTTCGTGATCGTAAGACCAGACGGCACACCGCTTTACAACTTCGCCAGCGTCGTCGACGACGCCGCCATGAAAATCACCCACGTCGTCCGCGCCGAGGAACACCTCGCGAACACCTTCCCCCAAATTCTCATGTTCGAAGCACTCAACTACCAACTGCCCGAATTCGCCCACGTCCCCTATGTTGCCGCGCCGGGATCCAAGAAGAAGCTCTCGAAGCGCGACGGCGCGGTCGGCCTCGACGAGTTCATCAACAAGGGCTACCTACCCGAGGCGATGATGAATTATTTGGCGAGGCTCGGATGGAGCCTCGACGCCAGCTCCGAAATCTTCAGCCGTGACCAGCTGGTCGCGTCCTTTTCGCTCGAGCGCGTCAACAGCTCGCCCGCGAGCCACGATCCCGACAAGCTTTTCTGGCTCGAAGGCGAATGGATGAAGACGCTGTCGATGGAACGCAAGGTCAACGGAGTGCTGCCGTTCCTGCGCAAGGAGGGGCTCGTTGCCGAACCGCTCGACGAGGCCGCGCGGACGCGCATCGAGGCGGTGATCGCCGCGCTCGGCGACCGGCTCAAAGTTTTCTCCGACATCCTCGCCCTCGGCCGCTATTTCTTCACCGACGCGGTCGCGCACGACCCCGACGCCGTCAAAAAACGACTACGCAAGGACGGCGTGGTGAACATGTTGCGCGAAGTGGACGACGTGCTGGCCGCGGTCGAGCCTTACGACGTCGCGACGCTCGAGCCCGCGGTGCACGCGTTCGCGGAGGCCCGCGGCTTGCCGATGGGGCAGGTCGTCAACCCGTTGCGCGTCGCGGTCACAGGACAGGGGGTCGGTCCCGGTCTGTACGACTGCCTCGCTATATTAGGCAGAGACAAGTGTCGACAACGGATCGCCGCGACTCTGGAAATGCTGTCCGCGAGCGCGAGTGCTTGACGGCGGCATCGAGGGTCGAATTGCGTTGGGAACGTTGATTATTCGGAACATCCCGGCGACAGGCGGCGGGTTTCCTGGTTAGTATTGACTCTGCTGTCGAGTGAACCGTGCTTCCTGCTTGATCGGAAGAAAATCGCTTGCGGACGTCGCGTGTGGTCGGCTTACGATCGTTTTTGATCATGTTGACGCTGCTCGCCGCGCCCGCGGCCGAGTCCGCTCGCGCTGGATTTATAACATATCAAGCTTCGGACTTCGGTGCCGGTCCGACCGACCCTCGTCCGAATTCGGACGCCGAGGCAGCGCTTTTCAACAGCGCGGCGAGCGGGCTCGGGTCGACCGGCCAGATCACGTTCGAGGGTCTGCCGCTGGGCTCGCCGCCGGCCGGCCAGTCGCTGACGGTCGCGAGCGGCGTCTCGCTCACGCTCACGAACACCGACCACAACCCGCCGCCCGGATATTATTTCGGCGTCAGCAACAATCCGAACACGGTCGTGAACGGTTACAACGTCACTCCGGGCGGGTCGCAATACCTGGAGGTGGTGCCGATCGTGAACGTCGGCACGGCGACGGTCGACTTTCATTTCGCCTCGCCGACCAATGCGTTCGGAGCCTATTTCACAGGGGTAGGCACCGCGGCGGGGGTCTTGCACATGGTCGTGAACGACGGCGTGGTGCACGACGTCGTGATCGGCGGTTCGACGCTCGGCGGCGTGCAATACGTCGGCTTCACCGATGCCGGAGCGAGCGTCAGCGACGTCACCTTCCAGCTTCGAGACGTCAACAGCTCGACGTCGCGCGACCTCTTCGGGATCGACAACGTGACCTACACCTCTTCGGTCGTGCCCGAGCCTTCCGGCGTGGTGCTGATGATGATCGGTTCGGCCGCGTGCGTCGCGTGCGCGAGCCTCCGAAAAATCCGGAATGCCAAGTCTGTGGTCGGTCGTGTCGGCGGAGATCAGGCGTTAGTGTAGAGGAGTCGTGCGACGCGAGGGAGGGAGAAGCGGCTCGCGCGGGTTTGTCATCGAGGATTTCGGACCCATGCAAGAGACGCTCGGCTCCTCCGATTCTTTGAATTCGTCCACGCTTGAGTCGATCACGGTCGTGCTGGGGCGGGAACGCGCGCAGTCGATCGCGCGGGCATGCCTACTCGATCCGAGGCGGCCGATCGAGGCGCTGCTCCGCGACTACGGCCTGGCCGATACGCCCCACGCTCAGGTTTTGCGGCCGCTGTTGACGGCGATCCGGTCGGATCCCGCGGAATTCGAGCGTTGGGTGCAGGGGAATCGCGTCGAGTCGGCGTCGTTTGATACGGTGGCGATTGCACCGTCGGGGCCGAGTTTCGCGCCGCCGTCGGAGCTCGGTTCGTGCGACACGGTTGACTTGCCCGCGACGGGAACGCCGCGAGCGGGCGGCGGTGCGACCTCGGAGACGCAGAGGTTTGATTCGGGGATGCTCGACGACCCGACGCGGACGATCGTCGCGGACAATTCCGCGGTTCGCGACGCGGGCGCGGCGACCTTGCCCGCGGAGACGGTCTCGAAGCAGGCCGAGGCGGCGCGCGAGGCCGCGGCGGACCTGGGGATGCGGACTCGCGCGGGCGCTGCGGGTGAGGAGACGGCGGTGCTGCCCGCGCAAGCGGCGCGCGACCACGACCCGACGGCGACGATCGACATGCCGCGCTCGACGGGCGTGGCCTCGACCGAGACCGTGGTTCTGGGCGGCTCGAATCTGCCGACGGAAGTCGCCGGCGGTTTCGCGCGCGCGGGGGCGGCGGGTTCTGATTTCGTGGTGCCGAGCCGCTATCGGATTATGCGTCCGCATGCGCGCGGCGGGCTAGGCGAGGTGTTCGTCGCGCGCGACGAGGAGTTGGGCCGCGAGGTTGCGCTCAAGGAGATTCTGCCTCGGCACGCCGACAACGACGAGAGCCGATTCCGCTTCGTGCTCGAAGCCGAGGTGACGGGCGGGCTCGAGCATCCCGGAATCGTGCCGGTTTACGGGCTGGGCCGTTATCCCGACGGTCGGCCTTATTACGCGATGCGGTTCATTCGCGGCGAGAGCTTGAAGGACGCGATCGACGCCTATCACGCGGCGGATGCGTCGCAGGTGGATCCGGGGCGTCGGGCGCTGGAGTTTCGCCAGTTGCTGACGCGGTTTATCGCGGTTTGCGACGCGATGTTTTACGCGCACTCGCGCGGCGTGATTCACCGCGACATCAAGCCCGCGAACATCATGCTGGGTGCGTTCGGCGAGACGCTGGTCGTCGACTGGGGCCTCGCGAAGCCGGTCGATCGGCCTGAGATGATCACGCCTTCGGAGGTCGCGCCGCTGCGTCCGATGTCGGGCGGCAGCAAGACCGAGACGTTGTACGGCTCGACGGTCGGCACGCCGCAGTATATGAGTCCGGAGCAGGCGGAGGGGCGGCTCGACGACCTTGGCCCCGGCGCCGACATTTACAGTCTCGGCGCGACGTTGTACACGATTTTGACGGGGACGACGCCGTTCCGCGAGAAGACCGTGATCGCGATCCTGCAGAAGGTGAAGGCGGGCGATTTTCCCGCGCCGCGGACGGTGAAGCCGGGGGTGTCGGCGGCGCTGAACGCAGTCTGCCTGAAGGCGATGGCGCGGTCGGTCGCGGACCGATATCCGACGGCGCGCGAGCTGGCGCGCGACATCGAGCGCTGGCTCGCCGACGAGCCGGTTTCGGTCTATCGAGACCCGTTCACGGTGCGGCTGGCGCGTTGGAGCCGGCGGCATCGGACGCTGGTGACGAGCGGCGCGGCGCTCGCGGCGACGGCGATCGTGACGCTTTCGATCGCGACGGTGCTGGTGCGACGCGAGCAGTCGCGCACGGAGAACTTTTATCGGATCGCGCGCACGGCGCTCGATCAAACGCTGACGCGCCTGGCGGCGATCGACCTCGTCGACATGCCGCAAATGGAGGCTGTGCGCGAGGAGTTGCTGCAAGCGGTCCTGCAAAAGTACACGCAGTTTCTCCGCGATCGCGGGCACGACAAGTCGCTGCGTCTGGACGCCGCGCGGGCGGCGATCAAGCTCGCCGAAATCGAGGAGATGCTCGGCCATTACCCCGCGGCGGAGCGTAACGGACGCAACGCGATCGAGCAGCTTGAGGCGCTCGCGGCGGCGCGGCCGGCGGAGGCGGCGATCACTGAGGATCTGGCGCTCGCGCACCATAATTTGGGCGTGCTCGAAAAGAAGTCGGGCCGGTTTCTGGAGGCGGAGCGCGACCTGTCGGCGGCGCGCGACTTGCGGCGGAAGGTTCTGACAACCGACCCGACCAACATCGGTGCGCAAAGGGATCTCGACGACACGATTTATCAGCTCGGCACGGTGTGGGCGCGACGGCCGAACCGTCGTCAAGAGGCCGACGCGGCGTATCAGGAGGCGATCGCGGCGGCGGAGAAGATTCTCGGGGCGGCGCCCGATTCGGTCGAGGACGGCCGCAAACTGGCTCGTTTTTTGAACAATCGCGGCATGTTGCTCGGCTCGACGCGCTACGAAGAGGCGGTCGCGATTTTTGAGCGTACGCTGGCGATCCTCGAGCCGCTCGCGAAGACTTCGCCCGGCGTGCCCGGGTTGCAGTGGGAGCTGGCGCGGGTCCAGAGCAACCTCGCCTCACTCTATTTGAGGCAAAAGCGCGGCAAGGAGGCGCTCGACTTGTATCGGCGCTCGCGGACGATCCTGCAAGGGCTGCACGACGGCTTCCCGAGGATCCCCGAATATCGCAACGAGCTGGCGATCGTGACCTCGAACATCGGTGCGCTGCTGAGCGCGGCCGGGCAGGTGGACGCGGCGCTGCCCGAGCTCAGTCGATCGCACGCGATCGAGTCGAAGCTGACGACCGAGTTTCCGCAGCGGCCGGACTTTCAGCGCTATCTCGCCGAGGCCGAGCGCCGAGTTGCCGCGGCGCTGGCAAAGGCGGGGAAGCTCGACGAGGCGGAGGCGAACTTCACGGCGTCGCGCGCCGCGCTGCTCAAGCTGATCGAGGCATATCCGGATGTCCCCGAATACCTGAACGCGGAAGCGCTGACGACCGAGAATCACGCGAAATTCGTATTCTCGAGGCGGCAGCCTGCGTTGGCCGAGGCACTGCTCGAAGAGGCGATCGCGGCTCAGACGAAGGCGTTGCGCGGCGACCCGGAGAACACGATCTACGCGCAAGGCTTGCTGACGCAGCACCAGTATTACGAGGATCTGTTCACGCGCGAGATCGCCGCGGGCCCGCCGACGGCCCCGACGCTCGCCGCGGCGGTCGCTTTGGCCGACAGTCTGGCCGAGGCGCTGCCGAAGGATCCGCTCGCGCTGTTCCAAAGTGCGCGCGAACTGGCCGCGTGCGCGGTCTGGTCGCGGAAGGACGGCGGCTTGATGGGGGACGCGACGAAGTTCGAGGAGCGCGCTCTGGAGCGGATCCGCGCGGCCTTCAAGGCGGGGTTCGCGTATCCCAAGGACTTCGACGCGCCGGTGTTCGAGGAGTTGCGAAAGCGGCCTGAATTCGAGCAAATCCGCGACGCGGTCCGCGCGTCGATCCAGCCGGTGCAGGGCTGAGGTCGCGGACGCGTGTGATCGGCGTCGGCGGCGGGTTACTGACCGAGGATCGGCGGCGTTTGGCGGTTGTAGTTGGCGCGGGTGCGGCCGAAGAAGCGGGTATAGAAGACGGCCCACTCGAGGTTGAACGGTCGCGGGCCGGTGGTCGGCGTCACGAGCGCGACCGAGAGGATCGAGCTGCGTCGGAAGACGGCGTTGATCCCGTAGGTGAAGTCAAAGACGTCGGGCGTGCCGGCGGGGTCGTTGAAGGCGAACGCGCCGCGGTGGTTGAGCGGCGTATTGAGGTGCCCTTCGAGCGTCGGGGCGATCGAGGTCAGAAACGCCTTCGGATCCGGGCTGATCCAGGTGTAGTAGCCGATGCCGACGTCGCTGAACATCATCGTGACGTCGGCGGAATTCGTCGGGGCGGCGATCGATTCGAAGCCTTGCGCGTAGAAGCGGCCCTTGGTCCAGATATAGCCGAGAAACGGCTGGATTTGAGTGTCGTGAAAGCCGTTGATGTTGCGCGCGCCGGCGAGCGTGGTGGGACCGTTCGGCGTCGAGACGGCCAGACCGCCGGTGAGCAGGCGTCGGTTGTCGGCGGACTTCATCAGGATGAACTTCGAGAAGAAGGTCATGTTGTCGACGGCGGTGGTCGTGCCGCCGAGGCCGCGGACGTTGCTCGCGATGCTCATCGTGTCGAGCGGCATGAACAGGCCGACCGAGGCGTTGCCGTCGAGGAACGTCTTTTCGAACCCGAACGTCTCGCGATAGAGCTGCGCGCCGCCGAGCGACGAGCCGAGCCGCTTGTTGATGGTGCCGTTCAGGTTCTGGAAGTTGTTGAACGTGAAGAAGAAGCGATCCTGGGGCAGGGGGCTCATATTGTCGGCGATTTTGAGCGCCCGCGCCGAGGGGACGATAAAGCCGCCGCGGCCGCGTCCGGGGTTGGGCGAGGGGGGGATCGGCGGGCCGCCCGGTCGTTGCGCGAAGGCGTGAAGCTGAGCGTTCGGGTTGAACTGCCGGACGAAGAGCGGCGCCTGGTCGCCGAGCATGATCGGGGTATCGCGGAAGTCGACGTCGTTGAGGCCGGCGCGCGTCGAGGCGGCGTTGGCGGCGGCGTTGGCGTTCATCGCGGCGGCGAGGTCGGTCGTCGACTCGTTGTCGGCGGCGGGCGGAGTCGGCGGAGTGGTCGCGGCCGGCGTCGGGGGAGCGGCGTTCGCGGGCGCGGCGGGCTTCGGCGCGGGGGGGGCGGCATTTGGTGCCGCGGCGGGTCGCGGAGGGGTCGCGGGGGGGGTGCGCGGTACGTTTTGGGGCCGGACCGGCGGCGGAATCGGCGGCTCCTGCTCGATCAAATCGTCGAAAGTGGGCGCGGCGGCGGTCACGATGCCGCCGTCGTAGCGCGGCCGATCCTGGCCAACCGCCGACGCGGCGTTGGTCAGTAGCAACAGCCCGACCGCAGCGGCCATCTCCGAAGCGATGTTTTTGCTCATCGAGTCACCCTTCTCACCCCGCGAAGAGCCGCGACCGCCGGCCCGATCAGCGCGTGCGACGAACCCGCCGCCCATGCACGGACCGCTTCCCTCGATAGATTCGGCACAATCGCGCCGACCGCTGTAGTCAAACCGGAAAAAAAGCCCGGACGCAGGCCCGCCGCGCGAGGCGTTGGGCCTCAGATTCGCTCACTTGGGAACCGCGGGCGAGGAGGGGTGAGGCGCGGAGGAGTTTGCGGGCGGCGCGGTCGGCCCGTCGATTTGGAGCCGGAGCGCGCGGCCGGGGAGTGTGTCGGTCGCGCGCGAGGCCTCGACGACCGGCGTGCCGTTTACATAAACGTACGCGATGCCCGTGGCGTAGCGCGTCGGGTTGTCGAAGGTCGCGAGGTCGCGGACGGCGGCGGGGTCGAAGACGACGAGGTCGGCGCGGTTGCCGACGCGGATCACACCGCGGTCGCGGAGGTGCAAAATCGCCGCGGGCAGGCCGCTGCACGAGCGCACAACCTGTTCAAGGGTAAGTAGTTCAGAGTCAAGGGCTAGGCGGATCTTGTGCGGAAAGGTGCCGTAGGCGCGGGGGTGGGGTCGATCGCCGCGGCCGGGCCGGTGGGCAGCGCCGTCGGAGGCGGTCGCGACGTAGTCGTGCCGCATGATTTGCCGGACGTCGTCCTCGGACATCCCGAAGCTGATCGACTGCGCGCCGCCGCGGCGTTCGACGTCGAGCACGATTTCGAGCGGGGTGGTGCCTTCCTCGCGGGCGATCGCGACGAGATCCTTGCCGACGCGGCTCGTGCGCGCGGGGAAGCGTGCTATGCGCAAGGCGGCTCCGGCATCGCGGATGTCGAGCTCGTGTTGGATGGCGGCGCGGAGTTTGGGACCGGCAACGGGGTCGTCGGCGAGTCTCGCGAAGCCCGCCGGGCCGTCGTTTTGCGACCAAGGCGGGGTGACCATCGCGCCCAGTCGCGTGCTCGAAGCGCGGTAGGGATACTGGTCGGCGGTGACGGCTTGGCCGGCTGCGCGGGCGGCCTCGATATGCGCGCACGCCGCGCGCGACATCCCCCAATTCGCCTTTAAATTGGCCTTCAGGTGCGAGATGTGGGCGGGCATTTTGGCTTCGCGGCCGATCGTGATCGCCTCGTCGATCGACTCGAGCAGCTTGGCCTCTTCGTCGCGGATGTGGCTCGCGTAAATCCCGCCGCGACGTCCGGCGATCGCCGCGAGGTCGACAATCTCCGAGGTCGAGGCGTAGCGGCCGGGGACGTAGATCAGGCCGGTCGAGACGCCCCAGGCGCCGGCGTCGAGGCCGCGCGCGACGATCCGGCGCATGCGGGCGGTTTCTGCGGTCGAGGGCTTGCGATCGGCATTGCCCATGACCTCGGCTCGGACCGCGCCGAGAGGAATCAGATGGATCACGTTCGAGCCCGCGCCGCCGCGCGCGACGGCGTCGAGAAATGCGCCTGCGTCGACCGCGCCGAGGCCGCAATTGCCGGTGACGACGGTGGTTACGCCTTGCGTCGTGTAATTTCGGTTGGGGCGATTGCCGGGTTCGAGCAGCGTCTCGTCGGAATGCGTGTGCAGGTCGATGAAGCCCGGCGCGACGACGAGGCCGGCGACGTCGATGACCCGCCGCGCGTCGACTTGCGCGGACGAGCCGACGGCGACGATGCGATCGCCTTGCAGCGCGACGTCGCCCTGGAATCGCGCCGCGCCGGTGCCGTCGACGACCACGCCGCCGCGGAGGAGGACGTCGGCGACGACCCGCGGCGGGACGTCCGGCTGGTTCGCATTCGCGGCGAGCGCCGTGTTCATGATCAACCCCAACGCCGCGGCCGTCGTATGGGAGAGCTTCACGATTGGGAACGCCTCCGCGATCGATTGCCGACGCCGCGAGGTTCCGCCGCGTCGATGCTCCATCATCACGTCGCGCGAACGCCGACGCCAGACACCGTCGGAAGGCGTCGACGTCAAAAAAGGCGGGGCGGTTCGCGGCGACTCC
>JAJYDB010000313.1 GCA_021777845.1 Planctomycetota bacterium
GCTGAAGCCCGACAGAGGTTGGGTTTGCTCCGGGCAGAACCGCTCGTGTCGCAACTTCATTATTTCGATGACTCGCACCGAGATCAAAAAAAAGGCAAAAATCGAAATTCGAGCGACGTTCGTTCCGTCGTGAGCGCCCTCGGCAAGCAAGCGGCCTCCGAGCCGGAAACCAAGGACGCCGCCGAGTAGGGACGCCGCGTTGCCTCGACGTTCGACGGCACGCGCGACCCCCGCCGTTGCCGCCGTCAGCCTCATCTCTGCAAGCCGCGCAAACCTCTGAGCTTCACCGCGTTAAGCGTGCTCCGACCCGGAGTCGTGCTGCGTGATCCGCATCACCTCGTCAAGCGTCGTCTGGCCCTTCAACACCTTGATCATTCCGTCCTCGAAGAGCGTGCGCATCCCCTGTTTCCGAGCCATCTTACGGATATTCATCGTCGGCTCGCTCTTGAACGTCATCTCGCGGATCTGGTTCGTCATGATCATCATCTCGTAGATCCCCATCCGGCCGCGGTAGCCCGACTTGTTGCAGTACGAGCAGCCCTTGCCTTTCATGAAGTTCGCCTTCTTGACGATCTCCGGACGCAGACCAATCGCCTGCAACAGATGCGCGGGAGGCTCGAATCGCTGCCGGCATTTCGGACAAATCTTCCGCACCAATCGCTGCGCCATGATCGCCAAAATCGAACTGGCGACCAAGAACGGCTGCACGCCGATATCGACCAAACGTGTAACGGCGCTGGGCGCATCGTTCGTATGCAATGTGCTAAAAACCAAGTGTCCCGTCAGAGACGCTTGGATTGCGGTGTTTGCCGTCTCCTCGTCGCGGATTTCTCCGACGAGCAGGATGTTCGGATTCTGCCGCAGCATGGCGCGGATGATGCGGGCGAAGGTCATGCCGATCTTCGCCCGGACCTCGCACTGATTCACGCCGGGGAGATAATACTCGACGGGGTCCTCGGCGGTGATGATTTTAACGTCGGGGCGGTTCAACTCGTTGAGCGCGGCGTACAGCGTCGTTGTTTTGCCCGAACCGGTGGGGCCGGTGACCAAGATAATTCCGTTGGGCCGCTTGATCAGTTGCGAGAACTTCTTCCAGTCCTCCTCGCCGAAGCCGAGGTCGCGGACGCCGACCTTGATGTTCTCGCGGTCGAGGATCCGCATCACGACCGACTGGCCGTGACTGGTCGGGAGGATGCTGACGCGGAGGTCGATGTCTTTCCCCGCGACGAAAATCTTGATGCGACCGTCCTGCGGGCGCCGTTTCTCGGCGATGTCGATCGAGCCCATGATTTTGATACGGCTCACGATCGGTCCGAGCAGACGTCGCGGCGGGCTTTCGCGTTCGCTGCAGACACCGTCGATTCTGTAACGAATCCGAACGCGGTCGGCGAAGGGTTCGATGTGAATGTCGGACGCCCGCATCTGCACGGCTTCTTGGATGATGAGATGCACGAGCTTGATGACCGGGGCGTCGCCTTCGTCGAGGGTGTTCGACTGCGATCCCGCCTTCGAGGAGCCGCCTTCCTCGGAGAAGTCGATGGCGGTGTCGGAGAACTCTTGGAGCATCGAGTCGACCGACTCGGTCTCGGCCGAACTGCTGCCGTAGTAACGGTTGATCGCTTCAATGATTGCTTCTTTGGGTGCAAGCGCAACCTCGATCTCGCGGTTCAAAACGAACCGGAGTTTGTCGATGGTCTCAAAGTCCATCGGGTTGTGCATGATGACTTTGATGGCGCCGTGGCCCGAGGAGAGCGGCATCACGACGTTTTCGCGCGCGAGCGACTCGGGGACGAGTTCGATGACGGAGGGCGGGATCTCGATTTCCTGAAGCGCGATGAAGTCCATGCCGAACTGTTCGGCCTTCGCTTTCATCACGTCTTCGGGTTCGGCGTAGCCGAGTTTGACGAGCGCCTCCTCAAGGGTGACGGCGCCCATCTTTTGGGCTTCCTTGATTTGGTCGGGTCCCACGGTGCCGCGTTTGACGAGGATCTCGGTCCAGTCGCGGTTCTGCTTGGCCATCGCGAAGATGCTCCAGGGGCTCGGCGTCGAAAGGGGGAGCGAACACGACGCACGATCATCCGCGGCCGAAGGGTTGCTCCGCGCGCGGAACCCCTGCGACTGTCACGGACGAACAGGCGTGCGTTTCTGCTTTCCCTCGAGGTTCGGGAGGAGGCAAACGACGGTGACAAGCGTATGAAAGGGATGAGGCCGTAGTATGAAACCTAGCGTACCATGCGGGCGCGCGCCCGGCAAGCACGTGTTGAAAAAGTTGCAAACCCGCTCATCGAGAGGGGCGAGACCGCGGGAGGACGCGTCTTGACGGCGCGCCTCCCGGGCTGAGTTCGTTCCCAATGCGGGCCAGCTCGGCGCTCAGCGGTCGCGGCTGATGGTTTTGCCGTCGGCGATCGCCGCCTGTGCCGCCGCAAGCCGCGCCACGGGGACGCGGAACGGCGAGCACGAGACGTAATCCATGCCGACTTTGTGGCAGAAAGCGACGCTGTCGGGGTCGCCGCCGTGTTCGCCGCAGATCCCGATCTTGAGGTGTTGCTTGTGGGCGTCGGTCCGCGACTTCCGTCCGCGCTCGACCGCGATCTGGATCAATTGGCCGACCCCCGCGACGTCGATCGACTGGAACGGGTCGACCGGCAGCAGCTTTTCTTTCAGATAGATCGGCATGAAGCCCTTGATGTCGTCGCGCGAGAATCCGAACGTCATCTGGGTGAGGTCGTTGGTTCCGAACGAGAAGAACTCGGCCTCGAGCGCGATCTGGTCGGCGACGAGCGCAGCGCGGGGAATCTCGATCATGGTGCCGATCTGATAGTTCACCCGCATGCCGTGCTTCGCCATCATCTCCTCGGCGACGGCGATGGTGCGCTTGCGGAGCAGCGTCAATTCCTCGACGGTGCCGATGAGCGGGATCATGATCTCGGGGTGAACGTCGATTCCCTTCTTCTTGACGATCAAGGCCGCTTCGACGATCGCGCGCACCTGCATATCGCCGATTTCAGGGAAAACGATCGGCAAGCGACAGCCGCGGAAGCCGAGCATGGGGTTTTGCTCGTGGAGCTGCTTCACGCGTTGTTGGACCTTCTCGACCGGGATGCCGAGTTGCTCGGCGACTTCGCGCTGCCCTTCGACGTTGTCGTCCTGCGGCAAGAATTCGTGGAGCGGCGGGTCGAGGAGGCGGATCGTCACCGGCAGGCCGGCCATCGCCTCGAAGATCCCGACGAAGTCGTCGCGCTGGTAGGGTTCGAGGCCCGCGAGCGCCGCCTTGCGGCCGGCTTCGTCCTCGGCGAGGATCATCTTGCGCATGTCAACGATGCGCTGACCCTCGAAGAACATGTGCTCGGTCCGGCAGAGTCCGATGCCCTCGGCGCCGAATTCGCGGGCGACGGCGGAGTCGGCGGGAGTGTCGGCGTTCGTCCGCACCTTGAGGCGTCGGAATGCGTCGGCCCAGCTCATGAATTCCGAGAAGTCGCCGGTCATCTGCGCGTCGACGGTCGGCACCTTGCCGAGCATGACGTCGCCGGTCGTGCCGTTGATGGTGAGATAATCGCCGGCCTGGAGCTTGTGCTCGCCGAGCTGCGCGGTCCTCTGCTTTTCGTTGATCATGAGCGCGTCGCAGCCGACGACGCACGGCTTGCCCCAGCCGCGCGCGACGACCGCGGCGTGGCTCGCCTTGCCGCCGGTCGAGGTCAGAATCCCCTTCGCGAGCGCCATCCCGGCGACGTCCTCGGGGCTGGTCTCCTTGCGGACGAGCAAGATCGGCTCGTGGGGATGCTCCTTATGATGCTCGACCGCCTCTTCCGCCGAGAAGACGAGCTTGCCGCAGGCCGCGCCGGGGCTGGCCGCGATGCCCGACGCCACCGGTTTCGCGACCGCCTTCGGGTCGAGTCTCGGCAGCAGCAGGTCGTTGAGGCGGTCGGGGTTGACGCGCGTCACCGCCGTCTTTTTGTCGATCAACCCTTCCTTCACCATCTCGACCGCGATCCGAACCGCCGACGAGCCGGTCCGCTTCCCGGTCCGCGTTTGCAGCATATAGAGGATGCCGTCCTGGACGGTGAACTCGATGTCCTGCATATCCTTATAGTGGTGCTCGAGCTTCTGACGGATCGCCATCAGTTGCTCGTAGACCTTCGGCATCTCGTCCCCGAGGCGCGAGATCGGTTCCGGGGTGCGGATGCCCGCGACCACGTCCTCGCCCTGCGCGTTAATCAGGTAATCGCCGTAAAAGACGTCTTCGCCCGTGTTTGGGTCGCGGGTGAAGGCGACGCCGGTGCCCGAGTTCGAGCCCATGTTGCCGAAGACCATCGCCTGCACGTTGACCGCGGTCCCTTTCAGGCCGGAGATCCGCTCGATCCGCCGGTACTCGACCGCTTTGTTGCCCATCCAACTGTTAAAGACCGCCGTGATCGCGGCCCACAACTGTTCTTTCGGGTCTTGCGGGAAGTCGTGACCGGTCTTCGACTTGTAGACGGCCTTGTACTTCGCGACGAGGGTCTTGAGGTCGTCGGCGGTGAGGTCGGTGTCGTTTTTGACGCCGCGCGCGGTCTTGAGCGCGACGAGTTCGTGCTCGAACAGTTCGTGTTCGACGCCCATCGCGGTCGAGCCGAACATGTCGATGAGACGACGGTAGCCGTCGTAGGCGAAGCGCGGGTTGTTGGTCCGCTTCGCGAGCCCTTCGACGGAAGCGTCGGAAAGGCCGAGGTTGAGGATGGTGTCCATCATCCCCGGCATCGAGAGCGCGGCGCCGGAGCGCACGCTCACGAGCAGCGGGTTCGAGGGGTCGCCGAGCTTCTCGCCGAAGTCGGCTTCCATCACCTTGATGGCGGCCTCAACTTGCGGCAG
>JAJYDB010000314.1 GCA_021777845.1 Planctomycetota bacterium
TCGCGGCACAAACCTCCACGCGGTCTGGGATTACGGTCTGCTCGAGCACGTCTCGAAGAGCGAGGAGGTCTGGTTCAATAAGGTCGACAACGAGGCGCGGTCGGACGCGGCCCAGGGCTGGCGCACGCTCGACGTCCGCGCGTGGGCCGAGGAGAGCCACGCCGCCGCGAAAGCGGCCTATAAGGTGCCCGACGGCGGCGGCGAGCTGATTCGCTCGGGCGTCCGGCTCGGCGACGCCTACGAGGACGCGAACCTCGCGACCGCGCAAAAACGCGTGGCGCAGTCGGCGGTCCGGCTCGCGGCCCTGCTCAATGACCTCTTCGATCGCTGAGCCCGACGCGCGGAAGAACTCACGCCCCGCTCATACGGTCGAATCGTCGGTCGTCGACGCGTTCAGGTTGATCGTCTGCTCGATCGCCTCGTCCTCGCCGACTCGTTTCTTGGGGTGATAGGCAAGGCTCGCGAGCACGATCGCGACCATGCCGCCCCAAAACACCAGCGGCGGCATGTCGGCAGAGATCCAAGCCGCGCCGTGCACGCCGTCGAGCAGCAGCTTCAGCCCGATCCACGCGACCAAAGCATAGGCGCCGGTGTTCAGGCCGCCGAAGCGTTCGAGCAGCACGATGAACCAGCCCGCGACATAGCGCATCGTGACGATGCCGAGGATCCCGCCGATATAGATGACCGCCAGCTTGATCGTGTAGCCGATGTGGTTGGGCAGCGAGTCGGCCATGGTCACCGCGGCCAGAATCGAGTCGATCGAAAAGGCGATGTCGGCAAGCTCGACCGCGACGACGGTCGCCCAGAATCCCTTGCCGAACCGCGAACGCGGCTGCGTGGGGTCGTCGTCCCCCTCCCCGAAGGCGAAGTGCGAGATCGCCAGATAAAGCAGATAGAGGCCGCCGATCACTTTGGCGTGCCAGAATCGGAGTAAGAGGCTGGAAAGCAGGACGGCGACGGCGCGGAACGCGAAGGCGCCCCAGATGCCGTAGCGCAGCGCGCGCTTCTGCTGCGGCTTCGGCAGGTGGCGCACCATGACGGCGAGCACGAGAGCGTTGTCTGCGCTGAGCAGCCCTTCGAGGAAGACGAGCGTCGCGATCGTCATCAAGAGCAGCGGCATGTCGCCGGCCGCGAATCCACCCATGCCGGTTACTCCAACTCGGATCTCGAAACGGCGGGCCGGGGTTTGTGTCGCGTCGCGATCGAGGGGTCCGCGGGCCCTCGTTCGAGTCGTTTCGCGGCGCTGGGGTGCGCCATCGAAGCTATCACAACGTACGCGCGGACGCGAGTGCAGGTCGAGGCGTCGTCAACTCGCTCACGTCTCTGAAGACCATCGCCACGCCGATGAGCTCTCCCGACGCGTCCCGGACCGGCGCCGCGCTGTCGGCAATCGACCGCTCGGTGCCGTCCCTCGAGATCAGTAAGGTGTGATTCACCTTGCCGCGGACCAGGCCGGCGGCGATCACTTTCCGCACCGGCTGTTCCACCAACGCGCCCGTCTTTTTCGGAGGCGATCCGGAAAAACGCCTCCAACGTCTGCCCGTGCGCCTCGTCGGCCACCCAGCCCGTTAACTCCTCGGCCACGGGATACATGTACGTGATCCGCCCCTCCGGATCGGTCGTCAGAACCGCGTCGCCGATCGCCGCGAGGGTGATCTGATACCGCGTCATCACGACTTCGGCGGGGAGGCTCGTTTCGATCTGTTTCTTGGCGGGCTGAGTCATGGCGGATGGCTCAAACAGCCGCCGTGAGCAAGACTCGGACGTAATTATCCCTGCCTTGTCGCAACGATCAGCGATGTCGCTTAGTCTAATAAAAAAATCTTAGCCACGACATACGTGCAGGGAGACTTGCATGCAGACCTTCCCGTCCGCGCGGACCGCGACGCGCTCGCGATCAGCGCCCGAAGAGCGTAAGCTTTGAAGTTCGTGCGAGGTGGATATCGAGATTGAGAGAGGACGGGGAGTGCAAGCGATGTCGATGCAGCAGTCGCGGCGGGCGGTCTTGGCTTGTGTATGCCTCAGTGTGTGGGCGGTTGCGGCGCCGACGGGAGCGGCGCGCGGGCAGACGGCGCCGAAGGTGCCCGACGGCGTCGTGTTCGAGCGCGGGATCACGTACTCGGACGTCGAGGGTCGCGGTCTGAAGCTCGACCTGGCGCGCCCCAAAGAAGGCGCGGGGCCGTTCCCGGCGGTTGTGTGCATTCACGGCGGCGGCTTTCGCGCGGGGAGTCGCGAAGGTCACGACGGCCTCTGCATCGCGCTTGCCGAGCGCGGCTACGTCGCGGTGACCGTCACCTACCGGCTCGCGCCCCAGCACCCGTTCCCCGCGGCCTTGCACGACGTGAAGGCTGCGGTCCGCTGGCTGCGGGCGCATGCCTCCGAGTACAAGGTGGACCCCGCGCGGATCGGCACGACCGGCGACTCCGCGGGCGGCAACCTCGCGCAGATGCTCGGCGTGACCGGCGGCGTGAAGAGCTTGGAAGGAGACGGCGGCTATCCCGAGCAATCAAGCCGCGTCGCGTGCGTGGTGAACGTCTACGGCCCGACCGACTTGACGAAGTCGTACGGCAAGAGCGTCGACGCAGCCGAAGTGTTGCCGCTCTATCTCGGCGGCGACGGCACGCAAGCACGCAAGCGGCACATCGAAGCCAGCCCGCTCTATTGGGTCAACCCCGACGCGGCGCCGACCCTCTGCCTGCACGGCACCAACGACAAGTATGTCGCCTATGAGCAGGCGATCTGGATTGTCGACCGGCTGCTCGCCGCCGGAGTCGAGGCCGAATTGATCACGCTCCCCGGCGCGGGGCACGGGTTCCGCGGCAACGACGCCGCCGCGGCGCGCAAAGCACTCCTCGCTTACTTCGACGAGCACCTCAAGCCGAACAAATGAAATCAAAGAGGCAAAGGAGCGAGCTCGTGACGCGAGCCTCGCTCCCTTCGTCTCCAAAATGTGACGCGGGGCGCTCCGGATCCTCGGGCGCGGGGGGAATCCTGCGTGCTCAGGCGTGAGAAATCAAGCCTTCGCCGCGGTTTTCGGCTCGTGTTCCGCAGCCGCCTTCTCCAGGATTCCGACAATCAGGGCGTTGAGCGACAGCTTGTCGTCCTTCGCCTTGCTTGCGAGTTGTTCGTGGAGCACTGGCGGCATCCGAATCTGGAAGTGAACGACGGTTTCGGGCATGACTCCATCTCCTGACGACAAGGGTTGACTGAGATTTGTCGGTCGCGCCCCGCAAGCCGCGTTTACGCGCTCGCCGACTCGCAACCTGAGTACAATGCGTGTATTGTACCTGAAAAGCGGCTCGACCCTGTAGCCTTTTTCAAGCACGCAATCTCCAAATTTTTCGATTTTCAGGCCGCATGCGGCCGTGATTGCGACCACGCTAAATGGAATCGACGGACCGGTTTTGAGAAGCATCGGAGGGTACTGGACGGCTCGTTTTAGGGTGCCTGCACGCTGCTCAAGTGAGCCCTCCGCCGTTTCAAAGTCGAACGCAAGCACGACGCGATCGGTCCCGAACCGTAGGTGTGCATCGAACCAATCTTTCCTCCCAACGCGAGCGACGAACCTGCCATGGATGACCGCGCCGACGTGCCGCACACGCCGCCGAACAACCCCGTCGTCCGGCAATTTGTCGAGCACTGGGGTGTGATGGCGCGGGCGTGGGGCATCAACTCCACGATGGGCGAATTGTTCGCCTTGCTCTATATTTCAGGCGAGGATTGGACTGCCGACGACTTGCGCAACTGGCTCGGGGTGTCGCGTGGTAATGTGAGCATGAACCTGCGTGAGTTGATTGCCTGGGGGGTTGTGCACAAAGCGCATCGGCAGGGCGAGCGTCGCGAGTTCTTCCGCGCCGAGTCCGATGTTTGGACGCTCTTTCGGCGGATCCTGACCGAGCGGAAACGTCGCGAGCTCGAGCCGACGCTCGCCGTGCTCAGCCAGACCGCGCGGGCGCTCGAGGACGACGTCTCGCCCGAAGTCCGGGCGCGCGTCCGACCACTCCTCGACTTCTTCGGGATGATCAACACGCTCGCCGAGCGCATGCTTGCGCTCGAGCCCGCGGACCTGGCCGAAATGGGCCGGCTGCTCGGTGACCTCGACCTCGGTCCGAATCGCGATTAGGAATTCGTAAAAAAAATTCGACGCACCCCTGTTCAGTTCGACTTGAAATGTCTAAACCATGCCGAGTGAGGTCCGCACCGGGGCCTCATTCCATCCGCGAGCAGACGACCTTTCGGATCGTCCGCGTAATCTGGGCGGAAGACGTGGGCAACTCACCTTGGGGGTGGGGATTCGTAAGGTTGTACCAGCCGTCGGGGGCGGGTTCCGCAAGGAGTCCGTTCCCGGCGGCTTTTTTGGGTTTCGAGCCAACGCTCTGGTTGGCCGCCCCGAATTCCATCGGATCCAAGAATTTCTCGCGCGCGGCCGAAAGCATGATGGCAGACCGCCCGGCGCGCGAGTAAACTGCCTGAAGTGGATCGCGACGCAAGAGTTTGGAGTTGCGGATTTCGTCTTGGGGCGGGATTGCTCGGCCCGGTCGTGATTTGCGGACTGCTCTCGATTCTGTCGACGCGCGTCCCCCCTCCTGAAAGTCGAGCCGGGACCGCGGACCGGTTGCCTCCGGTTTCCGCGGCCGCATTGAGATCGGACCCGGACACACAGGCCGATCCCCGCGGCGCGGTCCGCTCGAGCGCGGCCGCTTTGACATCCGTTAACCAGTTGGGAGTCGGTTCATGAGCGCTTCGGCGACGGATCATTACTTTCCCGGCCTTGAGGGCGTGATCGCGAACGAAACCGCGATCTCTAACGTCGAGGGCCGTGTAGGGGACGGCGGACTCGAA
>JAJYDB010000056.1 GCA_021777845.1 Planctomycetota bacterium
TCTTTCAGAGCGCGAAGAAGTTCAAGACGAGATACGCGACGTTCGGCTTCATGCACGAGGCGAACCTCGATGAAGGCGCCATGTGGCCGACCGCCTTCGCCCTCAAGGAGTTGACCGACGCCGAAGAGGCAAGGATCGTCGCGCTTGTGAAGCAAGCCGTGAGCTGAGGACTGAGCAATCCGACGGCGGCCGAGCCCGCGGATTCTTTGAGGATTCCCGCTTCGACGACCGCCGGCCGTGGTGCAAACAGGCTTTGCGGGGAGCGGAGGCCGCCCTTGAGCGGATGGTTGGTGCGGCTTACCGACGTCGTCTCGGGCCCAGCTGATCGCGGAGACAGGTCGGAAGCCTTCGAAAGTACAGAACCCGTCGACAGTTGCATTTGCAACGATCGACGGGATTTCTGCGACGATGAATCGGAACGCGGAGACTGAACTACACTCGGTCAAGGTTGCTCTACTCCACTAGTTTGGGAGTTGCCCGCGCGGCGGCGGCTCCCGCGGCGGCGCGGAGGACGTGGACGGTCGCCTCATTGCCGGTCGCAGTGCGATAATGTTCTGTCACCGAGGCGGCGAAGTCGTCGGCGGATTCGGCGTCGACGAGGTTGACGGTGCAGCCCGCCCAGCCCGCGCCGGAGAGCTTGCCGCCCAGGAATCCGGGCGATTTCGCGGCGGATTCGATCAAGGCGTCGAGCGCCGGCGAACTATTCTCGAAGTCGTCGCGACTCGAGGAGTGCGATGCGCACAGGAGCCGGCCGAGTTCGGCCGCGTCGCCGCGACGCAGGGCTTCGACGCCGGCCTGGACGCGTTCGTTTTCGGTGAGTACGTGGCGGGCGCGGCGGCGACCGATCGGGTCGAGTTTGTCCCAGGCTTCGTTCAGATCGTCGAGCGCGACGAAACTCAGGAGAAAATCGCCCGCGCCCGGCCGCGGTCGTCGCGCGGCGAAATACTCCACAATGCGGTCGCTCTCGGCGCGGCGCCTGTTGTACATGCCGTCGGCGAGCTGTCGCGACGTTCCGGAGTCGCAGACGACGATCGCGGGCGCGGGGCTGCCGAGCGGCACGAGGCTGTGCGCCGCGGTGGCGCAATCGAGGAACAGCGCGTGGTCGCGACGCCCGAGAATGACGGTGAACTGGTCGAGGAGTCCCGAGGCGACGCCGACGAATTCGTTCTCGGAGCGTTGCAGTGTTTTGGCCAGCTCGACGCGCGCGTTGTCGGCCTCGTCGGCGTTTTTGGAGTCGAGCCGGTCGAACGGCGGCGCGGACGGGATCACGCCCGACGCGATCAGGAAGAGCGCTTCGGCCGCCTGCAAGCTCGCCGAGCTCGACAGCCCCGCGCCGAGCGGCACGTCGCCGACGATCACTGCTTCGAAACCCGTCGCGGGCGGCCCGCAGCGCGTGCTCAACGCCCACAAAACACCGCGGACGTACCGCGACCAGCTTCCCTTGGCGGTCGGCTCGAAAGCGTCGACCGCGAAGGCGTCGTCCTCATTCAGATTGACCGCGTGCACACGCGCGTCGCGGCTCGCCGTCAGTGCCCGGCCGACCACGACGGTGTGCCTGTCGATCGCCGCGGCGAGCACCAGACCGCCGTTGTAGTCGGTGTGGTTGCCGAGCAACTCGACGCGTGACGGCGCGACCGCCACGACCTCCGGCTCGCCCCCGAAACGCGCCGCGAAGGTCTCGCGCGCCTGCGTTTCCAATTCTTTTGGCAGCTCGATCACATGCGGACTCCCGGCTCGTGACTGGTTCGGAACGACGCCGGCGACGCGTCGGGGCGCGCGTCCGGCCACTTTGGGATCATCCCGCAACGGCGCGTGCTTGTCACGGGACGATCGCGCCGGAGTCTCGACCCGCAACGTCGCGCCGTGGACGCGGCACATTGGGAAGGCGTGAAAGACTGCGCAGACAACGTCAACTTTGCGGGGAATAGGAGAGGTAAAAATTACAAAATCGTGACGGAAGTGACGTATGTGACGGGGGTTTGGCCTTGATGGGAAGTAGAGAGCGTCAGTAGGATGACGCCGCGTTGGGGCCAATCCGCCGGTTTGCGCGGCCGGTCGAGCCATGCGTCCCGCATAGGTTTCAACAACCAAGAATCGATGTCGAGTTCACCCACGGAGAGGGGTCAGGACCGCATGACCGCCAACACGGATGTCGGCGTCGCCGCACGGGGGCTCGGAGTGAATTCGGCGACGCGTCGCGGCGCTTCGTCGTCGCAGGCCGCCGTCGAGCCGCTCGAGGGCGCGATTTCGGAGTCGTGCTCGTGGCTGCTCGAGCGTCAACACGCCGACGGTCACTGGGTCGGCGAGCTCGAAGGCGACACGATCCTCGAATCGGAATACGTCTTATTGCTGGCGTATTTGGGTCGGCTTGACGACCCGCTGTGCCTCAAGCTCTGCCGCTATATTCGCAAGCAAGTCAACGACGAGGGCGGCTGGTCGATCTATCCCGGCGGCCCGACCGACCTGAGCGCGTCGGTGAAGGCGTATCTGGCGATGAAGCTCGTCGGTTACTCCACCGACGACTCCATTATGAGGCGGGCGCGCGCGCTTATTCTCGACGCCGGCGGCGCGCAGGCTTGCAACAGTTTCACGCGCTTTTATTTGGCGCTGCTGGGTTTGATCGGCTACGATGAGTGTCCGAGCGTGCCGCCGGAGCTCGTTTTGCTGCCGCATTGGCTCGGATTCAGCCTCGCGGCGATGTCGTCGTGGACGCGTACGATTCTGGTGCCGCTGACGATCATCTCGTCGTTTCGGCCGGTGCGTCCGATGGCCGCGGGGATCGACGAGCTGTTTCGCGACGACCTGCCGCGGCATCCCTCGCGACGTACGAAGTCGCCCTTCAGTTGGACGAACGCGTTTCTCGCGCTCGACCGCGTCTTGAAGTGGGCCGACCGCACGCTGCCGCGCTTTGTGCGACGCCCCGGAGTCCGCGCCGCGCACCGCTGGATGCTCGACCACTTCGAAAACTCCGACGGTCTCGGCGCGATCTTCCCGCCGATGATCTACTCGGTCGTCGCCCTGCGAACGCTCGGCTACGCCGCCGACTCCGCCGAGGTCGTTTGGGCGCTCCGGCAGCTCGACGACCTACTCATCGAGGAAGAACAAACCGCGCGGATCCAGCCCTGCGTCTCGCCGGTCTGGGACACCGCCATCGCGACGATCGCGCTCGCCGACGCCGGCCTCCCCGACTATCACCCCGCACTCCTGCGCAGCGCCCGCTGGCTCCTCTCCAAAGAAATCCGCACCCGCGGCGACTGGGCCGCCAGACGGCGCAAGGTCGAGCCGAGCGGCTGGTCGTTCGAGTTCCTCAACGAGCATTACCCCGACTTCGACGACACCGCGATGGTCCTCCTGGCGCTTCGCAAGTCCATGCTCGCCGAAACTCCCGAGTTTCGCGCCGCCGCCGCACGCGCCCTGAATTGGCTGCTCGCGATGCAAAACCGCGACGGCGGTTGGGCCGCGTTCGACGTCGACATCGATAATCAGGTGCTCACAAAAGTCCCGTTTGCAGATCACAACGCGATCCTCGACCCGAGCTGCCCCGACATCACGGCGCGGGCGCTCGAGGCGATGGGGACGTTCGGCTACGCGGCGAGCCACCCCGCGGCGCTGCGTGCGCTCGACTATTTGTGGGCGACGCAAGAGCCCGAAGGGTGCTGGTACGGCCGCTGGGGCGTCAATTACATTTACGGCACCTGGCAGGTTTTGCTCGGCTTGCGGGCGATCGGCCACGATATGAACGACCCGCGGGCGGCGCGGGCCGCCGACTGGCTCGAGTCGGTCCAGCAAGCCTGCGGCGGCTGGGGCGAGTCCTGCGCCAGTTACGACGACCCGTCGCTGAAGGGCATCGGCGCGCCGACGGCGTCGCAAACCGCCTGGGCGGTGCTCGGACTGATCGCCGCGGGCCGCAGCAACGGAGAGGCCGCCTTGCGCGGCGCCGCGTACCTGATCGAAACCCGCGATTCCAACGGTGTCTGGAATGAGGACACGTTCACCGGGACTGGCTTCCCGCGCGTCTTTTATTTGAAGTATCACCTCTATCGCGTTTACTTCCCGTTGATGGCGCTCGCGCGGTTTCGGGCCGCGGGAGGACGTCTGCGCGTCGCCGCGCCCGGGCCGCTCGCGTGCCGGATTCCCGCGTTGCCGCGTCCCTTCGATATTTGAGCGCCCCGCTGCGCAACCTGCGCGAACACTGTCCAAGGAGAGCCTTCGTCCATGCGATTTCCCATTGCCATGACCGCGAGCATCGCGGGCTATCTCGCGAAAAAGAAGCTGTCGCGCACCACGCGCTACCCGATGGTCCTGATGCTCGAACCGCTCCACGCCTGCAACTTGACCTGCACCGGCTGCGGCCGCATCCGCGAATACGAGTCGACGATCAAGCAGAAACTCTCGATCGACGAGTGCCTCGAAGCCGTCGACGAATGCGGCGCTCCGGTCGTCTCGATCTGCGGCGGCGAGCCGATGATCTATCCCGGCATCGGCGAATTGACCGCCAAAATCCTCGAACGCAAAAAAACGGTCTATCTTTGCACGAACGGCATGTTTATCCGCAAGAAAGTCCATGAGTTCAAGCCGTCGAACCGCTTTTTCTTCAACGTCCACCTCGACGGCATGCGTGCCTCGCACGACCTCGCGGTCGAGCGCGACGGCGTCTTTGACGACGCGATCGACGGCATCAAGGCTGCGAAGGACGCCGGGTTCCTCGTCTGCACGAACACCACGGTCTTCCACGAGACCGACATGGACGAGCTCGAGCAGATGTACGCATTTTTGACCGAGCTCGGCGTCGACGGCTTCATGATCTCGCCGGGTTACAGTTACTCGGCGGTGGCGGTCAAAGAGATCTTCATGACCCGCGAGGACATCCGCGCGAAGTTCCGCCGCGCCGAGGCGATGTTCCGCAAATATCGCTTCAACACGTCGCCGATTTATTTGGAGTTTCTCCAAGGGAAGCGCGAGCTCAAGTGCACCGCGTGGGCGAGCCCGACGCGGAATATCCTCGGCTGGAAGGGCCCGTGTTACTTGATTACCGACGCGCACCACGCGACCTTCGGCGACCTCTTGAACAACACGAAGTGGGAAAATTACGGACCGGGCAACGACCCGCGTTGCGAAAACTGTATGATGCACTCGGGCTTCGAGACCAGCGCCGCGGTGGGCGTGAACGGAAAGCTCGGCGATACCTTGAAGATGATCAAGTGGCAATTTGTCTGAGACGCCGAGGGACGCGCGGTCGGTCGCGGACCGTCGCGGGTCGTCGATGGTGAGCGCCGGCGGAGCAGAGGGGACGCGGCCCCGCCGCGCGCGAGGCGTCGCGCGCCCGCCCGGACCGGCCGACGTCGCGGTGATCGCCGCGATGCCCGTCGAAATCGGCTATTTTCTCGACCTTTTGACGTCGGTGCGGCGTTATGAGACTGAGCGTCTGAAGATCGTCGAGGGAATGCTGGGCGCGAAAGTCGTGGTGGTTGCGACCTCGGGCTTGGGTCGCGCACGCGCGCGCGCGGCGGCTGAACTTGTGGTCGCGGGGCATCGGCCGAGTTGGCTGATTTCCGCCGGCTTCGCGGGCGCGCTCGACCTCGGCCTACAGCGCAACGACGTGCTCCTCGCCGACGAAGTCGTCGACCTCGACGGCCGTCGGTTCGCGATCGACGTCAAGCTCGGCGACCACCGCGGACGAATCCGCACCGGCCGCCTGCTGACGGTCGACGCGATCGCGCGCACCGCCGCCGAAAAAGCCGAGCTGGCGCGATCTTCGGGGGCGCTCGCCGTCGATATGGAAACGTTCGCGCTCGCCGAACTGTCCGCGTCGCGCAACCTGCGCTTCGTTTCGATGCGCGTGATCAGCGACGACGCAACCGCCGACCTCCCTCCCGAAATCGCCTCGCTGACGACGCGGTCGGGGAGCTATCAAGTCGGCGCCGCGCTCCGCGCGCTCTGGCATCGCCCCGCCGCGATCAAGGATTTCTGGCGGCTCCACGCGCAGTCGCAGTCCGCCGCCGACACCCTCGCAACCTATCTCGCCGGCGTGATCGAACGGCTGGGGTGATCGCAGGGGATCCGATTCGGCCGTAACATTCTCTCCTAAATCGCTTTCTACCCTGAGGGCGAGGAGCGCGACGCGTTATCTGACGTTCGCGACCCTCCCACGTACGGTCTTCTTGGCGACGCGAGGTCGTCGTTGGGCTCGACTCATCGAAGCTGCACTCCACGACCTCGCCTCGAGGAAGGTCATGCCGGCGGTCCGGACCGCTCGCGATAAAAGAAATTGGTAGGAAGTGAAGTCACTCCACTTGGAAAAGACGAGGAGCGATCGTTCGCGGCAACAATCTTGCAGGCTGAGCACACAGTGGAGAGTCATTGTGGAGATTCGCCGGTCGACGTTGAAGATCGTCGTCGTGATCGCCGTGATCGCAGAGGATCACTCGCTTCACCACGGAGTGAGCCTTCGATGATCGCGCGTAATCGAGCCGAAGAGTTTCCGCTCGCGACGTCGCCGGAGGATTTCTAAAAAAAGAAAGCGGACGGGGAGAGGCGCGTCCGCTTCAGGGTACTCCACTTTCGGGAGCCACTCCACGACCGGCCGCCGCGTCTTAACGCGCCGCGGGGCTGTCGGGCGGATGCCAACCGATGGTAACCGACTCGTGGTGCTCATGTGCGTGCACGTGCACGTGGGCGCCGTGGTGATGCTCGACGTGATCCGCGTCGCGCGGACGATCCCAGACGCCGTGACGTTTGCCGTGATCGCCGTGTTCGATGGCGTTGATGATGACACGGGCCTGGGCCAGGCGATCGGCCGTGTCGAGAATCGTCATCCACGGGTGATGTTCGCCGTGTGTGTGGATGCGTGTTGAATCGAAGCCGAGTTCAACCAGCCAGCGCCGGGCTCGCTGCATCGTCTCGACGTGTGCGAAGTGATGCGTCATGTACCGCATGGGTTCCACTCCCTCAAAACCGAAACATAGGGTTCGATCAAAACGAGGGGGAATCTCGTCCGAGTCGAGGGGGGAGTGAGGTCGGGGTGGTCATCTCGGGCGTGCTGTATGGATTCTTCGTCGCGGAGCGATTTGTTGCAAGGGATCAAAGGCCGCTTAAGCCCGATTTTATCTGCGCTTTATCGGCGCCCGGTTGTGCCTTGCGTTGGTGTGGGCGGCGTCGATCACGGCGCGCGGCGTAGCTTCAAGGACGGCGGTGTTGCAATCGCTTTTATTTGGCGGTGGATTTCGTCGTTGGTGCGGCCTTGTCGGGTGGAGTGGAGAGTTGCGGACGGCGCGCGGGCATGTTTTGGAGAGCGGAGGCGGGTGCTTGGATCGGTCCCGGCTTCATAATGCTTTCGATGCCGATGGTCGCCGCGCCGGAGATCAGGAGCATGGCCGGCAGCGCGATCGCCGCGGCGTGGCCGGGGTGAAATTGATAAATCAAGGTGAATACAACCCACCAGACGATTCCGAGCAACACCGTCCAAGGGAGGTCGGAGGTGAAGAGGCTTTCGAATTTGGGTCGAATCCAGACCGAGACGAGCGCGAGAATCAGCGAGCCGACAAGCACCTTGAGCCCGGAGTAGGGGGTGACTTCGTCGTAAAACTGGTCCTGACCGAACTCGACGATCGCGAAGTTGACGACGAAGAGGACGAACCAATAAATAAGCAGCGGCCAGATCACGGCGGAAAGCATCACGAAGGCCCCGGAGGGTTGAGCGTCGATGCGCGGCGGTGGTTTTCGACTCGTTCGCGAGCCGTCGCGTTGCGCAATCTTAACGCGCCGCGGCGCGTGATGCCGGCATGCGGCTGGATTGCTCGCGGCGGTCGAAGTTTGCGGGGCGTCCGGACGATTGACCCGCGAGTCCGGCGGCGCTAAACTGTCGCAACCTTCGAAATCGCGAACGAGATCAACCGTAATCGCCCGCCGACCGCGGCTCCAGACGCCGCTCAAGCGGCAACGTGGAGCAATCACGCCAATGGAATCGTCACGTCTCGACCGCAGAACGTTCATGCAAGGCGCTTTGGTTGGCGGATTCGCCGCGAGCATTGGTTTTGGATCGCGCGGGGCGCGCGGCGACGAGCCCTCCGGCAAGCCCGCCGCCGGCAAAATCGGCGACTTCAAGATCTCGCTCGCCGAGTGGTCGCTGCACGAGGCGCTGTTTAAAAAGGAGATCACGAACCTCGACTTTCCTAGGCTGGCGCGCGAACAGTTCGGCATTGAGGCGGTCGAGTTCGTGAATCAATTCTTCAAGGACAAGGCCCGCGACGCGCGCTATTTGAAGGAGCTCAAGAAGGTTGCCGACGACCACGGCGTGACGTGCGTTCTGATCATGTGCGACGGCGAGGGCGACATGTCGGCGGAGTCCAAATCCGAGCGCATGAAGGCCGTCGAGAACCACAAAAAGTGGGTCGACGCCGCCGCCGCGCTCGGCTGCCACGCGATTCGGATCAACACCGGCCACGGCTACGGACCGAAGGACGTTTCGAAGCCCGCCGAGTCGTGCGCCCTGCTCGCCGAATACGGCGAGTCGAACAAAATCGAGGTGATTTGCGAGAATCACGGCGGCCCGTCGAGCAACCCCGACGCCCTGATCCCGCTCATTAAGGCCGTCGGCAAGGCGAATTTCGGCACACTGCCCGACTTCGGCAACTTCCCGAAGGATCGCAACGACAAATACATGATCGACCCCTACGACGCGATCGCGCGGATGATGCCGTACGCGAAGGGGGTCTCGGCGAAGAGCTACGACTTCGAGCCCGACGGCCGCGAGTCGCACCTGGACTTTGGTCGGATCATGAAGATCGTCACCGACGCGGGCTATCACAGTTTCGTGGGCATCGAATACGAAGGCCGAAAGCTGCCTGAGCCCGCGGGCATCAAGGCCACCAAGGCGCTGCTCGAGAAGCTGCGCGGGTCGGAGTATTCGGGAGCTTGAGAGCACGCGAGCGAGGCGGAGGCGCTGCTTGCGAGGATCGACAGACGCATCGACGCATTGAGTTGTTTTATTTGTTTTTGACTATCACATCCCTTCTGAAGCCCCGTTGGACCCTTTAGACGAGGTTCCGCGGGGCTTTCGCCTCGTCGTCGGCGATCAATCAAACTTGAATCACAAGTTAGTTTGGCCCCTTATGCTGCCGGAAGCGTAGCGGGAGCGAGTCTCGCATGGTTCTGGTTCGTTCCGAAGCGGGGCGGTTCGCGTGCCGCGTCCGAGGTTGCGTCCGAGCTTGAGTTGAAAGCCCGCTCGGCTCGACCTTCTTCGCCTAACCGAAAACATCCGTGCCTTGGCGTAGTCCGACACATGCCGCGGGGAGCCCCGCGCGCCGGTGTTCCCCCTCGATCCGCGCCGCGCACATGAGATTACTCTACGAAAGCGGAGGTAGTTCCAATGCGCATGCCACAGCATGCGTCGCGTCGTCGTCGGGTCGTCCGACAGGTCCAATCCTTGCGGCCGCGGTTGGAGACGATGGAGGATCGAGTGCTTCTCTCCACGATTTTGGTCAACACCTACGCCGACGAGACGACCGCCAACGACGGGCAAACGAGCCTGCGCGAGGCGATCGCGGAGGCGTCGACGATGAGCGGACCAATGACGGTGATCGTTCTCGCGGGGATGTACAACCTTGCTCAAGGTCAGCTTGAGATCAACGACCCGAACGGCACTCTCACGATCGAATTCGGCGGGCGAACAGGCGGTCGTCAACGGCCAGGCGCTCAGTCGCGACGTGCAGGTGGACGCGGGGAGCAACGTGACGCTGCTCAGCCTGACGATGACAGGCGGCTCGACGGCGGGCTCGGGCGGCGGGATTTTGAACAACGGCACGCTTACGCTCGTCGGCGTTTCCGCCGGAGGCGACCACGCGGCGGGGGCGGGCGGCGGGTTGGATAATCAAGGCGTCGTGAACATCGCGATGAGCACGTTCAACGGCGACTCGGCGGCGGTCGGCGGCGGCATTTTCGACGCGGGCAGCGTCACGATCGCGAACAGCCTGATTGAGGGGAACGTCGAGGGCGGCATCGTGATGACCTCGTCGGGCAACATCGTCGTGTCCAACCTGATTCGCGGCAACGAAGGTCCGGGCGTGATGATCGCCGGAGGCGCGAACAACACGATCGGCACCCTGTATGCGCCGAACACGATCGCCTACAACAGCGGCGCGGGGGTGGGCGTCGTCGGCGCCGACGCGGTCGGCAATTCGATCCGCGGCAACTCGATCTATCTGAACGGCAACCTCGGCATCAACTTCGGCGGCGGCTGGCCGCTCGCGAACCACGTCGGCATCGTGACCAGCGGCCCGAATCTGTTGCAAAACGCCCCGGAAATCGCGTCGTTCACGAACGGCGGGACGACCAACGTGCAAGGTTCGCTGTCCGCGAATCCGAACTCGACCTACACCGTCGACTTCTACGCGAACGACGTCATCGACGCCAATTACTACGGCGAAGGACAAGAGTGGATCGGCGCGATTCAGGTCACGACCGACGGCGCCGGGAACGCGAGCTTCAACGCGAATCTAACCACGCCCACCGCCTTCGGCGCGATCGTCACCTCGACAGCGACCGACATGAATGGGAACACGTCTGAGTTCTCGTTCGTCTCGCCGCAACTGCAAATCGACTCGCTGAAGCAGATCGTCGCCGGTCTGTATGACGGCGGCGTCTTCAACTTCGGCCGCGCGAACGCCTTCGACGCCAAGCTCAACGCGGCGCTCGCGAGCCTGAACCACGGTCAAGCCTTCGTCGCGGTCCACCAGTTGGGCGCGTTCGAGCATCAGACGCTCGCGTTCCTCCTCAACGGCATTTTGCCGCAACGAGCGGGCTTCGACCTTTACGACGGCGCTCAAAACCTGATCAATCGCCTCGACGGATTCGTCTCCGACGGTCCGATTCAACTGCTGGGCAACAGCGGCCTGGTGGGTATCGGCAGCATCGAAATCGGGGGCGGATCGAGCGGCGACCAGGGCAACCAAGGCAATAGTGGAGGCAACCACGGTCACGGCCGAGGTTGATTTTCCGGGGTAAACACCGATACGCGGCGCCGCAAGAGTCGCGCCGCGATTTTCCGCGTGCGTTCCTTTAGTGGAGTGGAGTCTCTTCAAGAACCGGCTTCGACTCTTGGTGTCGGCTCCACTCCGTTATGATTCCGGCGTCGCGGCGACGGGTTCGTGCGCCGCGGGCGTCGCGGCGGGATGCGCTTTGATCCACGGTAGGACCGTCGTTACGGCCAGAATCAGGGCGCAAACCGCGATCGACGCAGCCTCGAAGAAGGGCGCGGTTGGACCCCAGGTCGTGAGCATAACGTTCGCGACCGAGTAGTTGATCATCCGAGCGAGCGTCGCCGCCGAGCTGAGCGTGCCGAAGACCGTACCTTGATCGGTCGCGGGCGTCAGACGCGAGATCAAGCCGCTCAGCGACGGGTTGACCAGTCCCTGGCCGAGCCCCACACAGAGCGTCGCGGCCATCAACGTGGCCGTCCCGACCACCTGCGTCATCCCGAGGAATCCGACGACGACGATCGCCAGACCCGCCAGAATGAGTCGCGGCTCGCCCAGTTTCGGCACCAGCCGGCGGATCAAGCCGCCCTGCACGAAGGCGCTGACGGTTCCCAGAAACGCAAAGCCGAACGCCGCCGCGCGGTCGCTCCAGCCGAGTCGTTCCCGCAAATAGAGACTAAATGTGCCCTCAAGAGCCGCGAAACCGAGTGTGACCAGGCTCGCGACAGCGATCAAGGGGGCGACTTTCGGCGTGCGCAACGTGTGTAGAACGCCCGCGAGCGTCGTGATCCGTGCGGAAGTTCTCGGTTTGTGAGCGAGGTCGCGCGACTCGGGCAGCCAGGTGAGCACGAGGATCCACGCGAGCGTCGAAAATCCCGCCGCGACCAAAAAAGGCAGTCGTAGACGCCACTCGGGCGCGATCGGAAACTCGAGCAGAATCCCCGCGAGCAACGGACCGAGCACGAACCCGAGTCCAAACGACATGCCGATCAAACCCATGCCGCGGGCGCGGTTTTCAGGAGTGGTGACGTCGGCGACGTAGGCCTGCGCGACCAAGATGTTGCCGCCGGACGCGCCGTCAAGCGCGCGGGCGAGCAGCATCACCCAGAACTCGCGGGTGAGCCCGAGAATCAAGAACGAAAGCGCTGTCCCAGCCTGACTGAAGATGAGCACCGGCCGTCGTCCGTAGCGGTCGCTGAGTCGGCCCAGAATCGGACCCGCGACCAACTGGCAGAGCGGATACGCCGAGAACAAAAGGCCAATGCGCAGCCCTGAGAGGCCGTAGTCGCGGGCCAAGGGGCCGAGCAGCGGCATCACGATCGTGAACCCGACGAGGTCGATGAGCACGATCAAGACGATCACGAACAACGGCTTTTTCGACGTCATAGGGCTTGGATCGTTCTGTCGGGTTGTTCGCGGCTGAATCCAGGGGAATCCTGAACTCGCCGTCGCGGTTTCGCGTTCGTTCGCGCGGTCGGCCGGGTCAAGATTTCACGTCGGGGGGCGAGTCGGTCGGTTCGTGAGGGGAGGTCGCGACGAGCGCGGGGCCCGCGGGGTCGCGGTCGGGGAGGTCGATGCCGTAGCGTTCGGCACGCATCAGGTCGGCGCGGGTTTTGACGTCGGCCAAGAGTCGCGAATGTTCCTCGATCGCGCGGTATTCAACCACGAACGCAAGCAGGTTGTACGCGAGCATGACCGCGGCCGCGCCGAGGTGCCAGAGCGGATTCGTCCCCTGCGTGTCGGCCGCGCCGCCGAGCCACGCGACGACCGCGATCAAGCACATGCTGTTGAATTCGTAGCGGAACGTCTTCCGTTTGAGTCGCTTCGACTCGGCCTCGATCGTGTTCGGCAAGCCGTAGACGTGCACGACCTCCTTCGCCCACTTCCCGGTCGCGAGGAAGTAGGTGTAGACGATCGAGTGCACGCCGAGCGTCGCGACGACGGTGAGCAGCGCGATGAGCAAATGCACGGCGCGCCAGACGTCGTGCGGCCCGCGCGGCTCGCCCGAGGCAATCAAACCCACGACGAAGCTCGCCGTCAGCAGCGAACCGTCGGTCACGGCCAGAACCAAAAAATAGCGCAACATGCCCCTAGATTAGACGCGAGGCGAGTCGCTTGGCAACCGCGCAGCCCGGACGGTCCGCGCGTCGAGGCCGAGCGGAGGCCGTTACGCCGAGCCGGGCGCGGAGACGGGCAGGTCGGTTACAGCGTCGGCGCGGTCGTTCGGCTCGCGCGCCAGCCGAGTGATCAACACCGCGGCCGCGGCTGCTCCGAGCAGAACGACCTTCACATCGTAGGTCGCGTGCGCGGGGTCGCTGAAGAGACGGCCCGCAAGCCCCGCGGACGCGGGCGCGGCGGCCATCCGACCTAGGAAGATCGCAAGCGCGTTGTTGATCAGGTGAAACGTAATCCCCGGCCAAATGCTCCGGCTGCGCACCGCCAACAGCCCGATCACGAGGCCCAGCAACGTCGCGTTGAAGAGCTGTTGGAACAGGCTGAGCAGAACGTGGAGGAACCCGAAAAGAATTGCGCTCATCAGGATCGCGGTGCGCGTTTTATGGCCGCTTTCGAGCCCCGAGAGAATGAATCCGCGGAACGCGAACTCCTCGCAGACGGCGGGAATCACGGCGAAGAGGAGCAACGTCGCGGCGAGACTCTGCGTGCCCGAGATCATTTCGTTGATCGAGCGCGCGATCGCCTTCGAGACCGGGAAGAGCGACTCGACGATGGGACCGAGCGCGTGCGAGAGCGGGTTCGCCGCGAGCGCAAGTCCCACCGCATATGCGAGATACTTCGCCCGCGGCAGCCGCAGACGAAGCGTGCCGAGCGGGTCCGAAGTGAGCGCGAACGCCAGCACCAAGGGGGGTGCCAGAATGAATCCGACCTGACCGATCGCCATCGTCCACGTGGAAGCCGACCCGCCGTTCGCCGCCGCCGAGGTCGCGATCGCCTGCATCAAAAACCACGCGAGCGTGATCATCAGCGCGAAGCAAAATAAAGCTTGACCACCCGTCGGACGCGGGTCTTTATCGCGCAGCAGGTGCCGGAACCAGAGCCGCGGGTCGAACCGCTCGGATTCGCGAAACAGGACGCTCTCGCTCTCGAACTGGTCGATCGCCCAGCGGAGCGCGATCGCGCCGTAACAGACCGTCGGCACCAGCACCGGCAAAAAGTAGCGCCACGCGGTCTGATAGTCGGAGGTGATCAGCGCCTTGAGGAGTAGAGAAACTCCGGTGATCGGGACCAAACTGTAAAACAGGTTTAACTCCACTCCCGGCATGAGCGTAAGCATGATCAGCGGCAGGCAGATCATGTAAAGCGGGGTCATGTAGTATTGACCCTCCTTCATGCTGCGGGCGAGCACCGCGAGCGCGAGGCAAACCGCGCTGAAAAAGACCGAGAGCGGGATCAGCAGCAGGATCATCCAGAACGCCGATGTGAGCGTGGGCGGAGCCAGCGCCGCCGCCGCGCTGCGACGCCCCGCCGACGCCGCGCCGCCGACGAGCGACGCCATCTGCAAGCCGGTCACGGCGAGGCTGACGACGTTTAAAATCGCGGTCGTCATGCTTGCGAGGACGACCGTCAAAAACTTGCCCATGACGATCTCGGCGCGCGACGCCGGGCTGATCAGCAGCGTCTCCATCGTGCCGCGTTCTTTCTCGCCGGCGCAGATGTCGACCGCCGGATAGAACGCCCCCGTGAGCGACATCATCACGATCAAAAACGGGAACAACTTGCCCCAGATCCCGCCGCCGATCTCGGTCGCCGTCGCGATGTCGACCGGTTGGATTCGAATCGGCTCGGCGTAGGTCGACGGCTTTTTATCGCGCGCCAGCCGCCCCGACATGATCTCGTTCTTCCAGTGCTCCTGCACCTCCTTCAGACGCAGGTAAGTGATCTGGCCGCGCTCGCCGGCGCTGTCGTAATAGATCGGCAGCCGCGGTGCGGCGTCGCGCTCGAGCTGCGCGCGGATGTCCTCGGGAATCACGACGACGGCGTCGGCGACCCGCGCGCGAATCCCGCGCTCGCGCAATTCGGGGTCGAGCCAGTCGGCTTCCGCCTCGGCCTTCGGCAACACCACTTTTAAGCGTTCGGCCTCGGCGACCGAGTCGAACCAACGCGGGTCGAAGCCGTCGCGCGACGCGTTCAAAAGCGGCGGCGTCTCGGGGAGGAAACGCGCGCCGATCACGACCACCGTCCGCGCTTGCTGGTCAAGCGCCGCGCTGAACTGTACGGTCCCGATCCCGATGATCGGGTAGAGTAAAATCGGCAGCACGAAAATCATGAACAGCGTACGCCGATCGCGCAGTTGGTCGCGAACCTCCCGGCTCCAAATTAATCGAATGATCGACCATCGCATCGATTCGCAGCCTTCTGTTCGCGGAGAGTGGCCGACCGGATATTACTTTACTCTTGCGCGGCTCGTAATACTCTACTTCAGCGCCGTTTCGTCGACCGGCCGAGCGGAGTCGTAGTCGTATTTTTCCTTCTCGGCGCGGTCTACAAGGTGAAAGAACAGTTCTTCGAGGTCGGGCTGGTCGTACTGTTCGAGCAGACCCGAGGGCGAGCCGATCGCCTGCACGCGCCCTTTGTGGATGATCGCCACCCGACGGCAGAGTTTCTCCACTTCGTGCATCGCGTGAGTGGAGAAGAGTATCGTCTTGCCGCGCTCGCGCAGCTCCGCGATTTTTTGGAGCACGACGCGTGCGACGAGCACGTCGAGGCCCGACGTCGGCTCATCGAAGATCAAAACCGGAGGGTCGTGAATCATCGTGCGCGCGATCGAGACCTTCTGCTTCATCCCGGTCGACATTTTCGAGCCGAGGACGTCGCGAAAATCGTTCATTTGGAGCCAGTCGAAGGTCGACTCCATGCGTTCCAGGAGGCGGTCGCCCTCGAGGCCGTGCAGGCGTCCGAAGTAATCGACGAGCTCCCACGCGGTCATGCGGTCATAGATGCCGGTGTTCGCGGACATATAGCCGATCCGCGAGCGGACGGCCTCGGGGTGCGTCGCGACGTCGAAGCCGGCGACAACCGCGCGGCCTCCCGTCGGCCGCAGAACCGTGCTCAAGATCCGCAGCGTTGTCGTCTTGCCCGCGCCGTTCGGCCCCAGGAGGCCGAAAATCTCGCCCGGGCGGCAGTCGAAGCTGACGTCGGTCACCGCCGACACCCAGCCGCGCTGATAGTCGCGAAACGCTTTGCTTAAATGTTCGACAACAATCACGCGGGCCGTGCTTCCGGATCGCTGGTTGCGGATGCCCGCCGCGACCCCGACGGCAACGCCGCCGCCAGGACGCGGGCACTCCAGTCTAGCTTATGATCGTGCAGTACGCGGCAAGTCGCAAGGGCCGCGGCCGGGAAACGCCTCGGCTTACGCGGCGACGCTTTCCGCCGCCGAGCCGCCCTTCAAGACCATGTAGCCGACGGGGATCAGGAGCCGCGTCAGCAGCATGTTCGTGATCAAGCCGCCGATGACCGCGATCGCGAGCGGTTGCTGCATCTGCGCGCCGGGGCCAAGCCCGAGCGCCAGCGGAATCAGGCCGAGAATCGTGCACAGGCTGGTCATCAAGATCGGTCGGAACCGCACCCGGCCGGCTTTCAAAAGCGCCTCGCGCAGAGGCAGCCCGGCGACGCGCAGTTGGTCGATGTATTCGATCAAAATAATGCCGTTTTTGACGTCGAGACCGATGAGCAGGATCGCGCCCATGAACGACGAGACGTTGAGCGGCGTGCCCGTGATTTTCAAGGCGAGCAGGGCGCTGGCGAGCGAGATCGGCTGCGCCAGGAAGATCAAAATCGGCAGCGTGAGGCTGTGGAATTGGAATCCGAGCAACAGAAACACGAGCGCCGCCGAGACGACGAGCACGGTCGTGAGACTGGCGAACGACTCTTGTTGCGCACGGTATTCGCCGGCGAGTTCCCAGCGATAGCCCTTCGGGAATTTGAGGTCGGCGAGCTTCTCTCGGATTTCGGCGTTCACCGAGCCGAGGTCGCGGTTTTCCATCGCGGCGGAGACCGTGAGGACGGGCTGCTGGTTCTCGCGCCAGAGTTCGTTGGCGGTGCGGACCACTTTGATCGACGCGAGCTGTTCGAGCGGGACGAAGCCGACTCCCGCCGCCGCGCCGCTGGTGGCGGGAGTGGTCGCGCTCGCCAGACTGATGGGAATCTGGCCGAGGCGGTCGCGATCGAAACGAACGCGGTCGGCATATCGGACGCGGATCTTCGTCATCCGGTCCTGCTCGGGAATCGTGCTGGCCACCTGGCCGTAGAGCGCCGCGTTGAGCTGGCTCTCGACGTCCATCTCGGTGAGCCCGACGCGCGAGGTCTGCACGCTGTCGGGGCGGACGACGATGTCGGGATTGCCGAGCAAAACGTGCGTGTTGACGTCGACCACGCCGTCGACTTTCTCGACGATCGCGCCTACTTTTTCCGCGAGGTCGCGCAACGTCTCGGCCTCGGGCCCGAAGATTTTCACTTCGATCGGTTGGTCGACGCCTGCCAGGTCGCCGATCTGGTCGAGCACGAGCGGCACGAACTCGGTTTCGAGCTCGGGCACCTTGGCTTTGAGCTCATTGCGCAGGTCGACGAAGAGTTCCTCCATCGGGCGGCGTTTGCCGGCGGACTTCAGGCTCACCAAGATGTCGCCGGTGTAGGGCTCGGTTGCGAAAAAGCCGAGTTCGGCGCCGGTCCGGCGAATATATCCGGAAATATCGGGCGTTTCGAGCAGGACGGCCTCGACGCGGCGCATCACCTTGTCGGTTTGAGCGAGCGAGGTGCCGACGGGCATGTTGTAGTCCAGCACGAACGCGCCTTCGTCCATTTCGGGCATGAAGCCGATTTCGAGCTGTTTGAAGATGAAGTAGCCGGGTACGACCGCGAGCAGGGCGCACAGGACCGCGAGCTTCGGCGCTCGCAGCCCGACGCGAAGCATTCCCTCGTAACCGTTCGCGAGCACGTTGTAAATCGGACCCGTGGTCGGCATCGGGCGACGTCCGAGGAACCGCGCGGCGAGCACCGGGATGATCGTCAAACTGACGACCATCGAGACCAAGAGCGCGACCGTGAGCGACACCGACAGCGACTGGAAAAATTGGCCGACGACCCCTCTCACGAACGCCAGCGGCAAGAAGACGAGGATCGTCGTGAGCGTCGAGCCGATGACCGCGCCGCTGATTTCTCGGCTGGCGCGATCGACCGCGGCGTCGCCGCTCTGGCCCTCGGCGAGGTGTCGCGCGATGTTCTCGATGACGACGACGGTGTCGTCGATGATCAGTCCGATCGCGACCGCAAGTCCGCCCAGCGACATCAGATTGAGCGTGTCGCCGGTCAAGTAGAGAAACACGAAAGTAATGATCAGGCTGAGCGGAATGGAGAGTGCCGCGATGAGCGTGGCGCGTAGGCTTTTCAGGAAGACGAGCAGGATGAGCACGCTGAGCAGGCCGCCGATGACGATGGCGTCGCGGACGTTCGCGATCGCGGTGCGGACGAGGTTGCCTTGGTCGTAAATCGGACGGATCGCGACGCCCGGCGGGGCGCTTTTCGAGGCGTCGGCGAGCACCTCCTGCAGGTCGCGCGAGACGGCGAGCGCGTTGCCGCCGAGCCGACGAAACACCGTGAGCGCCACCGCGTCCTTGCCGTTCGCGCGAATCGCCTGGGTGCGATCCTCGTGCGAGATCACGACGCGGCCGACGTCGCGAAGGCGGATCGCCTGTCCGTTTTTCTCGAGGATCACGCGGTCCTCAAGCTCGATCGGGTTGGTCGCGAGCGAGTCGGTGAGCACTTGATACTGGAGCGTGCCGCGGTCGAGTCGGCCGACGGCCTTGAGGCGGTGCTCCTTGCCCAGGCGGTCCGCGATGTCCGAAATCGACAGCCCGGCCGCGACGAGCGCGCGCGGGTCCACCTCGACGAGCACCTCGCGGATATCGCCGCCTTGCACCGTCACGTACGAGACGTCGGGGATTCGGCTGATCCGCGGACGCAGATCATAATAGGCGTAGTCGTGGAGCGAGGACGGATCTTTGCCGCCGGTCACGACGAACGAGATGATCGGAAACACCGACGGCGTTTGACGTTCGGTGATTGTCGAGGTGCCCGCCGGGAGCTGCGCGCCGACCTCGGCCATGCGTGCGCGGATGTCATTTAAAGCCTGGATCATGTCGGTGCCGGGGGCGAAGTCGATTTGCAACTCCGCCGCGCCGCGGACCGACTTCGAGCGGACGCGAATCACGCCCAAAACAATGCTCACGCCCTCTTCGATCGGACGCGTGACCGCCACCTCGACATCCTTCACCGCGAGGCCCGGCGTCTGGGCGATCACGACGATCCGCGGAAAGGCCACCTCGGGGTAGATCCCGCTCGGCATCCGGAGCATCGAGACGACCCCGAACGCGGTCAACAGCACCGTCGTGAGCACGATTAAGCCGAAATACGGCTTCGCCAGCGCGACGAGGTTCAGCCCGCGGGCGCGTTCGCCGGACATGCCCTCGGCTTCCAACAGCACGGGGTCCAATTCCAAGGAGTCGGTCTGCTCGGAGTCCATCGGTGCGGAGTCGCTCACCGGGCGGCCTCCGCTTTTTCAGCGATTTCGGCCGGCTTATTCTTCTTGTCTTCCGCGCCCTTGTCCTTCGCGTCTTCTTTTTCATCGTGCGCGGGTTTGGACTGCTCGTCTTTTCCGTCCTCGGCTTTTTCAGGCTCGCCGACCTTCACCTTGGTGTTTTCAGGCAGGCCGTAGCCCCCCTCGACGACGACCGGCTCGCCGGGTTTGAGGTCGACGTCGGTCACCTCGACCCAGCCGTTCGAGGTCGCGCCCAGCTTCGGATGCAGGACGACCGCCTTGCCTTCGCGAATGACCAGCAAGGTCATGCCTTCGCCGAGGTCGAGGATTGCCGCCGCGGGGACCTGCAAGACGTCGGCGCGGGCCTCGCCGCCGATCGTCACCTGCACGATTTGTCCGAGCGCCAATACGCCGGCGGTGTTGTCGACGAGGATTCGGATCGGCAGGTTGCCGGTCTGCGGGTCGGTGACGCGGCCGACGAAGTCGACTTTGCCGGGGAGCGCGTCGTGCGCGTCGGTCGACTCCGAAGACGCGTGTTCGTCGGCGGGACGTACCTGCGCGGAGAGACCGGCCTTCACCCCGCGGGCCGATCGCGGCGGGAGCCAGACGAGTGCGTGCACCTGACGGCTGTCGACGATTTCGCCGATCGTCGCGCCGATCGAGATCGTCTGCCCGGGGTGGCACGTGAGGCCGTCGAGCACACCGTCGATGGGCGCTCGGATCGTGTGGTATTCGAGGTGCGCCTTCGAGAATTCCACCGCCGCGGCGGCCGTTTTGATCTTCGCCTCGGCCTCGGCCACCGCTTCGGGACGCGGGCCGATCATCTGAATCTTGAATTGCGACTGCGCCGTTTCAAGCTGGAGCCGCGCCGTATCGAGCGCCTTCTCCGCATCAAACAACTGCTGCGACGACGCCAGCTTGCTCGACTCGAGCTTCCGGACCTCGTCCGCGAGCCGACGCGCGCGATCCAAACCAACCTGCGCCTGCTCCACCGCGAGCTTCAGAGGCTGCTGCTCCTCGGTCCTCGGCAGCGACTTCAGCAGCGTCAGCGACGCGACCAGCCCGTCGCGAATCGACGACTTTTCCGTGAAATCCGCCAGCGCCGCCGCGCGGTCGAGCTCGACGATCGCGTCCCCCTTGCGCACCACCTCGCCTTGTTGCACCAGCAACGCGTGGACGTGACCCTCGACCGCCGGCGTCAACGTCGCCAGATGATCGGGCAGCGCCTCGATCCGTCCCAGACCCGCGATCGACTCCGAAACCGTCCCGCGTCGCGCCGGCTCGGCCTTCACGTAGACTTCGGACTCAACCTCTTCCTCGTGCTCGGCGTCGCCCTCGTGCCCGCATCCAACCGCCGCGGCGAGCAGAACCGCACTCGCCGCCAACCAACGTCTCGTCATGACGCCGTCCTTCAGTGTCAGGGGGGACCGCAACTCAAACTCCCGCGCGGTGAGGTTCAATATTATAGCGTCAAACCGCGACCGGGCGGAATGCGCGGTTTGGCTAAACCTTTCTTAAGGATTAGACTTGTGCGCGGGCGGAGAAGAGCGCCGCGGGGCTGATATTAATGCCGGAACAGCGGTTCGTAGTGCCGTTTTCGACCGGTCCGCCAGGGGTGGTAGACGTTGCAGAAGTCGATCCGGTCGCCGAGCGGCGGGTGGGTCGATCGAAAAAAGACATACCAAAGGTCGGGCCGAGGGACGCTCAAATTCTCTTCCGCGAGCTTCACGAAGGCCGTCGCGCCCGCGTGGTTCGCGTGTGTCAACTCAAGCGCGAAACGGTCGGCCTCGTGCTCGTGGTAGCGGCTGAAAAGCAAGGGCGCGGGCATGATCACCAACTCCGCGACCGCGAACACCAGCATCAACAGCGGCACCGAGGCGACGTCGGCGAGCGAGTCGAAACCAAATCGGCCTTGAAATCTCGCGATCAACCGACGGCCCAGTCTGTCCGCCAAAAAAAGCCCCGCGAGCAACAGAAACCAGCCGAGAAAGAGCGTGCTGATCACGTGCCCGAGCACGTAATGGCCCATTTCATGACCCATCACGACCAAAACCTCGTCGGCGCTGAGCTTCTTGAGCAGCGTGTCCCAAAGCACGATTCGATGCGAAGAGCCGAGGCCCGTCACATACGCGTTCACCGCGTTCGTGTCCTCGCTTTTTGACACCTCATATACGCGTCCGCCGTCGATGCCCGCGCGCTCGGCGAGCGCGAGAATCCGCGCTTCGAGCTGCTTGTCGTGCATCGCCCCGAACTTATTGAACAGCGGCGCGACCACCGTCGGCTGAATGTACATTCCGAACAGCATCACCGGAAACGCCGCGAGCCAAGAGTAGAGCCACCAGCGTCGCGGACTGCGGCGCAGCAGCAGGTACGGAATCCAGCCGACCAGCACCAGAGTGACGGTCCCGACGCCCAGGCCCTTCAGTTTGTCGGCGATCCACTTCGCGTGCGTCTGATTCGACAGCCCGTAAGCGTGTTGTCGGACGAACCCGATGTAGTAATCCCAGGGCAGCTCGATCACAAAGGAGAGTAGAGTAAATAAGACGAGATATACCGCGACCGTGCCGAACCAATTGCGGCCGAGCCGTCGCGCAAACGTTCGCAACCGCGCCGACACTCCACTAAACAGGAAGACGCTCGGGATTACGATCCCCAGCGCGATGTTTGTGAGCCAGATCCAACGGCCGCCGCGGTACATCGAGAGCGCTTTTTCGGACGGCTCGGGCACCGGGACGGGGGCTTCGTCGATTGCGGCGGGCGCGGGGGCCGTCGCGGTCGCGGGTTGCGGCGCGAGGTTGTCGCGAGGTTCGTCGAGCGTCTGATCGAGACGCGTTTCGAGCACCAAGCTCGGTGTTTGCTCGAGCCTCGCTTCGATGCGCGCCGACGCTTGCGTTTGCGCGCGTTGCCGGAGGTCGATCGCGCCGATCCAGAGGACGAGCGCGACCAAAAACGTCGCCGCGATAGCGCCGAGCGCGAGGTCGCGTCCGCGTCCGAACGGTCGCGGGGGAGGGGGCGGCGGCGGGGCTGGACGCGTCGGCGGTCGGAGTTCGAGGCCCGAGCGCGCGACGAGCTCGAGCAAATCGGCCTCGGCGCGCGCGCGGACCTCGGCGGCGGAGCGAGATTCGAGCTCCTCCGCGAGCCTCGCCAGCGCGACGCGCTCCACGCGCGGCGCGACGAGATAGAAGCCGGCGGTCGGGTCGAGCATCCCGCCGCGACGCTGGAAAAAGCCGCGCGTGCGTCGAACCGGGTCGACGACGT
>JAJYDB010000057.1 GCA_021777845.1 Planctomycetota bacterium
CGCCCACGGCTTCCGGGATCGTGAACTTCGGCTGACTGCCGTGCACGACCGCGAACACCGTGTAGCCGCGGTCGGTCAAAGGAGTTACGAAGCCCGGACCGATCGACTCGTGCGCGGAAAACCAGCCGCCGCTCACCACGAAGATGATCCCCAATCCCTTCAGATTTCGCTTCGGAGTAAACACGTCCATCGTCAGCGCCGTGCCAAACTTCCGGCCGTAGATTACGTCCTCTTTGCGAGAGTAAGCGGGGTCGTCCGCGGCCCGGGCTGTGCTCAGAGGGGACGCAAGAGCGGCAAAACCGACCAACGCGACTAGGTGTTTCAGCATCGAAGGCCTTTCCTCGCCACTTTCGTGGAGCTCGAACAGTGAGGTGAACCCGGGACCGCCGGTTGCGGCGGCAACCGCTTAATCGTGAGCCCGCCCGACTCCGAATGCAAGGGAGTGCCCGCTTCCCGCCTCGTGAGGAGCCGCCCGCCGTACCCTCGGCGAGTCGACGGCCGTGCGCGCCTCCAGAAGAGTGTACAAATCACTCATTGCGCGACGTAAGTCCTTGTCGTGAGTCAGAAAACCCTCGATTGGCTTCGTTTCGTCGAGAGCCCGATTTGGTGCGCGACGCCCGCAACGTCGCGCTCCGCGGGGATGCGCGCCTTGGCGGTCCGGCCCGACCGGCACAGCACCTGTACAAACCTGTCAATGCACGCCGTAAGTCCTTGTCGCCATTCAGAAAACCCTCGATTGGCTTCGTTTTGTCGAGTGTCCTAAAAGCGGTCAGGGCCGGGTTGGCGACCCCGCCGACCGCGTGTCGATCGTGAGCATCAAGCTCGCGCGACCAGCCGGCCAAGATCGGCCGGCTTGTCCGTCACTTGGCGACCCAATCTCCCCGGTCGAGGTCGCGTCCAACGACAACGTCGGGGCTTGGCCGCGGTTCCGCCCAAACGAACCCGACACGGGTGAGTACGCCTTGTATGACCACGAGGCCGCGTGGTTATGGTTGTCGCGTAGTATGGCGGTGATGAGGAAACTAAGCCGGACTGATCGGTCAGTGTACTAATATGTTAGGAGTGGTGCGCGGGTGTGGGGTGCGACTTTAAGGTGTCCGCTTTGTAAGGCAGGCATGCGCTCCCTGTCCGCCGGTCGCGGAGGGCGGATGGGGATCGGCGTCGGTGTTGAGGGCGGGGTCAGTTTTCGAGCTGGATGTTCCAATACGCTTCGCTGAGGAACCGCGACCAGCTTGCGACGCGGACGTTCGAGGCGTCGTAGAGCGGCTTCCAGATCGGGCGAATGGGGGTTTTTCGCAACTTCATGAAGGCTTGGTCGGGCGTGCGGTTTGCTTTGCGGGCGTTGCAGGCGACGCATGCGAGCACGCAGTTTTCCCAGGTGGTTTGTCCGCCGTGGGAGCGGGGGACGACGTGGTCGATCGTCAGCTCCTCGCTGCCGGGCTGGATTCCGCAGTATTGGCAGGTCGAGTGGTCACGCTTAAATAGGTTGCGACGGCTGAAGGTGACGGGGTTGCGGCGGGGGCGGTCGTGCCTGGTGAGGGTAACGACTTCGGGGACGCGCAGCCGCATGGTGACGGTACGGATGAACGGCTCGCCGTCCTTGGGAGCGAGGCGTGCCCAGTCGGACCAGGAATACTGACGAAAATCGTCGGGATCGACGACGACGGCGGTCTCGTTCCAGAGCATGATGAGCGCACGCGCGACGGTCGCGACATGCACCGGCTGCCAGCTCCGATTCAAGACCAAGGTGGGACGTTCAAGCAGCGCGGCACTAGACATCCAGGACCCTCCCGACCAATCCACGATGGTTGCCGAGACACGGTTGCGGTCTTCCCTGGGCTGCGATGCGAAGAGGTCGCGTGATGGACGCGACCGCAACATTACACCAGGATCCCCAAGATTTTGCACGAGTCTCGGCGTGAAGATTGCAGGAATTTTCTCGACACGCGCGACGTCGAGCGGGTTCGATGCGAGTGAAAAACGGCGAGTCGCGTCGCCGCCCGAGGGCCGGACCGGATAGGATCCAGAGTGTGCGGAGGGTTCCGCCCGCGGGATTCCGAACGGGGGGTTGCGAGCGATGGCGTTGAAAGCGGAGTTGGTCGCGATCGGCGACGAGCTGGTGAGCGGGCAGGCGCTCGACACGAACAGTCAGTGGTTGGCGCGGTCGCTGGCGGCGTTGGGGGTCGAGACGCGGTTTCACTCGTCGATCGGCGACGACATGGACGAGAATTTGGGGGCTTTGCGGCATGCGTTCGGTCGCGCGGAGTTGGTTGTGACGACGGGGGGGCTGGGGCCGACGCAGGACGACCTCACGCGCGAGGCGCTGGCGCGGGTGGCGGGGGTGGAGTTGGTCGAGGATCCGGCGTCGCTGGCGGCGATCGCGGGGTTCTTTGAACGTCGGAATCGCGCGATGACCGAGCGGAACCGCGTGCAGGCGTTGTTCCCGGCCGGTTCGGAACCGATCGCGAACCGGGTCGGCACGGCGCCGGGCATCTGGATGCGGCTTGGACGAGCGACGTGCATCTGCTTGCCCGGGGTGCCGTACGAGATGAAAGTCATGTTTGAGGAACAGGTTGCGCCGAGGGTACGGAGCTTGATGGCGGCTCGCGGCGACACTCGGTTCATTCTTGAGCGGAAGTTGAATTTGTTCGGGCGCGGCGAGGCGGACGTCGAGGCGTCGGCGCTCGATTTGACGGCGCGCGGGCGCGAGCCGATGGTTGGGATCACCGCGAGCGACGCGACGATCAGCTTTCGGGTGCGATCGTCGTCGGCGACGGAGACCGAGGCGGCGTCGGCGTTGGAGGGGACGCTCGCGACGATCCGCGCGCGGTTCGCCGACATCCTCTTCTCGGAGGGGGACGACGAGTTGCAACACGCGGTCTTGGCGGAGCTTGCGCGTTCTGGGAAGACGCTCGCGGTCGCGGAGTCGTGCACTGGGGGGCTGATCGCGGACCGGGTTGCGAGCCTGGCCGGCGCGAGCGAGCATTTCTTGGGGGGCGTGGTCAGTTACTCGAACGCGTCGAAGTCGGCGTTGCTTGGGGTGCCCGCGGAGTTGATCGCGCGCGTGGGCGCGGTCAGTCCCGAGGTTGCCGAGGCGATGGCGGTCGGGGCGCGGGGGCGGTTTGGATCGGACCTGGCGGTGAGCGTGACGGGCATCGCGGGCCCGAGCGGCGGCACGCCTGAGAAGCCGGTCGGCCTTGTTTATCTAGGCTTGGCGACCGCCGAGGGGGTGCGTTCGCGCAAGCTCGAGCTCGGGCCCGAGCAGCCGCGCCGGGTGATTCAGTCGCGCTCGGCGAAGCACGCCTTGAACTGGGTCCGGCGCGAGCTTTTGGGGCTGGAGTGAGGTTGCGGGGAGTTGCGGGCCGAGGTCGCGCTTGACAAGCGGGGTGGCGGTCGCATGCAATTTAAATGAGGGAGCGCCCGCGTTTCGGGCGATTTGCGGCGTTGGGTCGCGCGGAAAGAGGGCGGGATCATTTTATGATGGGATCGACAACACCTGGCGCGACGCGGGCGTTGGCTCGTGCGGGGCGACGGGCCCGCGCGCGGGGCGGGAGCGTGATCGAGGTGTTCGACTTGCTGGCGGCGCTGGCGGACGAGTCGGAGAGCCGCGCGGCGGAGATGTTGATCGAGCTGGGTTTGGCGCCGGCGCGGCTGTGGTCGTTGCTGGGGACGTCGGGGCCGTTCGAGGACAACCTCGACGAGGGGCCGGGGCAGTTGGCGTCGGGTGCCGCGAGCTTGCCGCCGATGTCGGAGGAGCTGCGCGTTGCGCTTGGGTTCGCGGCACACACCGCCCGGGTGGTCGACCGCAACCGCTTGGTCGGCACGGAGCATTTGCTCGCGGGGCTGCTGAACACATCGACGCCGGTGGTGGAGCGTCTGGCGGCGGAAGGCTTCGCGCCCGACCGCTTAACGATCGAACTCGAAGAGAAGGTGCGGGTCGAGACCGCGCCGATTCCGCTCGCGTCGGAGATCGAGCCGCTGCGACTGACCGAGCCGGGGCTGGGCGACGACCTGGCGCGGGTGTTTGACGCGTCGTCGAATCGAGCTTCGGAGGGTCTGCGGGTCGTCGAGGATTACGTACGGTTCGCGCTCAACGACCCCGGTTTGACGCGGCGCGTGAAGGAGACGCGTCGGCGCTTGGGCGAGACGATCCGCGCGCTTGACGTCGATGCCCGGCTGGCGTCGCGCGATACGCCCGGCGACGTCGGCGCGCACGTGATGACGTCGTCCGAGAGCCCGCGCGAGTCGCTCCGCGACGTGCTGATCGCGAATTTCAGGCGTTGCGGCGAGGCGCTGCGGTCGCTCGAGGAATACGCGAAGCTGATCGACGTCTGGATCGCGGGCCGGTTTGAAGTCTTGCGCTACGACGTGTACACGATTGAAAAGATGGTGATGGTCGCGGTGAATGCGCGGCATGCGCTGGGCGACGCGCGGTTGCAGGTGCTCGTCGGCGGCTTGCGGACGTTGGGCGACCTGACGTGGGTGGTCGGCGAGGCGCTCGCGGGCGGGGCCGACGTGATCCAACTGCGCGAGAAGAACCTGCCCGAGCGCGAGTGGCTGACGCGAGCCCGCGAGGTCCGGATTTTGACGGCGCAGGCGAAGGCGCGGTTTCTCGTGAACGACCGCGCCGATCTGGCGCGGCTCGCGGGGGCCGACGGCGTCCACCTGGGCCAGGACGACCTGCGCGTGCGCGACGCGCGGCGGATCGTGGGTCCGCGCGCGGTCATCGGCGTCTCGACGCACGACCGCGCTCAGATCGAGCAGGCGGTCGTCGACGGCGCGGGCTGCCTCGGCGTCGGACCTGTGTTCGCGAGCGGGACGAAGTCGTTCGACGAACTCGCCGGCCTGGCTCTCGTCCGCGAGGCCGCCGAAACGACGAATCTGCCTTGGTTCGCGATCGGCGGGATCAGCCTCGAGAATCTCGACGACCTGCTCGAGGCCGGCGCGCGTCGCATCGCGGTGAGCGCCGCGATCGTGCACGCTGAGAAACCACGCGCCGCCGCCCGCGCGTTTCGAGATCGCCTCGATGCGGTCGACTGAAGCCGCGCGCGGTCTCCGTCGCCCGGCTCTTCGCGGCACGGAACGCGGCGAAGTCCAGAAGCCGGTCGTCAACGGTCGATGATTTCCAAGGCGGTGCCGCGGAGGAAGATCCAGTTGCCGGGGGCGGCGGAGATCGGTCCGTTGATGCCGAAGACCGCGATTTGATAGACCTTGCCCGGCTTCGGGTCGCGGAGCTCGACGCGATTCGGGACGTTGAAGCCGCCGACGATCGGTCCGCCCCCCTTCCCCGCCGTGCGCGGCAGCTTGCCGTCGACCCAGACCTCGCCGTAGTCGTCGACCGTCGTCTGAAACCAGACCGACTTGCCCTCAACCCCGTCCGGCAGCGTGATTTTGATCCGATACCAGCAGAAACAGACCTGGCCGGTCGAGCGCGACTTGCCCAGCGTGGTCGGGTCGAGGACTTCCCACGCGCTGTCGTCGAAGGTCGCTCCGAAGGCGCGCGGCTCGATGTTGTAGGTTCGGTTCGGCTTGCCGTCGGGCCCGACGCCGGGCACCTCGACGAGCTTGACGTCGTGATAGCGCCACTCGCCCTTCACCGCCGCGACGCCCTCTTTGGTGTCGAGGATGATCTTTCTCGACTTCGGCGGGTCGGCGGCGAGCGCGGCCGCGGGCGGCAGCATCAGGAGCACGGCGAAGGCGGAAACGCCGAGACGACGCGGTGCGAACATCAATCAGGTCCTGTTCAAAACAAGGGTTTGGGAGTGAGTGCGCGGCGTTGTTCGCGGGTTATCCGGCGGACAGTTCGCGCGCGCGTTTGGTCGCGGCCTCGACGGCGTCGATGAGCGCGCCGCGGACGCCGGCGCGTTCGAGCGCGTGCAGGCCGGCGATGGTCGTGCCGCCGGGGCTGGCAACTTGATCCTTGAGCCGGCCGGGATGCTCGCCGGTTTCGAGCACCATCCTCGCCGCGCCGAGGACCGTTTGCGCGGCCAGTTGCGTCGCGACGTCGCGCGGCAAGCCCATCCGCACGCCGCCGTCGGAGAGGGATTCGATCATGATATAAACGAACGCCGGTCCACTGCCCGAAAGCCCGGTGACGGCGTCGAGCAGCGCTTCGGGCACGAGCCGGCCGCTGCCGACCGACTCGACGCAGAGCCGCACGACGGTCTCGTCGTCGGACGTCGCGCCGCGGCCCAGGCAAAACGCCGACGCCCCCTCGCCGACGAGCGCCGGCGTGTTCGGCATCACCCGCGCGAGCCGCGGCCCCGCGCCCAGCCCCAGCGCCAGCGCTTCGAGCCCGACCCCCGCCGCGATCGAAATCACGAGGTGATCGCGGGTGACGACCTCGCTCAAATCGAGGAGGACCGCGGGCATCATCTGCGGCTTGACCGCGAGCACGAGCACATCGCTCGACGCGGCGACGGCGCGGTTCGAGACGCAGGCGGCGCCGCCGGTCGCCTCGGCCCACGCGTCGAGCGCGCCGGCGTGCGGGTCGCTCGCGGCGAGCTGCGATGCTTCGACCGCCCCCGCGCGCAACATCCCCAGGGCCAGCGCTCGCGCCATCTGTCCCGCACCGATGAATCCCCAACGCATGATCGTCGTCCACCTGAAGGCAAAGCCGCGACGCGGTCGCGATTCGGACCGGGCGGCGCGGTTACGGATCAAGTGTGCAGCGCCGTCGCACCGCCCGCAAGGTCCGACGCGCCGAATCGGCGCGCCGTCGCGCCGCGCGGGCCGACGTCGCGGAGCGTTGACGCGCGCCGGCCACGGCCTTACGATCTCTTTGACGTCGCGAGATCCGCCGCGCGTGCCGATCGTCGCAACATCGACGTTTCGGGTCGTTTTCTCAACAATGTGCGAGGGGTTGTGCCCAATGTCGTCCGAGCACGGCGGCGCGATTCACAGCGTCCTGATCGAGAATCGTTCGTTTCCGCCCAGTGCGGAGTTCGCGTCGCGGGCGCGCGTCGGCAGCATCGAGGAATACGAGCGGCTCTGGACCCGCGCGAAGGACGACCCCGAGGGCTTCTGGGGCGAGATCGCCGCGTGCCTGACCTGGAGCAAGCCCTGGAGCCGCGTGCTCGACTGGCAGCCTCCGCATGCGCGGTGGTTCGTCGACGCCACCTTGAACGCCGCCGAAAATTGCGTCGATCGCCACTGCGTCGGCGCGAATCGAAACAAGGCCGCGATCATTTGGGAGGGCGAGCCGGGCGACCGCCGCGTCCTGCGTTATCAAGACCTCGAGCGTGAAACCGCGAAGCTCGCGAACGTCCTCAAGCGGTTCGGCGTGCGGCCCGGCGACGTCGTGGCGATCTACATGCCGCTCGTACCCGAGGCCGTCGTCGCAATGCTGGCCTGCGCCCGGATCGGAGCGCCGCACACCGTCGTTTTCGGCGGCTTTTCGGCCGAGGCGCTCGCCGGACGAATCCAAGACTGCGGCGCGAAGGTCCTGCTCACCGCCGACGGCGGCTGGCGTCGCGGCAAAATCGTGCCCCTCAAAGAGCAGGCCGACCTCGCCCTCGCGACGTGCCCGACGGTCGAAAACGTGATCGTTTATCAGCGAACCGCGCACAAAGTCGGGTTCGAACCGGGCCGCGACCACTGGTGGCACGAGGTCACCGCCGAGGCCTCGCCAGACTGCCCCCCCGTCGCGGTCGACTCCGAACACCCGCTGTTCATCCTTTACACCTCGGGTTCGACCGGCAAGCCGAAGGGCATTTTGCACACGACCGGCGGCTATCTCGTTGGCTGTCACGCCACCACCGGCTGGGTCTTCGACCTCCGCGACGACGACACCTATTTCTGCACCGCCGACATCGGTTGGATCACCGGCCACTCGTACGTCGTCTATGGACCGCTCGCGCGCGGAGCCACCGTCGTGCTTTATGAAGGGGCGCCGAACTGGCCCGACGAGGCCCGCTTCTGGAAGATCATCGAGGACTATCGCGTCAGCATCCTCTATACCGCCCCGACCGCGATCCGCGCCTTCATGAAGTGGGGCGAGCAATACCCGCTCCGCCACGACCTCTCGAGCTTGCGCCTCTTGGGCACGGTCGGCGAGCCGATCAACCCCGAGGCCTGGATCTGGTATCAGCGCGTGATCGGCGGCGGACGCTGCCCGATCGTCGACACCTGGTGGCAGACTGAGACCGGCGCGATCATGATCTCCCCGCTGCCGGGCGCAACCCCGACCGTCCCCGGCTCCGCGACGCGCCCCTTGCCCGGCGTGGTCCCCGAGATCGTGACCAAGGACGGCAAGCCCGTCCCGGTCGGACACGGCGGCTTGCTCGTGATCAAACAGCCCTGGCCGGCCATGTTGCGCACCTTGCACGGCGACGACGACCGCTATCGCGCCACCTACTGGAGCGAGATCGACGGCTGTTACTTCACCGGCGACGGCGCGCGCCGCGACGAAAACGGCAACTATTGGATTCTGGGACGCGTCGACGACGTCCTGAACGTCGCGGGACACAGGCTCTCGACGATGGAAATCGAGAGCGCGCTCGTGAGCCACGCGCGCGTCGCCGAGGCCGCCGTCGTGGGACGCCCCGACGACATCCGCGGGCAGGCGATCGTCGCCTTCGTGACGCTCGAGTCGGGCCAATCCCCGTCCGAAGCCGTCCGTCAGGAACTGCGGGCCCACGTCGTCAAGGAAATCGGCGCGCTCGCGCGTCCCGACGACATCCGCTTCTCGGAGTCGCTGCCGAAGACCCGCAGCGGCAAGATCATGCGACGCTTGCTGCGCGACGTCGCGGCCGGTCGCGAGACCGTCGGCGATACCTCGACCATCGAAGATTTCAGCGTGCTCGCCCGCCTGCGGTCGGACGACGAGGTCTAAGCAAGGTCAACGAACGTCAACGCCGCGCGGTCGCACACGAAAGGCGATCGCGCGGCGGACCTCGTTCGATCCAGACCCGAGGAAAACCCAAGCTCAGATCGGATAGAGCGTCTTCAAATCGGTGCGCGCCTTGCGGCTGCCCTTGCTCGCCTTAATGAGCGGGAAGGTGCGCTCGACGCCGTCGACTTCCAGCGTGAGCATGCCGGTGCGAATCACCGAGGCGGCCACGCGCACGTGCCGCGTCGTCCCGTTCGGAAGCCAGACGTGAATCCGCTGCAGGTTCGGACGAAACATCCGACGGCTCACGCCGGTGCACTTCGTGCCGACGCCGCCCAAATACTTCGCCTTGCCGCGCGTCGTCACGTGGTTGCCGAACGTCGTCTTCTTGCCGCTGACCTCGCAATGGCGTCCCATCAAACTTCCTCTCGATCACCGCGTGGTGTGTACGACTGAACCCGGACCAACTCTCGGAACGCTCGCGCATCGTCCTCGACGCCGCAAGGTTCCCTGAGCGGAGGTCCTTACGCCTTCGTCTTCGCCAAGGGATTGTGCGGCTTGCTCCGCTGCACGTTGCCGCACTCCTCCACAAGGTGGCAGACCTTGTGCGGCGGGACCGCCAGCTTGCACTGCGGGCAGACATTGAGCGCGGGTGCGATCAAAAAGTCGTGGCTCCGACGATTGCCCTTCGCTGATTTCGACTTACGCCTCTTTGGTACCGCCACGACAAATCCTCCGCCTCAAACTCGGCAAAACCACCTTGGAAAGTTTCTGATTATCCAAACACGGGCACCGATTGCAAGGGCAGCCCACCCAATTCGCGCTCACAACCGCCAAGACGCGCCCCGCCGCGATCCCGACCGCGGCCGGCAGGCCGGAATCGTCCAACCGCGCTCGCGAGACCGGCGAGACTGCATCGCTGCCGCACCGCACGCCGCAATCGAAAGTGCATTCCGGCCTTGATTCCGCCCCGGTCTGCCGATCCACCCAAGGTGAGCAGCCCCCGATCCTTCAAGAATACGCCTGATTCTCGCACCTTTCACTCGACCGTTGCCGTAATCTGAATCCCCTCCCCTCGCGCGGTTTCTCGAAAGCGAGTGCCGCGGAAATCGTACCCCGGCGAGCATCGACCGCCCGGAGTTACGCCGTGCAACAGCAGTAACGTTCTATGAATAAGAGGTTTACGGCACAAAAGTCGGAGCGTGATCGAGGATCAACCCGATGGTTGCGCGATCTCTTCCTTGATGGCACGCCGAAAAAAATGTGACGGCGGCCTGGGTGGACTGAATAAGGTTGGTCAGTCTTGGAAATTAAAGCAGTCTGGGTTGAATGTGCGGAGGAGGGATTGCGTCTCGAAACGAGATCGCGAGCCCCTCGGGAGCGCGGAGATCCGTGGTTCGATGCGCTTCCTGCCCGAAGTCGACTGTGTCACGCATTCAAAAGAGTCAGAGAACGATTGCTCGCGGCGTCGCGTTGTGTCGCTTGATTCCTTGACTTGCCTTGGGTCGAACGCCTCGACGGCCAGTTTTGGGACGTTTGATCCTGGTCGGCAATGGGTCTCGGCGCCGGCGACCCGCCGCCCTCAGCCTTGATCGACCGTCTGTTTCGTAGTAATCTAAGAATGCGCGGTCATGGATCGTAAGCGTCTTCGTCGACTCACGGCGGGTCGAAAACAAGCTCATGAAGGCGGTCGAAGCGGGGCGTTGAGCAACGCGCGGCCTGCGAATCGATCGATCTCTTTCGAGTTTCTTGAGGATCGTCTCGTGCCGGTCGTGAACGTCGCGCTCGTGAGCGGGGTCCATGAGATTACGATGACGCGGCGGGCGACGCCGCGACGGTCTCGCTCGCAGGGGGAAACGTCGACGTCTTTGACGGCACGACGAACGCGACGACGAGCGCCGACGGCACCGCGGGCGGGTCGGTCACCGTCGCGGTGATCAAAGACACGATGCAAGCCTTGATCACCGGCGCGACCTCAGTGGCCGCGACCTCGAGCGAAACGACTTTCACGAGCGCGTAGGCCACTGCGAACGGTTCGTCCCAAACCTCCGCCTGCGACGCCGAAGCCACGTCCGGAGCCGCCGCGACCAACGACGTCGCGAACTGAGCCGCGGCGACTGTCCAAAACGGGGTGGAACTGAGCGGAGTGCGGAATCTTTCGTTGAAGTCGTCGAACCCGACGTCGGGCACGTCGACGGCCGACGCGACGCAGGTGGGTACGAGCTCGGTTGGGATTGGGGCCGCGGTGGCCTTGAATTTGGTCCACGAGACCGACGAGGCGACGATTGGTCAGGGCGGGACGATCGCGTCGCACGGACTGACGGTGCATGCGTTGATGACGGGCTCGGGGAAACCGACGAACACGTACACGGCGACCTCGAGGGCGGGCGGCGGGAAAGTGGGTGTTGCCGGCTCGGTGGCGTTGGGATCGCGGCGATCGCGATCGCGAACATCGGCGGCTCGACGACGGCGTCTCCGAACGGCTCGGCGCAAGCTACGGCGGCGGCGTGGGCGCGACCTCGACGTCGAGCGCTTCGAGCGGCGGGGCGATCTCGGGCAACGCCGCCGTCGCGAACGCGTACGTGGTTCAAGACCCGTCGTCGGACCCCTCGACCGCGACGCCCGTCGTCCCCCCTCGGCACGCCGAACTCGCCGTTCCGCTTCGCGAGGCTCCGACTGCGGGCGCACCGCGTGCTTCTCAACGGCAACGGACCGCCGACCCCACCCCGCGCGTCGCCGTCATCGACGCGAAACACATCGCGCACTCCGCCGTTTCGACCTCCAAAGTCTCCACAACCCGCGCCGCGATCGAGTCCCGCGCCGCCCTGAAGACAAAGCAAATCTGACCGCTCGCGCTCGCCGCGATCGGCAAAAAATCCGACCCGCGCGAGCAACCTCTTGCGTCTCGGCGCGCGTCGTCTCACTCTCAAAGGTGATTCGACCCGCCGAGGCCGCTCGAGGATCGCCGTCATGAACAGGTTCACTCTTCCCCTACTCTGCCTGTGCGCAACCACCGGCTTCGCGGGCACGATCGAACTCGTCGCGGGCACCGGCCGACCCGGCAACTCCGGCGACGGCGGCCCCGCCTCGCATGCTCAACTCAAAATGCCCTTCTTTCTCGACTTCAACCGCGCCGGCAACCTCCTGATCGCCGATACCGAGAACAGCCGCGTCCGCGTCGTCGACCTCAAGTCCGGCGTGATTTCGACTCTGCCCGGCGTCAACGGCGCTCCGATCGGTTTTCAACCGTTCGCACTCGCCGTCGACGCGAACGACGACCTCTATCTCGTCGACCGCCTCGGCGCGCGCGTCGTGAAACGCGACGGCAAGAGCGGCGTCGTCGCGGTGCTCGCGGGGACGGGCAAGAAAGCGTACGCGGGCGACGGCGGTCCGGCCTCCGAAGCCTCGATGATCGAGCCGCACGACGCCTGCCTCGACGGTCGCGGCGGGCTTCTCGTCGCCGACGTCGCCGACTGGCGGATCCGTCGCGTCGACCTCAAAACCGGCGTGATTTCCACCTTCGCGGGCGTCGGTCGTCCGCGCAGCCGCCCCGGCCGCGACGCCAAGGGCGACGGCGGTCCCGCCGCCAAGGCTGTCGTCATGGGCGCGCGCGCCGTTTGCGTCGACGGACTCGGCAATACTTATATCTGCGAGCGCGAAGGCGGCACGGTCCGTAAAGTCGACGCCGCGGGCGTGATTACCACCTTCGCCGGCACCGGCCAAAAGGGTTACACAGGCGACGGCGGCGACGCCCTCTCCGCCTCCTTCAACGGACCCAAAGGCGTCCGCTGCGACCGCGACGGCAACCTCTTCGTCCTCGACACCGAGAATCACGCCGTGCGTAAAATTGATGCACGCACCCACGTGATCGCAACCGTTGCCGGCGGACGTCGCGGCACCGCGGGCCTCGGCGGCGAGCCCACCCAAGCCGGCCTGAATCGACCACACGGATGCCTCGCGGCCCGCGACGGCACCCTCTACATCGCCGACACCGACAACCACCGCGTGCTCCGCGTCGGTCCCAATCCCTAACCGCGGGCCGGCCAACTTCGTCCACCTGCCGACCCTTCCGCACCGGCACGTCGCGCGTGCAAAACCACGCTTAGTTGTGCGCGCGCGTTCGGCGCGTCGGAGGCAACTTGACAAAACGAAGCCAATTGAGGTTAAAGCTAGACTCGGCAACGGCTTAAGCGTACATTTTCGGGCGGGACGTCGGTCGGGGTCAGGACAGCACGGGGAGCGAGGCGAAGAAGTCGTGCCCCTTGTCGTCGACGAGAATGAAGGCGGGGAAGTCGACGACGTCGATCTTGTAGACCGCCTCCATGCCTAGCTCGGCGAGGTCGAGAACCTCGACCTTTTTGATGTTCTCGCTCGCGATCAAAGCCGCCGGGCCTCCGGTCGAGCCGAGGTAAAAGCCGCCGTGGCGCTTGCACGCTTCGGTCACCTGCGGGGTGCGGTTGCCCTTCGCGATCATGATCATTGAGCCGCCGCGCGACTGGAACAGGTCGACGTAACTATCCATCCGACCGGCTGTTGTGGGTCCGAACGAACCCGAGGGCATGCCCGCGGGGGTCTTCGCGGGACCGGCGTAATAGACCGCGTGGTCCTTGAGGTACTGGGGCATGGGCTCGCCGCGATCGAGGCGGGTCTTGATGGTCGCGTGGGCGATGTCGCGGGCCACGACGATCGTGCCGGTCAGCCGCAGCGGGGTGGAGACCGGGTACTTCGACAGCTCGCCTAATATGTCTTGCATGGGGCGATTCAGGTCGATGGGAACGCCGTGTTCCGTCCCGAGGCCGGAGCGATACTCGGCCGGAAGGAACCGCGCCGGCTCGCGCTCGAGCTCTTCGAGCCAGAGTCCGTCTCGATCAATGCGTGCTTTCAAGTTGCGGTCCGCGGAGCACGAGACGCCGATGCCGACCGGGCACGAGGCTCCGTGCCGGGGGAGGCGGAGCACGCGGGCGTCGAGCGCGAAGTACTTGCCGCCGAACTGCGCCCCGATCCCGCACCGACGCGCCAGATCCATCACTTTCTCTTCGAGCGCGGGGTCGCGGAAGGCTCGGCCGAGCGCGTTGCCCGTGGTGGGCAACCCGTCGAGATACCCCGTGCTGGCGAGCTTCAGGGTCTTCAGATTCATCTCGCCGGAGGTCCCCCCGATCACGACCGCGAGGTGATACGGCGGGCAGGCCGCGGTGCCGAGCAACCTCAGTTTTTGGTCGAGCCAGGTCTGCAAACTCGACGGGTTCAAGAGGGCTTTCGTCTCTTGGAAGAACAGAAACTTGTTCGCCGACCCGCCCCCCTTCGCGACGAACAGGAACTCGTAGGCGTCGCCGTTGGTCGCGAACAGATCGATCTGTGCCGGCAGGTTGGTGCCGGTGTTCTTTTCCTCGTACATGGTGAGCGGGGCGAGCTGCGAGTACCGCAGGTTTTCGTTTTGATAGGTCTCGAAGATGCCGCGGGCGAGAAATTCCTCGTCGTTCGCGCCGGTCCAGACCCCTTGACCTTTTTTCGCGACGATGGTCGCGGTGCCGGTATCCTGGCACATCGGCAGCTTGAATCCCGACGCGACCGCGGCGTTCCGCAAGAGGCTGAGCGCAACGCCTTTGTCGTTCTTCGAGGCTTCGGGGTCGTCGAGAATCGCGGCGACTTTCGCGAGGTGCGCCGAGCGATAGAGGAAGGAGACGTCGCGGAACCCCTCGCGCGCCAGGACCGTGAGCGCTTGCGGGTCGATTTTCAGGATCGGCCGGCCGTCGAAGGTCGACGTCGAAACGTAGTCCGACGTGAGCAGACGATAGCGCGTCTGATCGTCGGCCAGCTCGAACATTTTCTGGTGAATGAAATCAGCCATCGGACGAATACCTCGCGCCGCGGTCGGCCTCTCGACACCTGAGTTTTATCATCTCGCGACCAAGGCCGCGCCGCAACCCGCGCCGCGGTTTAGCGTTGTTTAAGGCTTCGATAGCGTCGGATCAGCGCGTTGGTGGAGCCGTCGTGCGCGAGCGGGAGCGCGCCCGGGCCGGCTTGGAGCTCGGGGATGATGCGTTTCGCGAGGACTTTGCCGAGTTCGACGCCCCACTGGTCGAAGGAGTCGATGTTCCAAACGACGCCTTGCGTAAAGACGCTGTGCTCATAGAGTGCGATCAGCTTGCCGAGTGTCGCCGGGTCGAGCTTTTCGGCGAGGACGACGTTCGAGGGTCGGTTGCCGTCGAAGGTTTTGTGCGGGACGAGCGCCTCGGGGGTCCCTTCGGCGCGTACTTCGTCGGCGGTCTTGCCGAACGCGAGCGCCTCGGCCTGTGCGAAGACGTTCGACATCAGGATGTCGTGATGATCGCCGATCGGGTTCAGCGAGCGGCAAAAGCCGATCAGGTCGCAAGGAATGAGGCGCGTGCCTTGATGGATCAGTTGATAAAACGAGTGTTGCCCGTTCGTGCCCGGCTCGCCCCAATAAATCGTCCCGGTGGCGTAGTCGACGCGGGTGCCGTCGAGGGCGACGTGTTTGCCGTTGCTCTCCATCGTGAGCTGTTGCAGATAGGCCGGAAACCGCTTCAGGTATTGGTCGTAGGGCAAGACGGCGATGGTCTCCGCGCCCAGGAAGTCGGTGTACCAGAGGGTGAGCAGGCCCATCAGGACGGGCAAGTTGCGGTCGAACGGCGCGGTGCGGAAGTGCTCGTCGAGCGCGTGGAAGCCGTCGAGCAGCGCTCTGAAATTCTCGGGTCCGATCGCGAGCATCGTCGAGAGGCCGATGGCGGAGTCCATCGAGTAGCGGCCGCCGACCCAATCCCAAAACTCGAACATATTCGCGGTGTCGATGCCGAATTTGGAGACCTCGGCGGCGTTGGTCGAGACCGCGACGAAGTGGCTCGCGATCGCGGCGTCGTCGCGGAGCGCGGTCAAGGTCCACTCGCGCGCGGAGTGGGCGTTGGTCATGGTTTCAAGCGTCGTGAAGGTCTTCGACGAGACGATGAAGAGGGTCTCGGCGGGATCGAGGTCGCGGGTGGCCTCGGCGAAGTCAGTGCCGTCGACGTTCGAGACGAATCGAAACGCGAGGTCGCGCTTGCTGTAATGTCGGAGGGCTTCGTAGGCCATGACGGGACCGAGGTCGGAGCCGCCGATGCCGATATTGACGACGTTTTTGATCGGCTTGCCGGTGTAGCCTTTCCAATCGCCCGAGCGGACCCGATCGGAGAAGGCGGCCATCTTGTGGAGCACGGCGTGGACGAGCGGCACGACGTTTTCGCCGTCGACGACGATCGACTCGCCGCGCGGTGCGCGGAGCGCGACGTGCAGAACGGCGCGATTTTCGGTGATGTTGATCTTGTCGCCGCGGAACATGGCGTCGATACGTTCGCGGAGGCCGGATTCCTCGGCGAGTTGGACCAACAGGGCGAGCGTTTCGTCGTCGACGCGGTTTTTGGAGTAATCGAGGTAGAGCCCGACGGCCTCGATCGCCATCCGTTCGCCGCGCGCGGGGTCGTCGGCGAACAGTTGTCGCAGGTGCGTCGCGCGGATTTTGGACGCGTGCGTCGCGAGGGCTTTCCACGCGGGTCGAGCGGTCAAGGGAACGGTCGTCGACATCGTCGGGCTCCTGGTTCGATCACCGCGCCGGGCCGCCGCGAAAGCTTGCTTTCAGCGTGACGGCGGGGTCCGGCCGCGGACTTCAAGGGATGATTCTACCGCATCGTCGCGACGGATTCTCGTGCTCGATCACGCGGCGAGCAATTTGATCGAGAGCGTCGACCGACGGACATCGGCATTGCGAAACGGCCCGCAATACGATCAAAATCAGCGACACATTCTAGAACGGGTCGCAGAAGCGATCGAGCCGTCCGAAGAATCTTCTCGGAACCGTCACTCTTCGAGCGTATCCTAAACGCCGAGTCGACGGGCGAGGCGATGACCGGGCGCAGGCACTTGAGATTGAAGGAGAGTCGGCCGCGATGACTACCGCGACGGGACAGACGGCTTCGAATCCAACGGACTCGATTTCGCCCGAAATGTTGTGCATCAACACGATGCGTACGCTGGCGATGGACGCGGTGCAGGCCGCGAATTCCGGCCATCCCGGGACGCCGATGTCGATGTCGCCGGTGGTTTACCAGTTGTGGCAACACGTGCTGCGTTACGATCCGAGCGACCCGCTTTGGGCGGAGCGCGACCGCTTTGTGCTGTCGGCGGGTCACGCGTCGATGTTGCTCTATTCGATTCTGCATCTGAGCGGCGTCGTCGACGCCGACAAGCACGGTGTTCCGACGGGCGGGCCGGCGGTGTCGCTCGACCAGATCAAGCTGTTCCGGCAATTGCACAGCAAGTGCCCGGGACACCCCGAATACGGCCTGACGACGGGGGTTGAGACGACGACGGGCCCGCTCGGCCAAGGCGTGGCGAATGCCGTCGGGATGGCGGTTGCGGCGCGCTGGGCGGCGGCGCGCTACACTCGGCCGGGATTCGAGAATCTCTTCGGCCATAACGTATACGCGCTCGCGGGCGACGGCTGCATGATGGAGGGGATTTCGTCGGAGGCCGCGTCGCTCGCCGCGCACTGGAAGCTCTCGAACCTGTGCTGGATTTACGACAGCAATCACATCACGATCGAAGGGAACACGTCGATCGCGTTCACCGAGGACGTCGCCGCGCGGTTCCTGGCGTACGGCTGGAACGTGGTCCGCGTGAGCGACGCGAACGACCTCGGTCAGATCTCGCGGGCGCTCGACATCTTCCAGAATACGCACGACCGGCCGACGTTGATCATTGTGACGAGTCACATCGCCTGGGGCGCGCCGCACAAGCAGGACACGAAGGAGGCGCACGGCGAGCCGCTCGGCGTCGAGGAGATCAAGCTCACGAAGAAGTTTTACGGCTGGCCCGAAGACGCGAAGTTCCTCGTGCCCGACGGCGTCTACGAGCACTTTCAGGAGGGGATCGGTCGGCGCGGACGCACGCTCCGTACCGAGTGGCAGACGCGCTTCGACGAGTACAAGGCTCAGTTTCCCGCCGAGGCCGACGAATTCGAACGCATGCGGCGACACGAACTGCCCGCGGGCTGGGACAAAGAGCTCGCGCCCTTCCCGGCCGACGCGAAGGGGATGGCGACGCGCGTCTCGTCGGGCAAGGTTTTGAACGCGATCGCGAAGCGCGTGCCGTGGCTGCTCGGCGGCGCGGCGGACCTCGACCCCTCGACGAAAACCCGCTTCACTTTTGAGGGCGCGGGCGACTTTCAGCCCGACAACTACGCCGGACGCAACTTTCACTTCGGCGTCCGCGAGCACGCGATGGGCGGCATCTTGAACGGCATGGTGTTGTCGGGGTTGCGGTCGTTCGGCGCCGGGTTCTTGATCTTCAGCAGTTACGGACGGATGCCGATCCGGCTGGCGGCGCTCATGGAAATTCCGGTGATTTACGTCTTCACGCACGATTCGATCGGCGTCGGCGAGGACGGCCCGACGCACCAGCCGATCGAGCAACTGATCTCGTTGCGGGCGATTCCCGGGCTCACGGTGATCCGACCGGGCGACGCGAACGAAGTCGTCGAGGCTTGGCGGCACATCATGCTGTCGACGCACGAGCCGATCGTCCTCGCGCTCAGCCGCCAAGATTTGCCGACCGTGGACCGCACTCGCTACGGCGCCGCGGCGGGCCTGCAAAACGGCGGTTACACTCTCGCCGACGCCCCCGACGGCAAGCCCGACGTCGTCCTCATCGCAACCGGCAGCGAGGTCGCGCTCTGTGTCGAGGCGCACGAAGCGTTGCAGGCGGAGGGGGTGAAGTCGCGCGTGGTCAGCATGCCGTCCTGGGAACTCTTCGACAAGATGCCGCAGGATTACAAAGACGGCGTCCTGCCCCCCGCGGTCCAAGCTCGCGTCGCCGTCGAGATGGGCTCGACGTACGGCTGGGAGCGCTACGTCGGCAGCACCGGCGCGATCATCGGCATGACGACCTTCGGCGCGTCGGCTCCCCTCAAGGCGTTGCTCAAGGAGTTCGGCTTCACGGTCGAGGCCGTTGTCGCCGCGGCGAAATCTCAAATCCAAAAGTCGAAGTGACGACACACGAGGGAGAGTCCACATGAACGCGACCAAAACTCTGCACGATCTTGGCCAGAGCCTCTGGCTCGATAATATCACCCGCGGCCTGCTGACAAGCGGCACGCTGAAGCGCTACATCAACGAATGGTCGGTGACCGGTCTGACCTCGAACCCGACGATCTTCGACCTCGCGATCCGCAAGAGCTCCGACTACGACGACGCGATCCGCGCGAAGGTCCACGAGGGCAAGTCGGGCGAGGGGCTGTTCTTCGAGCTGGCGATCGAGGATTTGACGCAGGCCGCCGATCTGTTCCGGCCGATTTACGACCGCACCGCGGGGCTCGACGGGTTCGTGTCGCTCGAGGTCTCGCCGCTCCTGGCGTATGACGCGCAGAGCACGATCGAGGCCGCGAAAACGTTGCACGCGCGGGCGAACCGTCCCAATCTTTACATCAAGATCCCCGGCACGAAGGAAGGCTTGCCCGCGATCGAAGAGGCGATTTTCAGCGGGATCCCGGTCAACGTCACGCTCCTGTTCTCGCGCGAGCAATACCTCGCGGCGGCGGAGGCATATCTGCGCGGCATCGAACGCCGGATCGACGCGGGCTTGCCGCCGAACGTCGAATCGGTCGCGTCGGTGTTCGTGAGCCGCTGGGACGGCGCGGTCGCGGACAAGGTCCCCGACGCACTCAAAAACAAGCTCGGGATCGCGATGTCGCTGCGGGCTTATAAAGCCTATCGCGACCTCCTGATCAGCCCGCGTTGGCTGCGGATCTTGAACGAAGGCGCGCGGCCGCAGCGGCTCCTGTGGGCGAGCACCGGCACGAAGGACCCGCAAGCGTCCGACATCCTTTACATCAAGGGGCTCGCCTCGCCCTACACCGTCAACACGATGCCCGAAGGGACTTTGAAGGCGTTCGCCGATCACGGCTCGGTCGGCGACGCGCTGCCGCTCGACGGCGGAGACGGCGAGCAAACGCTCGCGAGCTTCACGCAAGCCGGCATCGACCTCGAGGCGCTCGCCTTGAAGTTGCAAGCCGACGGCGCGAAGTCGTTCGTCGCGTCCTGGCACGAGCTGCTCGATTGCATCGGGTCCAAGACCGACGAACTCAAGCGAGCAGGTTGACCTCGACGCCCTTCCACTTTCGTTCGGAGCCCGAGCCGCGGCTTTCAGGTCGATTTTGCGCGGCTCGGGCGCGCTGGAACGCCGCCCGCGGGTCCCGTCGCGCCTCGACAAATCGTTGCGACGGCGAAATCGCAACGGAGTGCCCTGAAGATTCCGCTCGCATAGGGGACGCATGTCGAGTAGAATGCGTTCGCGGTTGCGGTTCTTGACTGGTCGTGGGCCGTCTCGCGCTTCACAATTCGTAAAGGGTGCGACCATGAGGACGGGTGTGTCCGGAAACGTGTTCACGAAGGTTGCGAGCCCCGTGGGAGAGCTCTTGCTCGTCGCGGAGGAGGGATCGCTGATCGGCCTGCATTTTGAGAATCCCCGCTACGAGCCGCGGCTTCCCTCCGACTGCCGCCGCGACGACGACGTGTTTACTGCGGTCGTCAGTCGGCTCGACGCTTATTTCGCGGGCGAGGCGGTCGACTTCGAGGTGTCGATGAAGTTCGAAGGCACGTTGTTTCAGCGTCGCGTCTGGGAGGCCTTGCGGACGATCCCGCACGGCACAACCATATCGTACGCGGACGTCGCGGAGAGGATCGGCGCACCGAAGGCTGTACGAGCGGTGGGAGCCGCGGTCGGCCGCAATCCGATCGCGATTATCGTGCCGTGCCACCGGGTGATCGGCGCGAACGGCGACCTCACCGGCTTCGGCGGCGGGCTCGACCGCAAGCGGCATTTGCTGACGCTCGAGGGGGGATTGCCGGCTCGGAGAGGTGCGAGGCTTGCGGCCATGTCCGTTTAATCTTCGATCCGACGGGGCGATCCACCCATCTCGGCTATGTTGCGGGTTATACTCAAGACCTGCCGTGCGCATCGCGCGGCCGGTCCGGAGCGAGCCGAGCTGATGGAACTCAATTTTCGCAAGGATCCGAGCATCCTCGGCAACGTTGTCGACGCGATGGCGGACGGTCTGTTCACCGTCGACGCGGGCGGTCGGATCGTCGCGTGGAGCCTGGGCGCCGAACGGATCACGGGGTACGCGGGGTCCGAGGTCGTCGGCCGTTCCTGCCGTGTTTTCGAGGGTCCCGACTGCAAGGGGTTCGCGACGCTGAGCGAGCTGCTCGACGGCACGTGCCGTACGCGCGACGGGACGTGTGAACAGGAATGCAAGCTCTTCGCAAAGGACGGACGCGAGCTTTATCTGCATGGTCGGATGCGGGTGGTCGCGGGATCCGACGGTCGAGTAGCGGGCGCGGTCGTGACCTTTTCGGACCTCACCGAGTTTCTTCGCGCGAACGAGCGAATCGCGCTGCTTGAGGAGCAGACGAAGTCGCGCGACGCGATCGACAAGATCGTCGGTCGCGGGGCTGCGATGCGCGAGGTTTTCCGTCGGATTCGGCTGGCGGCGGCGGGCGACGTCACGGTCTTTCTGAGCGGCGATACCGGCACCGGCAAGGAACTGGCCGCGCGGGCGATCCACTCGCTGAGCGCCCGCAAAGATCGACCGTTCCTCGCGGTGAATTGCTCGGCGATCCCTGAGTCGCTGCTCGAGAGCGTGCTGTTCGGGCATGTGAAGGGGGCGTTCACCGGCGCGACGCGCGACCAGATCGGCGTCTTCGAGGAGGCCGACGGCGGGACCCTTTTTCTCGATGAGATCGGCGACACCACCCCGCTCACGCAGCTCAAGTTGTTGCGCGCGCTGCAGGAGCGCGAAGTCCAGCGCGTCGGCGACTCGCATCCGCGACGCGTCAACGTGCGCCTCGTCACCGCGACCAACAAAGACCTCCGCGCGATGGTCGCCGCCTCCTTGTTTCGCGAGGACTTCTTCTATCGGATCCACGTATTCGCGATCGAAATGCCGAGGCTGCGCGACCGTCGCGAGGATATCCCGTTGCTGACGCATTCGTTTATCGATCAGCTCGCGAGCGAATACCACAAGCCGGTCAAGGGCATCGCGCGCGACGCACTGCAACGCCTCGTCGATCACGATTGGCCCGGCAACGTCCGCGAACTTCGCAACGCACTCGAGCATGCGTTTGTGCTGGTGGAGGGAGAGACGATCATGTTGCTTGACTTGCCGGTCGAGCTGCGATCGCCCGCTCCCGCCGCGCTCGACGTCGACGCCGCTCCAAATCCGACCGCGGCGCGGCTCTCGTCCGACGAGCTGCACGAGCGCGGACGGATTCTCGATGCCCTCGCACTAGCACGCGGCAATAAGACCCAGGCCGCCAAACTGCTCGGGACCAGTCGGGTGACTCTCTGGAAAAAGCTGAGGAAGTTTCGACTCGATACACCCGACCGTCGGCGACGAAGCGCTAACTTAACAAGTTAGCGCTCGTTGAGTTTTCGCCGCGGTCGGGCACGGACGCGGGAGGCACTCGAACGTCTCCGATAATCCGAAAGCCTAGAATCGGCAAGGAGTTCCGTCGAGGAGTCGTCGGCGAAACAAGTCTTGGCCCGTTTTTTGCATTCTCAACTTACGAAGCAGGATACCATTGCGGCACGAGCGCGAGGGGGGAGTTGTTTCATGACCACGATGAATCAGACGTCGGAGCCGACGGCTCGAAGGCGGGGGGGCGGCTTCTTGCGCGTTCTGCTGTCGCTCGGGTTGCTCACGGTGTTTACGGCCTTGATCGTCTACATGATGATGGCACTCGCGGGCAAGTTTGAACCGAAGGTGTCGTTGGAGGTTGCGGCGTCGGCGGCGAAGCCCGCGCCCGAACAGACGCCGACGACGGTCAAGCTGATCAAGCGTCCGCGTTTTGAGACCGCGGTGGGGACTGTCCGGCCGGTGCACGAGGAGATC
>JAJYDB010000315.1 GCA_021777845.1 Planctomycetota bacterium
GGCGATCGGCACCAGAGCCCACCAGAGGCTGCGGGTGGCGGTCAAGGTGACGAGTCCGATCAGAAGCATGCCGACGACGGCGAGGCGTCGGCCGTCGATCTCGATCGCCGCGAAGCCGTCGGCGAGGAGTACGGGCGGCCCGACGACCGCGGGACGGGTCAAATGATGCTCGCGTGCGAATTGATCGGCGGCGTTGCGGATTTGACTCACGGTGGCGACGACGTTGTGTTTTTCGGTCTTTTTCAGCCGCACGACGAGCGCGGTGGTGGTGCCTGCGTCGTTGAGGAGGGTGCCGAGGAAGAGCGGGTGCTTGACGAGCCGGTCGCGGAGGGCGTTGCGCGCGGCGTCGTCTCCGTTTTTGAGGGCGGCGGCGACGGTGAGCGCGCTGCCGCGGGCGTCAAAGCCTTTGAGGCCGCGCTTGAGGGCTTCGAGGGCCGCCTTGCGCGCGAACGCGGGGAGTTTTTCGAGCGCGAGCAGGCCGTCGTCGACGAGCCAGAGCAACGGCATGGCGTCGAGCGACTCGACGCGGACGACGCCGTCGACGTGCGCGGGGCCGACGTCGGCGGCGAGCTCGCCGACGCGCGCGATGCCTTCTTTTGTGAACAGATGATCGTCGTCGTAAACGACGAAGACGACGTTGTCGTCGCCGAAGGCGCGGGCGGCCTTTTGGTAGACGGCCATGCCGGGGTCGTCCTCGGCGAAGAACGACTGAATCGACTGCTCGTAGCCGACGCGGCGTCCGAACGCGAGCAAGGCGACCATCACGATGAGGACGATCGCGAGCGTAACGTACCGCGCGGCGATCAGGAAGCGAATCAAAGGCATGCCGCACCGATCTCGAATTCGCCGCGGTCGCGCGGACGCGTCGCTCGCGTCCCGCCGCCAAACGGCCCTTCCGTTGTAGACGGCGACGGCCGAATTGTCGAGCGCGGCGCATCCGGGAGCCGTCCTCGACGCGGTCGACGCGTGCATGTTTGTCTTGACGACCTGGACGAGCAGGGATATGCTCCGCGCCGGTCGGCTTCGATCGGGGCGGGGTCGAGGTCCGAACCGGCGGCACACATTTCAGTACGAGATCGACAACAGGGAGGTGCGTCGTGGCCTGCAAATCGAGCGGAAGTCGAGCGGCGTTTTGCCTGCTGATCGCGCTGTCGGCGTGGTTGGGGTCGAGCGCTTGGTCGCGCGGCGAGGACGTCGAGAAGCAGCCGTCGCGGCCGCTCGCGTCGTACGTCCCGCTCGGCGACCTGGTCGCGTACGCCGAGTTTCAAGGGCTCGACGCGCACGCCGCGGGGTATTCCAAAACGACGGCGTCGTGGCTCTTGAACGAGAAAAAAGGGCTCGCGTCGGTTCGCGAAGCGATTCGGAGCACGCTGGCGCTTGCGTTCCTGGCGACCGCGGCGGAAGGGAATCCGAAGCCGAGCGAGTTGATCGCGGCGGGCGAAGCACTGTTGCGTGCCGGATGCGCATGCGGAGTGATCCAGGCGAACGATACGGACGGGGTCGTGGTCGTGGTCCGCGGCGGGGCGAAGGGGCCGATCCGCAAGCTGTTCGACCAGCACCTGAAGCAGGACGAAAAGCACCACACCGCGCAGCGCGGCACGCGCACTCTCGATGAGTGGGGCGGCGCGGGCGGGAACTTGCTCTCCTGGTTCGAGGGTGACGACCTGGTTGTCGTCGATCAAAATCGCGAGGGATTCGCCGATGCCGTGATCGCGACCATCGAGCGGCGCGCCTCGAGCGCGGTCGACCACCCGACGCGCCGGCGTCTGAGCGTGACCGAGGATTACGAAGCTGTCGCGTTTGGATTCGTCGACGTCGAACGGTTGATGTCCCTCGCGACGGCGGATGCGCACGAAATCCCCGCCAACGGCGGTTTGGAACGCACGCGGCCGACTTCAATCACGGTGATCGACGGCGGCAAGCCCGCGGCGCTCGCGCCGAGACGATCGGCAAGGTTGGCGCAGATCGGGGCGCCGCCGGTTTTCACGCCGCCCAACCCAGGTCCGGCAGGCGTCGCGCCGGCTCCGTTTCCCACGCCGACCCCGCCGCCCGGATTGAGGCTCGCGAATCCTTTGACCAACGACGAGCCCGTGCCCCGTCCGCCCGGAATGAATCCGGACATGCCCTCGCAAGCCTCCGTCGACGCGCTCCGGCAACAACTGATGATGGTCCGCGCGCTCGGCCTCGACGGTGTCAAGCGCGCCGAGTTCCGCTGGGGTTTTGACGGGCGGTCGCTCGCGAGCACGGTCCGAGTCGTCGCGCCGTCGCCGCGACGAGGGGTGCTCGCCTTATTTGGCGGCCCGACCCTGAACCCGCGCGACCTGCCGAAAATGCCCGCGATCGCACACAATTTTGTCGCATTCGCGCTCGACGTCAAGCAGGTGGAAGCCAAGGTGCGCGACCTCGTCCGCGCGACCGATCCCGAGGTCCTCAAAAATCTCGACGAGGCCGTCACCCAGGCCTCGGTTCGCGACGATGTCGAGCACGCGCGGCGGGCGTTCGAGCAAGTCGGCCCGCGCGTCGTGCTTTATTCGAGCACGCCGTTGCTCCACGAAATGAAGTCGAGCGTGACCAAGAGCATGGACGTGGGCAGCCTGATAAAGCCGGGGACGCACAGCCTCGGGTTCAAGCTCGACCTGAACTCGACGTGGCATCCCGTCGTTTTTGTCGAGACGCGCGACGCCGAGACGCTGCGGGCCGAGCTGCCGGCCATGATCGCGGCCGCGCAGAAGGGCGTTGCGACGATGCTTGCCGGACAGGTTGACGCCGAGCTGCCGCTCGCGATCAAAGAGCTGAAAAACCCGTATGCCGGCTATGAAATTCGGCTCGCGAAGCTGCTCGAGCTCGCGGCGGATCAAAAGATGCGCGCCGTCGTCGTCACCGGTCCGCGCGCCGCGGCGCTCGCGGGCACGCGTCGCGACGCCAACGACGCCCTCCGCGCCTCGGAGTCGAAAATCGAGCCTCTGATCCCGAGCAAGCCGCTGACGGCGGCGCTCGAACGTCTGCCGAGTCGCTTGCTCGCGCTCTCGGTCGAAGACTCGGTCGACGGCACGCTCAGCGAGATGAACGCCTGGCTCTCGGACGACGACGAAGCCGACGAGCCCGACGAAGGCGACGCGCCCCGACCCGCCCCCGCCCCCGCGATCACTCCCGACGAGTGGCGCGACCGCTTCGTGCCGATCGTCGACGCCGCGTGGGCCGACGACGACGGCCTCGTGATCGAAAACCGCTCGATGTTGCCTAGCCCGTGGCCGCTCGCCCTAATTCTCCTTGGGTTGTGACGAGCGCGCAACGGCCCCGAGACTCGCCGGAGGATCGTCCGCCGGCGAGCCTTCCCCGCTCCGCGATTAGGCTGCGACCGCAGGCCTGAACGCGTCTCAGTTCATCCAGATCGGCTCGTCGATGAGGAGGCCGTACTTCTTCATCTTCTTGTAGAGGGTCGTGCGGTTGATGTCGAGCACGCGAGCGGTTTCCTGTCGATTCCAGTTCAGCGCCTGGAGCGTCGACATAATGATCTGCTTTTCCGGCTCTTCGAGCGCTTCCTTGAGCGAGCGCAGACCGATCGGCAGGTGCGGGCGAGGCGTCGAGCGGCCCGCGTGCGCCGTGTACCCCTGGTGCCAGATCAGGTCGTTCGGCGTGAGCCGCTTCGAAGGGCACGCCACCATCGCGCGCTGAATCGTCGTGACCAATTCCTGCACGTTGCCGGGCCACGAGTGCCGTTGCAGCCCTTCGATCGCCTCGCGAGTGAAGCCGTGGATGTCCTTGCGCATCTCGACGGCGAACTTTTCGCGGAAGTGCTCGGCAAGCAATTCGAGGTCGCGGCCGCGACGTCGGAGCGGCGGGAGCCCCAGGCAAACGCTGCTGACCCGCGCGTACAACTCGTGCGAAAATGCGCCGCGCTCGACGAGCGAGAGCAGGTCCTCGGCGGTCGAGACGATCCATCGCGGCGCGTCGAGGTGCGACGAGGGGTCGTGCTCGGCGAGTTGCAGGATCGCGAGCAATTGACGCTGCAGCTCCGGCGAAAGCGACGCGACCTCGTCAAGAAAGAGCGTGCCCCCGCGAGCGTGCTCGGCCCTCGAACAACGATCGAGCAAATCCGAGGTGAGCATCGAGCCGTCGAGCGTCACGAACGGCAGCTCGTGACGCGGACTGAGCCGGTGAATCGTCCGCGCGAGCAGCGTTTTGCCCGTGCCGCGCTCGCCGATGATCAGGACCGGAATCCGCGTCGGGGCGATCGACGTCGCCACCTCGATCGTTTGACGGAGCGTCGCGTCCTCGCCGATAAACCCGTGCGGCGACGTGATCGACGCACGCCCCGCGATCGACTCGACAAAGTGCTCGAATTGACGGATGTCGGGTGCGGCCGACGGCGCGGCGGGAACGTCCACTCGCGTCGACGTCCGCGTCTCGTGCCCGTTGCCGTGCCCGTGCCCGTTCGCGACGAAAGGCTCCGGCATTGTCGGTCGACTCGCCGCGGCGGGTTCGTGCTCGACGACACGCGTCCGCGCGGTCGACCCGAAATCAACCTCGGTCCCGGCCGAGCGTCCGTTCGAGGGTCGCGCCGGCTCGGCGTCCCGATTCAAGCCGATCGCCTGCGTCACCGCGGCGCGGATCTCGTTCGCGGGCAAGGGAAACCGCATCACCGCCGTCGCGCCCAGACGAGAGGCCTCGCGGGCACGGTCGGGGTCGGGCCTCGTGAACATCAGCAACACCGGCAGATCACGCTGCTTCCGCCGCGCGAACGTCAGTAGTTCGAGCCCGTCCGGGTCGTCCGGGTCGACCGCCGAAATCACCGCGGAAACGCCG
>JAJYDB010000058.1 GCA_021777845.1 Planctomycetota bacterium
TTCGCCTTGCCGTTTTTAATCTCGATCTCGCTGCCGTTGCGACCGGTGATCGTGCCGCTCAGCTTCTCGCCGTCCTGCTTCAACTTCAGCTTGATCTCGATCTTGTCGTCGCTGTTCGGCCGCATGAAGCTCCAGGTCCACGTCCCCGTCGCCTTCGCTTCGTCCGCCGCGCGCGCCGAAACCCCGCACAGACACGCCGTCAGACCGCACCCGACCAACCAAGCAAGCACCGTTCGCCGCGTCATGGAAGTCATCCCCCGGTTGCCGCCTCGAGTTGCGCCGCATCCCCCGTCGGGAAGCGACCCCACGAGAATAAGCGACAAACACGTCTCGATCGCAACGAAAAATCCGGACGGACGGACGATTCCGATCACAATCGGCCCCCCAAGAGTCGCGGCGGCGCCTCTCGGACGCTTACCGCGCCTGCTTTTTGGCTTGCTCCTCGGCCTGTTCGATCGATCCGACGTAGAGGAACGCGTTCTCGGGCAGGTGATCCCACTTGCCGTCGCAGAGCTCTTGGAAGCTCCGGATCGTGTCGGCGAGCGTCGTGTACTGGCCTTCTTTGTTGGTGAAGACCTCGGCGACGAAGAACGGCTGCGACAGGAACCGCTCGATCCGGCGCGCCCGGTGCACGATGATTTTGTCCTCTTCGGACAACTCGTCCACGCCCAAGATCGCGATGATGTCGCGGAGCTCCTTGTAACGCTGCAAGACCGACTGCACGCGGCGAGCCACGTCGTAGTGCTCTTGCCCGACGTACTGAGGATCCAAGATGCGCGACGACGAACCAAGCGGGTCGACCGCGGGGTAAATACCCTTCTCGGAGATCGACCGCGAGAGCACGATGAAGGCGTCGAGGAAGCCGAATGTCGTCGCGGGTGCCGGGTCGGTGAGGTCGTCGGCGGGGACGTAGACCGCCTGCACCGAGGTGATCGCACCCTTGTTCGTCGATGTGATCCGCTCTTGCAGGCCACCCATTTCGGTCGCGAGCGTAGGCTGATAACCGACGTTCGACGGCATCCGTCCAAGCAACGCCGATACCTCGCTGCCCGCCTGACTGAACCGGAAAATATTGTCAATGAAGAGCAGCGTGTCGGCGCCGGTCGAGTCGCGGAACCACTCGGCGTTCGTGAGCGCCGAGAGGGCGACCCGCAACCGCGCGCCGGGCGGCTCGTTCATCTGGCCGAAGAACATCACCGTGCTGTCGATGACGCTCTTGCCGGTCGAGCCGATCTTGGTTTCCTGCATTTCGAGCCAGAGGTCGTTCCCCTCGCGGGTCCGCTCGCCGACCCCGGCGAACACCGAGTAACCGCTGTGAACCTTCGCGATGCGGGCGATCAGCTCGGTTAAAATGACCGTCTTGCCCAGCCCGGCGCCGCCGAAGAGACCGATCTTGCCGCCGCGGACGAACGGCGTCAGCAAGTCGACGACCTTGATGCCGGTCTCGAACACTTCGGTCTTCGGCGAAAGCATGTCGAACGCGGGCGGGTCGCGGTGGATCGGCCAAATTTCGCTGGTCGCGATCGCGCCGCGACCGTCGATCGGCTCGCCGAGCAGATTAAACACCCGGCCGAGCGTCTCTTTGCCGACGGGCACGCTCACCGGCTTGCCGGTGTCGACGACCGGCATCCCGCGCACCAGGCCGTCGGTCGAACCGAGCGCCACGCAGCGCACGCGGTTCCCGCCGAGCTGCTGCTGGACCTCGCCCGTCAAGTGGATCGTCACGCCCTTCTGCGCGCTGTCGACGCGCAAGGCGTTGTAAATATCGGGCAGGTGGCCCTCGTCGAACTCGGCGTCGAACGTCGAGCCGATCACTTGCGAAATACGTCCGGTGGCGGTGCTCATGATAGGTCCTGTTCCTGCTCCGTTGTCTCGCTGATTCGTTCCGATCGGCTTCAGTGCGACGTCAACCGCGGTCGGCCGGGACGTCGAAAGAATTCCTCATCGCCTCGCACCTCACTCCAAGGCCGCGGCGCCGCCGATGATCTCGGCGAGTTCGCGGGTAATCTGAGCTTGCCGAGCGCGGTTGTACAGCCGCGTCAGACTCTTGATCATGTCGTCGGCGTTCTCAGTGGCGCCGCGCATCGCGACCATCCGGGCGATCTGCTCGCTCACCGCGGCGTCGAGGAAGCACTTGAAGAGCCTCGCCTTGAACGAGACCGGCACGATCTCCTCGAGAATGCTCTTCGGATCGGGAAGAAACTCGTACGGCACGCGCTCGCCTTTTCTGACCGGCGCAGCGACCGCGTCCGGCTTCTTATGGCGGATCGACTCGACGGCCTGTCCCACCGAGACCGCGCTCAAGGGGAGCAAGGTTTCAACGACCGCCTGCTGTCGCGCGGCGTTGATGAACTTCGTGTACGCGACGTCGATCCGGTCGATCCCGCCGTCGACGAAGAGGGCAATGTAGCGGTCGGCGATCTCCTCGACTTGCTCGAACGCCGGGCGATCGTCGAACTGCGTGTATTGCGCGTCGGTCGCCTGGCCGCGGAATTTGAAGAAGTTGATCCCGCGCTTGCCGGCGACCTCGATCGTCGTCGCGATCGAGTCGGCGGCGTCGTCTTGGATCCGTCGCGTCGCGGCGCGGACGACGTTGCCGTTGTAGCCGCCCGCGAGCCCGCGGTTGCTGCTGAGCACGAGCAACAGCGAACGCTTCGGCTCGGGACGCGACTCCAACAGCGGGTGCTTGAAATCGGTCGCCGTCGCGCCCAGATCGGCGACGATCTCGGCAATCTTCCGCGTGTACGCCTCGGCCTCGGTCGCGCGGTCGAGCGCCTTTTTAAAGCGCGCGGTCGCGATCAGTTCCATCGTCCGAGTAATCTTGCGGATGTTTTGCACCGACTTGCGGCGCTTCACAATCGCGCGGGCCTTCGCCATCGCTCTACCACTCTTTGATGTCTAGAGATCGTTGTGCGGAACCGATCAGTGCGCGTCCCGCCGCGTTCCGGAACCCGTCCGACAACGCGGCGCGAACGCCGCCGGTCACGCCCCCGCGGGCACCGGCTTCGGCTTCGACGCGAGCGCCTCGGCGGGCGACGTCGCCGACTTGTAACGCTGCTTGAACTCGCCGAGCACCGCCTTCAGCTCGGTCACGATCGGGTCGCTGAGCTTCTTCTCGGCGATCAGCTTGTCGCGGAAGGCCGCCTTGTGGTTACGCAGGAAGTCGAGGAACTCGCTCTCCCAACGCTGCACTTCCTTGACCGGCACCTCGTCGAGCCACCCTTCCGAGCCCGCGTAAATCACGCAGACCTGGTCGGCGACGTGCAGCGGTCCGTATTGCGGCTGCTTGAGCAATTCGACCATGCGACGGCCGCGGTCGAGCTGCATCTGCGTCGCCTTGTCGAGCTCGGTGCCGAGCTGCGCGAACGCCTCCAACTCGCGGAACGCCGCCAGGTCCAGCCGCAAACCGCCCGCAACCTTCTTCATGGCCGGAATCTGCGCCTTGCCGCCGACGCGGCTCACGCTGATGCCGACGTCGACCGCCGGGCGAACCCCCGCGAAAAACAAGTCCGGCTGCAAATAAATCTGCCCGTCGGTGATCGAAATCACGTTCGTCGGGATGTACGCCGAAACCTCGCCTTCGAGGGTCTCGATCAACGGCAAAGCCGTCAGCGAACCGCCCGACGTCGTCGTTTTGGCGATCTTGTGGCCCTCTTTATAGTGCGACTCGAGCTCGTGCTTGGCCTCCTCGGCACCCGGCACGCCGAGATAAACCTTGCCGTTCACGCCGCTCTTCTCGTCGATCGTCTCGGACTCGGACGTCGCGGCGGGGACGATCACGTATTTGTTCGCGAGCTTCGCCGATCGCTCGAGCAGTCGCGAGTGGGCGTAAAAAATGTCGCCTGGGAACGCTTCGCGGCCGGGCGGACGTCGGAGCAAGAGCGACAGCTCGCGATACGCGACGGCCTGCTTCGACAGGTCGTCGTACACGCACAAGGTCGGCATCCCCTTTTCGTACATAAAGTACTCGGCCATCGAGCAGCCGGCGTACGGGGCGATGTACTGCAAAGGAGCCGGGTCGCTCGCGCCGGCGGCCACGACGATCGTGTAATCCATCGCACCGTAACGGTGCAGGACGTCGACCAGCCCCGCCGTCGTCGACTCCTTCTGCGCGATCGCGACGTACACGCAAATGACGCCGGTCCCCTTCTGGTTGAGGATCGTGTCGATCGCGATCGCGGTCTTGCCGGTTTTGCGGTCGCCGATGATCAGCTCGCGCTGGCCGCGGCCGATCGGCGTCATCGAGTCGATCGCCTTGATCCCGGTCTGCATCGGCTCGTCGACCGGCTGACGATCGACGATCCCCGGCGCGACCGACTCGACCAAGCGGCTGAACTGCGTGATCACCGGGCCTTTGTTGTCGATCGGCTCGCCAAGCGGATTCACGACGCGGCCGACCAACGCCTCGCCGACCGGCACGCGCAGCAGCTTGCCCGTCGCGGTCACCTTCTCGCCTTCGTGGATCGTCGTGAAGTCGCCGAGAATAATCACGCCGACCGACGCCTCTTCGAGATTGAAGGCGAGGCCGCGGACGCCGTTCTCGAACAGCACCATCTCGCCCGCCATCACCCCCGAGAGCCCGTGCACCAGCGCGATGCCGTCGCCGACGTTGAGCACCAGCCCAACCTCGGTCCGCGCGACTTCGGCCTCGAAGTGCTCGATCTCACGCTGAATGACTGAAGTGATCTCGTCGGCTCTGAATTTCATGCGTCTTTCCTTCGATCAAACGGTGCCTGAGTTGTTCGAGTCGACCGCGGAGCGAGGCGTCGTAAACAAGGTCGCCGACCTGGACGACGAGGCCGCCCAAAAGCGACGCGTCGACCTCGCAGCGAACGATCGGATCCGCTTGCAAGAGCACGGCGAGACGCGCGCGGACGGCGTCGAGCAGCGGCCCTTCGAGCGGCACGGCGGTCCGGACGACGACGGCGCGGCGGTTCCGCCGGCGGTCGCGAATCGAGGCGGCCTCGGCAACGACCGCGGCAAACAGACCAATCCGACCGTGCCGATTCATCACCCGCAAAGTGTTCAGCGCGACGACCGAGAGCTTCCCCTCGAACGCCCGCCGCAACAGGTCGTCCTTTTCGGAAGGCTGCACGAGCGGCGAATTCAAAAGCGCCGTGAACGACGGCGACTTCTCGAAAACCTCCGCCTGAACCGCGGCCAGCTCGTCAAGCACGTCGTCGAGCGCGGCGGGTCCGCCCGCCTCCGCCGCGGCCGCCAGCGCCTGACTGTACGCCGCCACGACTTCGGTATTCGACTCGTCGAAAATCGTCGCGGCGCGCGGGTGCGCGGCGGCGTTCGGGTCGTTCGCGGTCCCGGAGGTCGACTTCGACGGCGAGTCGCTCATGATCGCGAAGCTCCCGTCGCGTTCAACGACCCGACCGGCGGCAAATCCGCCAGCGCCGCCGTGATCAACCGCCCGTGCTCGGCCGCGTCAATGTTCCGCTCGAGCACTTTGCCCGCGACCTGTACCGCCAATTCGGCGGACTTCGACCAGATCTCGGTCAACGCCTGGTCGCGGGCCGTCGTGATCTCGCGCTCGGCACGCTGACGAAGCGCATCGACCTCGTCGCGCGCCTTCTTCAAAATGTCCTCCGCGGCGGCGCGCGCCTCGCGACGCCCCTCCTCGAAAATCACGCGCACCTCCTCGGCGGCCTGCGCAAGCTGCCGACGATGCTCCTCGAGCAAACGCTCGCTCTCGTTCCGAGCCTTCTCGGCGTCGAGCAAACAGTGCTCCATGTGCTCCTCGCGCTTCTCGAGTGCCGCCATCAACGGCTTCCACGCGAATTTGCCGAGCACGAACAACAACGCGACGAAGACCACGACCGTCCACGCCACGAGCGGAAGCTGCGGCGCGATGATCTGCTTCTTCGGGTCGTGCTCGATTTCATGCACCGCCGATCCGAGAGTGTGCTCGATCTCGGCGAGCTTGCCCTCGTGCGTCTCGGCCTGCACGGGCGAGCTCGCCGCGGCCGGCTTCGACTTGGGCTCGTCGGCGGCGCGTGCGACGACCGCGAACGCACACAAAGCCCCCAAGCCGAGCGTCACGATCCAACCACGAAGCATCGCGAGGCCTTTCTAGATTCTGACCGAGTTAAGTGGGAAGCCGCGACGCCGGGCGGACGCCCGGCGCGGCACGCATTTGACGTCGCCGCGGCCCTCGAAGCCCGCCCGGCCGACCCAACGCGCTCAATAAGTCGAGAGAAACAGCATGATGATCGCGAGCGCGAAGAACGTCGCACCTTCGATCAACGCCGCCGAGATCAACATCGCGGTCGAAATCTGACCCGCCACCTCGGGCTGACGCGCCATGCTCTCCACCGCCGCCTTCGCAATCATCCCGATGCCCATGCCCGCGCCGATGATCACCAACCCGGCGCCAAGCGCACGCAGATCCGAAAACGCATACTTCGGCTGGCTCGCCGCCGCGACCCGCGCCTTGTCGTCGACGCTCTCTTGCGCCGACACCGTCCCTTGCGCCAAGAAAATCAAGCTCAGTACGAGGACGGCGGACTTGACGAATTTCATCGGACTCTCGACTCCTGGGGAAAAACGACTCTCAAAGGTGACCCGGCCGCCGGACCAATCCCGCGGCTCTCGTGATCTCCGCCGAAACCGGCGCCCGCGCGCCCGCCCCGGCCGCCTGCGACTCTCCGCTTGGAATTCCCAATCATCGAACCGGCGACGACGCGCCGCAAACGACCCTCGCAAATCAACCGCGTCAGTGCGGATGAAGCACGAGTCCGATGAAGAGCGCCGACAGAAACGTGAAAATGTACGCCTGCAAAAATGCGACGAACAGCTCGAGCAAACTCAACGCGACCACGCCCGCGATGCTCACGGGCGCCACCACCGCGATCCACTTGCCCGCCATCAACACGAAACTCAACACCACCGTCAACACGATGTGCCCCGCGAGCATGTTCGCGAACAGCCGCATCGCCAGCACGAAATGCTTGATCAACAACCCAAGCAGCTCGATGACGAACATCAACCCCCAGAGCGCCGGCTTGATCCAACCCGGCACGTCCAAATGGGGCACGATCCCGACGAAAAATCCGGCGACCCCCATCTCGCGCATCCCGGACCCGACCACCACCGCGAGCGTCGACACCGCCAAAGCCGCCGTCACGTTCAAATTACCCGTCGCCGACGCCCCGCCCGGAATTAATCCCATCAGGTTGCAGAACAAGATAAAGAAAAACAATGTGCCCAAATAAGGCACATAGGCGTCGGCGCCGTGATCGCCGATCGCCGGCCGCGCCACTTGATCGCGCAGGAACATGACGATGGCTTCAAAAATATTGAAAAACCGGCCGCGCGTCACGAAGTTCCTCGACGCGTGCCGCGCCAGCGGGATCAGAATCGCCGCGATCGCGACCGCCGCAATCAACTCCATCACCATCAACCGCGTCATCTGAAATCCGAGGACGTGCGGCAATTCGATCTCAACGCTGTACGGCGCCTTCCAGAACGGAAGGTCGAGCGTCGGGTGATCGACGACGTGCGAGAGCGGATTCTCTTGCGGCATGGGGGGTTGCGTTCCAAAATCGTTCGGCGAAACGTCGCGCCGAACCCCGTTCCGTCCACAGATGCTATGACGACCGGCGATCTTTTGATTCGTTTCGACCGCTCAACGCGGCCGATTCAACTCGTTCGAGAGCCGGGCCAGCCCCAGTACGCTCAACGCCGCGCCCAAGGCCATCCCAAGCAATGTCAAAACCGGCGACCAACCAAGCTTGCCGTCTAGCCACCAACCCAGCAGCAGAGGCGCCACGAACTCCAAACAAAGCGTGGTCACCTGCGAACTCAGCCGCAAGGCCGAAGACATCCACGACGAAGGACCGCGATCCGCCACCGGACACCCCGCAAAGCCAGGCGTCTCTACGAAGCGGAACCGACCCTAACCCCGCTCCCGGCTGACGAACATGCTGCTCTCGTCCACGAGTGATCCCGTTATACCCGCCGAAAACTCGCTGTCAACTCCCCACTCCCCTCCTTTGAGAAATTTTTCACGAAGTCCGCTGACAGTCGTCAGAGCCATCCGTCCCGCGACGCCGCCGCGGATCAAACGACAGGCGCGCACCGCGGCAAGACACCGGCACGCCCCTCTAAAACGCGTCCCAAACTCACACTACCGTCCGACGACCCGGCCTCGCCTATCTCGCCGGCTCATCCCAGCTTCGCGAAGGTTTGAGGTTGACGTTCCCCGCTTCGTTTTGGTAGCACTATGTCGCCGGAAATCTGATGCGAACACGAGGTACGGCTCGATCGGCGGAGGCTACCGATGCCTTTCCCGCGGCGCACTCGTCCGAACAACCCCGAGGCGGCGTCTCCCGTTCGTCGTAACGGTCGAGACGGCCGCCTCTTGCGTTGAACAGCCGAAGCGTTCGCCTCCTTTTTTTGATTGTGATTAGAGGAGCGCGGCGGGATCCGGATCGAGCGGTGAAACGGCGCCGAACCATCTTGGCGTCGAGGGGCGGTAGATAATGACGGTTTTGACGTGAACGCGTCTCGTCGACGCGTCGGCGTTATCGACTTCCGAGATCCGGCTGCCTGGGCGACAGGGAGTTGTTAGGCACGAACTCGATTCACGGATGATCCACCCGCGGCCATGTTCACCGCCGGGTCGGCCTCGACGCCGCCCGCGGTTGACGGAGTGGACCCGATGATGACCGTCGACGCTCTCAAGGATCGCAACAAGAAAGATCTGGCTCGGCTGGCGAAGGACCGCGGCATTATCGGCTGGCATGCGATGCGCAAGGATCAGCTCCTGCGCGCGCTCGCGGCGTTGTCCTCCAAAAAAGACAAACACCCCGAACCGCGCGCCCGCCACGCCAAGCCGGCACCCGCGTCCCCCCGCCCTCGGCCCGCGGCACGCCCCGCCGCCAAACCGCCGATCGCCGTGAAATCCGCCTCCCGGCGCTCCTCCAGACGCGGCGAACCCGCCTCGCCCCCCTCGATTCTCTCGAGGCCGGTCCCCGTCAACGCTCCCCGCGAACTTGGCCACGACTGCGTCAAAGACCGCGTCGTCGTTATGGTCCGCGACCCGTTCTGGCTGCACGCGCACTGGGAGCTGAGCCGAGCCACGCTCGCGCGCGCCCAAGCCGCGCTCGGCCAAGAATGGCACGCCGCTCGCCCGATCTTGCGGCTCATGGACGTCACCAGCGAAGACACGACTTCGGTCAGCGAACGACACGTTCGCGATATCGATATCCACGGCGGGGTCAACAATTGGTACATTGACGTCGTCAACCCGCCCCGATCCTACCGCGTCGACCTCGGCTACCTCGGGCGTCGCGGCAAGTTTTTCGTCCTCGCCCGCTCGAACGTCGTCGCCACTCCCAAAGCCGGCGTCTCCGACGTCATGGACGAAAACTGGTCGAATATGGAACACTCGTTCGCGCGCATTTTTAGGCAGTCCAACGGCGGCGCCAACGGCAACGCCCCCTCCGAGGATCTCAAAAATCTCTTCGAGGAGCGCCTCCGACGCCCCATGCACTCGCTCTCTCTCCAGTCGCTCGGCACCGGCGCCCTCGGCTCGCTCGGCCGCGGCTTTCATTTCGAGATCGACGCCGAATTGATCGTCTACGGCGCCACCGAGCCGAACGCACAGGTCACACTCCAAGGCGAACCCGTCCCCCTGCGGCCCGACGGCACTTTCACCGTCCGCTTCAGCCTCCCCGACTCGCGACAAATTATCCCCGCCGTCGCCGCCAGCCCCGACGGCGCCGAGGAACGCACCATCGTCCTTGCCGTCGAACGCAACACCAAAGAACTCGAACCCATGATCCACGACGGCAACGAACTCTAACTCGACCTCCACAAAGAGTTTGTGTCGAAAAACCCAAACCCTCCGAATTTCGCGGCCGCTCTCGCTTCGAGCGGCCGTTTTTATTTTATCGACGCGCGCCGCGACCCTCGCCGACACCCCGCGCGATTGCCCAAACGGTACCCCGCGCGTACACTTGAGTAATCCCGACGCGCGGCCTTTGAGGTCGCGTTCCCCAGCCCCGCGCGTCCATTCCCCCGGCTTCGGGAGACCCGCCACCGTGAGCGACGACCTCACCCCTTTCCTCGATAATTGGCCCTACAACCCCGACGAAATTCAGTCGCGGATTGTCGCGGGCGCCGACGGACGCGAGAAAATCCAGACCCGACTCGACCTCGGCGTCATCCAGATGGAACTCGACGGTCGACCCGACGGTCTTCATCCCGACGGCTTCGAATCCTGGCTCGACGCCCTCGAAGACCGCGCCACACGAACCGCCGCCGCCGGCGATCGATTCATTCTTGAACCCTCCGACTGCGTCTCCCTCATGCGGGAAGGCGTCATGTATTACCAACGCCACCTCGCCTGCTTCCACCTCGGCCGCCTCGATGCCGTCGTCCGCGACACCAACCGCAACCTCCGCCTCTTCGCCTTCGTCGGACTGCACGCGCCAACCCGCCAAGATAAACTTCTGTTCGATCAATACCGCCCCTACGTCCTCATGATGAGGGCCCGCGCCCTCGCACAGATCGCCATAGAAAGCGAGGACCGTCGCGCCGCGATCACCGCGGTCGACGACGGGATCGCCGCGGTCCGCGCCTTCCTTGCCGAATACGGCCAGGAGAAAAACGCCCCCCAGTGCGCGGAGCTGGCCGCCCTCGTCCAACTGCGCGAGGAAATCGAGAACGCTCGACCGCCCAGTCCCCTCGAACGACTCGAAGAACAACTCGAAAAGGCTGTGGCACTCGAGGATTACGAGGAAGCCGCTCGACTTCGCGACCAACTTCGACAGCTCAGGCCCAGCCGCGAGACTCCGTCTGCGTTCACCCAAAACCCCGACGATGTCGCGAAAATGCAGCAGCCCCCAACCGCTTGAACCTCGCATCGGCGACGGCTAAGCTAAAGACGTTCGGGTCACACCGAATGAAACCTCTGCCGTGTTCGTCGAGGGTGTTACTTTTGGCGAACCAACGGAAACCCGACGGGACCCGATGACTGGCCTCTTGGCATTGCCCTGAAGGCCCCAGGATCCCACTTATTAACTGCGGGTTCTCAAAAGCACTACAACGGCACAAGGGTGGAGGTTCCTCGATCATCGCCGGCGGCTCGCGCAGGGGCTTTCAGGTCCCTTCGCGGGCCGTCTGCGTTTTCAAGCCACGTCACAGCCGGAGGTTGCACCGTTTGGACCAGCCGCCGAGCGAAATCCCCGTCGAAGAACTAAGGCGGCTCAAGCGCGACTGTCGAAAACGCATGAAGCGCCGTCTCAACCTCCTGGCCCACGCGGACTCCGCCTCGATCGCCCGACAAGAGGCTGAGCTCACGCGACTCTTTCCCACCCTGGACGGCTATGCCGAGTCCGCAACCGTCCTCCTTTACGTTGGCAGCCTCGCCGAGGAATTCTCCACCACGGCGATGATCCAAGCCGCGATCAACTCGGGCCGACGTGTCGCACTTCCGGTCGTCGACAGCGCGACACCACGCTTGATCCCTCGACTGGTCAAGGACTTACGGCGAGACCTCGCGTCCGGATCGACCGGCCTCGTCGAGCCGACACTGCTCTGCCCCGAGGTGAAGGTGGTCGAAATCGACTGGGTGCTCGTCCCGGGCCTCGCCTTCGACGCCCGCTGTAATCGCCTCGGCCGCGGGGCCGGCTATTACGACCGTCTGCTCAAGGAGTTGCGCCTCGACGCGCCGCGCGTGGCGCTCGCGCTCGAGGACCAGATCATCCTTGAAGTGCCGGTCGGTCGCCACGACCAGCCGCTCGATGCCGTCGTCACCGCGACGCGCAGTTTTCGACGCCGTTCAGCCGGCTGAAATCTGCCGGCTTTAACGACCGATCGGCTCGATCGTCGCTCGCGGCGCGTGTGCGAAGCCTTCGTAATAACGCTCGAGCCGCGCCGGGTCGCCCCCGCCGTCGTGGATCACCAGTCGATACCGAAACGTCCTCCTTTGTCCCGGCGCAAGCGTGTACGAACCCGACTTCTTCATCCCGAAGTCTTTCCACCCAAAGGGGTTAGCCGCAAACAACCCGTAACTTCGGACGTGCCAGGTGGTCGGATGACGCAGGTTGTCAGGGTGGTCGAAAACAGCCACGCCGACCGTCTTTCCGCCCACTGGACCCGAGTAGTCGACCCACTTAGCGGGCTTACCCCAAGCTGCGTCATCGACCAGCCCCTCGGAGTTCACAATCCGTCCGCCGGGTTTGCGATTCGCGTCCATGCTCGACGCAACTCGAAGCCCGAACATGCCTTCCTTCGTATCGCCGAAGGTCGCCGGGGCTTTGGGTTCGGACTTGAGCGCAACCTCGAAGTCGACCAAAACCACGTCGTCGACCGGCAGCACGCGCAACCACCGTTCGTCACTGCAAATTCGCACCCCGTCGGGTCCCAGCCAGTCGTCCGTCGTATGAATGCAACCAATTACAGGGCCTTGATTTACAGCGATTCGAGCCGTCTCTTTGATGATGCCGTGCCCTTTCTGCTCGGACCAAAAGTCGATACCGTTGACGCTTCCGTGCGTGAACCAAAGCGACCGTTGGTGGGGGTGGTCGCGATCTTCGCCGGGCACGTCCTTGACCATGGGATAGGCCCGCGTCACGCCGATGCCGCGCGGGGTCAAAAGCGGGAAATAATAAGGCTTCGCGGAGCCTCCGCCGCCGGGGTGATAGGTTGTGAACGGCCGGCCGCCCACGGTGACTTCGACGTCGCCTTGTGCGGTCTCGCGAACTTTCACGCCATCGACGAGCCCCGGCCCAGCTTTTGTGCCCGCGCGCGTTTGCGTCGTCTCCGCGACTTTATTCAGCGTGAAGCTCCGCGTCGTTTTCCCATTGCCGGCTATCCGCGTCGCGAGCCGTTTGATCGTCCCGTCGATCATGACTTGAACCGTGGATTTGGACCCGCCCGCCTCGTCGACGAGGTCGTAATTGCCCACCTCCAGTGCCGGCGCTTCGACGAGGATCGGCGTGACGACACCCTGCGGCACCGCGCCGTCGAGCCGCAGACGATACCGCGGCGCGTCGTCTCCGCGCGCCGTCCCCGCAACGCAAACAGCACCAAAGAAGAGGCTTGCGATGGCAGCTCGAAGCACGAGCGGAGTCGATTTCGAAATCATGGTCGTCGTATCCCCCGATCAAGCCGGCAGTGGAAGTGACTGAGTATAACCACGGTAGCGCGCCGATACGACTTGGGGACCTTCGACAAAAAAAACCACCCGCGATCGCGTTTCGGTTTATAGATTGTTGTCCGTGAGACGCGACTTGCCCGAACTTTCCTCTGCCACCTTCAATGTCGTTTCAAGTCGCGTCGGCGTTCCGCGGGAAATCTCGGCTCGCGCGACCTGGACGTCGCTCCCCGCCGAATTCCTCGGCAAGCCCGCTTTTTAAATAGAAGGGACTTCAATCATGGTTCGTATCGGCGTCGTCGGGATCGGCTTCATGGGAATGATCCATTATTTGGCCGCGAAGAAGCTCGCGGGCGGCCGCGTGGTCGCGATTTGCACGCGCGACCACGCGAAGCTGGCGGGGGATTGGACGAGCATTCACGGCAATTTCGGCCCGAGCGGCGAGCAGATGGACCTCACCGGAATAAGCCGTTACGACGCGTTCGAGGCGCTTATCGCCGACCCCGCCGTCGACCTTGTCGACATCTGTTTGCCCAATGAGCAACACGCCGAGTTCGCGATCAAGGCGCTGCGCGCGGGGAAGCACGTGCTCGTGGAGAAGCCGATCTCGCTTCAACTGGCGGATGCCGACGCGATGCTCGCGGCCGCCGCGGAGTCGGGGCGTCTGCTGATGGTCGCGCACGTCTTGCCTTATTTTCCCGAGTTCGCCTTTGCGGCCGAGGCGGTGCGTTCGGGCCGGTTCGGCGCACTTCGAGGCGCGCACCTGACGCGATTGATCTCACGTCCCGACTGGTCGGCCGACGTCGCCGACTTCGGACGCAACGGCGGCCCCGCCATCGATTTGCACATTCACGATACGCACTTCATCGGCCTGCTGCAGGGGAGGCCGCGGGCGGTCCGCTCCTGCGGGGTGAGCGACTCGGGCGTGGTGGTGCACCTGTCGACCCAATACCTGTTCGACGAGCCTAATGTCGCGATCTCGTCGCTTTCCGGCGCGCTGAGCATGCCGAGCCGGCCGTTCACGCATGGCTTCGAGCTTTTCCTCGAACGTGCCACGCTTACTTTCGCGTTCGCCAATATTGCCGGTACTGCCCAACTTCCCACGCCGCTCTCCATTTTGCACGCCGACGGGTCGGTTGAGCATCCGCTCGTCGGTTCGGGCGACCCGATTGACGCGTTCACCTTCGAGCTCGCGGACGCAGTGCGATCGGTCGTCGACGGCAAAGTCGCGCCGGCGCTTGACGCCGCGCTCGCGAGGGCCGCGCTGGCCGCGTGTCAGGCCGAGGTTGAGAGCGTGCGGACCGGTCGCGCCGTCGAGCTCGCCTAAGTGGTCGCGATCCTTCCAAAGCCGGCAGCCTCGACGCGCGTCCTCGCTTAAATGAGTGCGCATTGGGCGTTGCTTGGCTATTCTAACGACTGTGCGCTCAAGGTGAACTTGATCAATTCTGAGTAAGAATTTAAGAAAAGGGGTGCCGGCACCCGATTGACCAAGTCTGTTGAAGACGGATCTTTCGCGCACGTCGCGGACTCTAAGGAGTGGGGTCATGCCGCTCGCAATCTCGGATCTCATCCACCCCACGGCGGTAATCGGACCCGAGGCCGACGTGGCTCACGACGTGCAGGTCGGCCCGTTCGTGATTATCGACGGCCCGGTCACGATCGGCCCCGGCTGCGTGATCGAGGGGCACGCGTGCCTGACCGGCCCGTTGACGATCGGTCGCGACAACTTCATCGGACACGGGGCGGTGCTCGGCAAAAGCCCGCAGCATCGCGGCTATCAAGGCGAGTCGACCTCGCTCCGCATCGGCGACGGCAATGTTATTCGCGAATACGTCACGATTCATCGCGGCACCCCGCAGGGGGGCGGCGAGACCTGGATCGGCGACAACAACATGTTCATGGTCAATGCGCACGTCGGGCACGACGCGCGGGTCGGCAGCGGTGTGACGCTCGTGAATGGAGCGTTGGTCGCGGGGCACGTGGAGTTGTTTGACGGCTGCATCCTCTCGGGCTACGCGGCGATCCAGCAGCGCGTCCGCGTCGGCCGGCTGGCGATGGTGGGGGGTTTGGGGTCGTCCACGAAGGACATTCCGCCGTTCATTCTCCATCAAGGGCACAACTGCGTGTCGGGTTTGAACATCGTTGGGATGCGGCGTTCGGGGATGTCGGCGCAGTCGATCGCGTCGTTGCGCGAGGCGTTTCGGATGCTCTATCAGGAGGGCCGCATGCTGACCGCGGCGCTCGAGCGTATCGAGGCGGACCTGGGGCACGTCGCCGAGGTCGCCGAGTTCGTGACCTTCATTCGAGCGAGCGCGACCGGCATCAACCCCGCTCGCGCCTCCGACCGCCGCGACCGCACGTTCTAATTTGGCGGTCTGTGACGGCTCGAGGCCGACCGCGCTCCAAAAATCGCCGCGCCGACCGTTTTCGGCGTTCTATAATTCGATTGAGTGCGGCTTCCGAGCAAGCAAGGGCCGTCGCAAACGCGCCGTCGCGATTGTCGTTGCGGCGAGCGAGGGCGGTTCAAATCTAACGGTTGCGTCGACTTTGATGGACACCACGCTGATTCCGCGCGCGCCGATCGTGCTGGCGCACGGCCTCTTCGGGTTCGAGCGCATCGGCCTCGGCCGCTGGACGTTCGCTCGCTACTTCCGCGGGATCCCGGAGTATCTGCGGTCGCTCGGCTGTCGGGTCGCGACGACCCGCGTCCCCGCGATCGCCCGCGTCTCGACCCGCGCCAGGCGGCTCGCCGAAGCGATCGACGCGGCGTTCCCAGGCGAACGCGTACATGTGTTCGGGCACAGCATGGGCGGGCTCGACACCCGCGTTTTACTAAGCGATGCCTCGTGGACGGGTCGTATATTAAGCCTAACCGCGATCGGAACGCCGCACCTGGGTTCGACGCTCGCCGACTTCGCGGCGCTCCGCGCGGGGCGGGTCTACCGACTGCTCGACGCGCTCGGGATCGAACACGGCGGGTTCCTCGACGTCCGCAGTCGCGACGCGCGCAACCTTGACCTCAGCCTGCGTCCGCCCGCGGGGGTCGCGTGCTTCAGCGTCGCCGGCACGCCCGAGCCGAGCGACGTCTGCCTGCCGCTGCGGCGTCTGCACGAGGTCCTCCTCGAAGTCGAGGGACCCAACGACGGCCTCGTCTCGGCGGCGTCGGCGGAGGCGTTCGGCAAGGTCCTGCCGCGCCGGCCGCTTGATCACCTCAGACAAATGAATTGGCTCCCGCCGCATCATACCGACATATCGTCGTCCGTGACGCCTGATCCGTTGCCGGTACCCGTGCATGAGTCGCTGAACCCGCGGACAGCGGCGTTCTACGCCGCGCTCGTCGCGAATTTGGTCGAGCACGGCTTCGCCGCCGAGACCCGTTCCGAACTCGTCGCGACACGCGCCTGAGCCGATCGCGCCGCGTTCACAAGAGCACGCGCTCAGATCTTTGTGTCCAAGAGCGTCGATGCGACTTCGACGACGCGTCCGACGACCGCCTTGAGCAGCGCGGCGCCGGTCTCGGGGGTCGCGAACGAAGGATATCCGACCGCGCCGTGGTCGGTGCGACGGCCGAAATCGACCGCGCGAAACAGGCCGCGGAGCGCGCCCGCGGGCGCTTCGGGGTCGTCCTCGATTTCCGACGCATGCACAAGATCGGGGCGCAGGTGCATAATCATCGACGTCTCGATCTCGCACGCGTGGCCCATTTCGGTGCGTGGTCCTTGGCAGATCGCGGCGACTTCGGCGGCGGCGAGGTCCCAATAAGCCGCGCCGGTGAGGAGCCGGCCGGGGAACTCGACGTCGAGACGTCGCAAGGCGACGCGCAAGGGGTCGTTGTTGCCGCCGTGACCGTTGAGCATCAGGAACCGCATGAAGCCGTCGCGCAACGGCGGGGCGAGCAAATCGACGAGCACCTGTTCATACGTGGGGATCGGCGCCGTGAGCGTGCCGCCGAAGGGAAGGTGATGGTCGCTGGCGCCGAGCCAAAGGACCGGCAAAACCAGGACCCGATCGGGCATCGCGGCTTCAAGACCGTCGGCGACCGCGCCGCAGAGGATCGCGTCGGTCGCGACCGGCAGGTGCCGCGCGTGCTGTTCGCAGGCCGCGAGCGGCGCGACGAGGAGCGTCCGGCCGCGGTCGAGCCGGCGCAGCGCGGGAGCGGTCATTTCGGCGAAGCGCATGCGGATCGACCTCGTAGCTAGCGAACAATGTTCAGAAGAAAGATTGCGATTGTGTAAAAGATGACCAGCCCTGTCGCGTCGACGAGCGTTGAAATGAACGGCGCGGAAATCACCGCGGGGTCTTGGCCGAAGCGCTGCGCCGCGAGCGGCACGAGCGCGCTCACCCCGTTTGCCCACATGCATATGCCAAGAATCGTGAGCGCGATGACGCATGCGAACACGACGTTCTCTCCGCGCAGCACGAACGCCCAGAGGAACCCGACCGCGCCGAGAACGAGTCCGAGCAAAAAGCCGGTCGCAACCTCGCGGGCGAGGACGGCAAAGGTGTCGCGGAAGCGGATTTCGCCGAGCGCCACGCCGCGGATCACGGTGCCGACGGTCTGGCTGCCCGCGTTGCCGCCGGTGCCGATCAGGAGCGGAACCCACAGGTGCAGCCGCAGCTCGCGCTCGTCGACCCACGCGTAGTGCCGCAGCACCCAGCCCGTGAGCGACTCGGTCATGAACAGGATCACGAGCCACTTCAATCGACGGCTCACCGCCCGCCAGACCGTCCCTTGCCAGTAGGGAATGTCGTCGATCTCGTGGTCGGTCGAGACGCCGCCGAATTTCAAAATATCTTCGGTTTGCTCTTGCCTTAAGATGTCCATGGCATCGTCGTGAGTCACGATGCCGAGCAACATCCCCGCGGCGTCGACCACAGGAATCGCGATCAAGTCATATTTGTCGATCTTACGCGCAACCGATTCCTGATCCTCGTCGACGCGGGCCAAAAGCGGCTCGCGCTTCATGATCGACTCGATTCGCGCGAGCGGCCTCGCCAAAATCAAGCTCTTGAGCGAGACGAAGCCGATCAGCGTGCGCTCGGCGTCCACCACATAAATATAATAGATCGTCTCTCGGTCGGGCGACTCGTGCCGAAGCTTCTCGAGCGACTCGCGGACCGTCAAATGCGGCGGCAAGGTCGCGTAGTCGGTCGTCATCACGGCGCCCGCGGTGCCTGGTTCGTAGCTCGCGAGCCGGCGGATGTCCTCGCGCTCCGCCTGCGCCAGGTGCGGCAGTATCAAGTCAACGCGCTCTTCGTCCAAATGCTTGAACAAGTCGGCGCGCTCGTCGTGCGACATATGATGGAGCAGCGAAGCCGCCGCGCCGGGCGACATTTTGTCGACGATCCGCACCTGCTCGTCGTCGCGCAGATAGCTGAGCACCTCGGCGCGGCCGCGCGGCTCCATCAGCTCGAAGACCGCGTCCCCCTCGCCTTCGCCGAGATCCTCGACCATCTCGGCGACCTGCGCGGGGTGGAGGTCGTCCAAAAACTCGCGCACCGCTCCCGTCTCGCCCGCTTGGATCAGCTCGCGTAGGTCGGGAATCAGAAGCGGATTACGCATGATCGGCATCACGAGGCACTCGAACCACGGGTCTCTTCCAAATGACGCACGGCTTCAACCAATCACGTCCTTCCCCATGTCGTCCCGCAAGACCGGCGGGACGTCGACGCGGCCGTCGCCGCGCTGATAGTTTTCGAGGATCGCGATCAATACTCGGCTGAGCGCGACCGCCGTCCCGTTCAACGTGTGGACGAACCGCGTCCCCTTTTGGCCCGTCGGTTTATAACGGATATCGAGCCGGCGGGCCTGATAGTCGGTGCAGTCCGACGTGCTCGTCACCTCGCCGTATTCCCCCCCCGCGCCCCGACCCGGCATCCACGCCTCGAGGTCGAACTTCCGATACGCCGGCCCGCCCAGATCGCCCGAGCAAATGTCGAGCACCCGGTAAGGTAGGCCCAACCCGCCAAAAATATCTTCCTCGTGACGCAACATTTCAAGATGAACCGCCCCCGACGCCTCCGGCGTGGTGAACGCGAACATCTCGACTTTCGTGAATTGATGAACGCGATACAAACCCTTCCCCGCGCGGCCCGCCGCCCCCGCCTCGGTCCGAAAGCAGTGCGAAATCCCGACATATTTAAGCGGGAGCGCCGCCTCGTCGAGAATTTCGCCCGCATGCATGCCGCCGAGCGTGATCTCCGCGGTGCCGACGAGGCAGAGGTCGCTGTCGGCGATCGAATAGACCTGCGTTTCGTTGCCGCGCGGGTTGAACCCGATCCCCTCCAAAATCTCGACCCGAGCGAGGTCCGGCGTCACCACCGGCGTGAATCCCGCCGCCGCAAGTTTTCTTAAGGCATACCTTTGCAGCGCAAGGTCGAGCAAGACCGCGTCGTTCTTCAAGAAGTAAAAACCGTGGCCGGTGGTTTTGCCGCCCGCCTCGAAATCGATCAGGTTGAGCGTTTTGCCGATCTCGACGTGGTCGCGCGGCGGGAAGTCGAAAACGCGCGGCGCGCCGACCTTGCGAAGCTCGATGCTGCCGTCCTCGGTCGCGGCGATGGGCGCGTCGGGGTGCGTCATATTAGGAAGGCGCGCGAGCCGCACGCGCATCTCGGCGTCGAGCGCGGCGAACTTCGCGTCGAGCGCAACCGCCTCCGACTTCAGCGACTTGCCCTCGGCGACGAGCGCGGCGCGGCGGTCGGCTTCCTTTTCTTGGCCGGTCGCGCGGGCGACTTCGTTTTGACGTCGACGCAGATCCTCGACCGCCTGCATCGTCGTTTTGCGGTCCGACTCGAGGTCGAGCACGCGGTCGAGAGCGGAGAGAACCTCCGCGGAAACGTTGCGGTCGACGCAGTTCTTCCGGACTGCCTCGGAATTCGCCAGCACAAACTTCAAGTCGAGCATCAATCTCCCTCCCCACCTGCAACTTCGTGATCGCAGCGGCTCGCGTTCCGACCGCCGTCGACATTTTCCCCAACAACCGCCGCGACGCTCGTTCGACTTGGGAACCACGCGCCTGCCATGCGATCAACAATGTAACCCACCCGGCCTCAGATGCGACTCAACTCGTCAAAGAGCCGGGCACTCGCGCGAATTCCGCGATAAAAGGCGTCCAGGCTAAACTTTTCGTTCGGACCGTGCAAATTGTCGTCGTTTTGTCCCCAGCCGAGCAGCAGCGTGTCGACGCCGAGTTCCTTTTTAATCAGGCCCACAACGGGGATCGTGCCCCCTTCGCGAATCAAGATCGGGCGCGCTCCGAAGGCTGTTTCGACGGCGCGTCGAGCGGCCTCGATCCCTTTGTTCCCCTGCGCGTCGACCAAAACCGCGGGCGCGGAGTTGTACTCGTTAATCTCGACGGCGACGCCGGGCGGAGCGACTCGCGCGACGTGCGCTCGCAAGAGCCGCGCAATCACGGCGGGGTCTTGGTCGGGAACGAGCCTGAAGCTGAGCTTCGCGCCGCCGAAACAGGGGAGCACGGTTTTGCCGCCCGGTCCTTGATAGCCGCCGTAAAGTCCGTGCACGTCGCAAGTTGGTCGCGCCCACTTGCGTTCCAGCGTGGTGTAGCCGGCCTCGCCGGCGAGGGTATCGACGCCGAGGTCGCGGCGGAACTCGTCGTCGCTGAAGGGGAGGGCGGCGAACTCGGCGCGCTCCCAGTCGGCGAGCGGTTTGACGTCGTCGTAGAAACCCTCGATCGCAACCTTGCCGTCGGGTCCTTTGAGGCTCGCCAAAATCGTCGCGAGCGCGTTCAACGGGTTCGCGACCGCGCCGCCGAAGGTGCCCGAGTGGAGGTCGCGATTCGCGCCGCGGACAGTCATCTCAAAATAAGCGATCCCCTTCAGGCCGTAGGTGATCGCGGGGATCCCGGGGGCGAACTGGCTCGAATCCGAGATGACCGCGAAGTCGCACGCCAATTTAGGACGGTTCGCCGCGACGAAGGCCTCGAGGTTGGCTCCGCCGACCTCTTCCTCGCCCTCGATCAGAAATTTGACGTTGAGAGGCAGCCCGCCGCCGGCGGCCGTCCAGGCTTCGGCCGCTTTACAATGCGTATACATCTGGCCTTTGTCGTCGGTGGCGCCGCGCGCGTAGAGGTTGCCGTCGCGCTCGGTCGGCTCAAACGGCGGCGAGAGCCAAGGTTCGAGCGGCTCCGCGGGTTGGACGTCGTAATGCCCGTAGACCAGCAGCGTCGGCTTGCCGGGACGCGCCGGCCCCTCGGCGTAAACAAGCGGATGGCCGGGGGTTTCGATCACCTCGACCGTCAGACCGGAGCGTCGCAGGTCGGCGGCGACGAACTCCGCGGCGCGGCGGGTGTCGGCGTTGTGCGCGGGCTGGGCGCTGACGCTCGGGATCCGAATCAGCTCCTTGAGCCGCTCGAGAAACTCGCCCCGATGCGACTCGATGTACGCTTCCACCCGTTCAATCGTCATCCGCCGTCCCCCCGACTCGCCGGCCATCGAACCGCCCAAGCCAACTTGACCGCAACAGAATAGCAGATGACACCCGTCAACGCCGACGCCTCCGCCCGAATTCGCGTCCGCGGCCCCCCAAAACCACGACGCTCCCCCCTTCGTTTCACGACCCGCCGAGCCGCCCTCCTCGCCCAATGTGGTTTTTTAGAGACATCGTGTTGCCCAGGCGAAACAACGCCGTGGGATTCCGTCTCAATACTTGTGCAGGGCGGTATTTCGCATTACAACTAATTCGTCCGCTCGGGGCCTCCCGTCAAAACGCTCGTCTCGAACAGAATCGATTTGATCGAGGTGAGCGGGTTGGCTCTGCGATGCATTCAACGGGCCGCGCCTACCCCCCCCGGCGCGAGGTCGCGACTGGTTGTCCATGACGTCGCGGCCGGCTGCGCGTATTGCGATCGCGAGTCGCTTCGATGCGTCCGCGTCGGCCGTCGCGTTGGTAGACCGCGACGATCCGGCGGGCCGCGCGGATTGCGAGGTCGATGCCGATCACAACAATCAGGCGCGTCGTCGCGAGGCGTGGAAGCGTGATTCCGGGCCTCTCTGTTTCGATCGGACAACGTCCGTCGTTTCCGGCCGAGAATTCGAACCTCGGTCGGGATTTCCGCGACGAACGTGGTATATATTGAAGTGCGACAGTGAAGTGTTGCCGACGGAAAGGCGACCGTCCCCAGGGTGCGATGGCTCCCTTGGGCGCGGTGTCGAACGACCGCCTCGGAGGGCGGTGTAGGCGGGCGGTCCCCCCACAGGACCGACTTCGTCATGGTCGTTCGACGCGGTGACCGAGGACCACTATCATCCTAGTACCGGACCTGAATCGACCTCGCGACGGGCGAGCGGGCGGGGGGACCTTTTCGTATGAGCTTCATTCAGCGCTTCCTGAAGCGAGTATTGCGCGTAAAGACAGGACGCATGCCTAGAACCACCTTCGACGAGTTAACCCCGGATCAGCTCGACGCGCACCTCCGCGTCGGACGCTACGGCGAGTTTACGCTCACCGAGGCCGTGCGGCCTTCCTACGGGCTCGAGATCGTCCCCCGCGAAGGCTATCGACGCGACGTCTATTCCGACCCCGAGTCGGGCAACCGTATGCCCGTCCTCGCCG
>JAJYDB010000316.1 GCA_021777845.1 Planctomycetota bacterium
CGTGCCGCTCGCGTCGGTGCCGCTGTTGTTCATCGCGATCTGGTTGCCGCTCGCGCCGTAGATCCCGATGCCGTTGCCCCCGTTGCCGCTGATCACGTTCGAGAGCTGGAAGCCGACGTTGACCTGCGATTCGAAGGGGAAGGCGCCGTTGGGCGTGATCACAATGCCGTCCACCGCGTTGCCCGCGACGGAGTTCGCGCTCGTCAATCCGTTGGGGACCGCCGGATAGTTGAGCGGCACCCACGCGGCGGGTCCGAAGCTGCCGTCAGGGTTGCGTCGGACGGTCGCGAGCGAGCCTTGCGCCGCGTTCGTCGAGCCGACCACCACCGAGTCGGCGGCGAGCGTGTAGACCCCCTTTTGATCGCTGCTGATGCCCTCGAAGTGCGTCGCGAGGCTTTGTCCGGGGGCGACGTTCGGGTCGCTGAACGACGTCCAATGCGAGAATTGGCCGGTCGCCGAGTTGTAATCGACGAGGTAGGCTTGGGACGGCGCCGAATTGGTCGCTCCGGGCATGATGTAGCCGCCCGCGATCGTGTAGCTCGTCCCGCCGTTGTACCAGACGCCGTAGGCCGTCGTGGTCAGCGAGCCGGGGTAGACGATGTTGTTGGGCAGGAACGATTGCGTCGCGATGTCGTAGATGAAGGCGTGGCCGGTGCCGATCGGCGCGTTGCCCTCGGGGCCGTCGGCGTTGCCGACCGCGAGTCCCCCCATCGTGCTGTGGACGAAAGTGTAGGTCGCGCCGGGGTAGTCGATCGTCGTGTACGTGCCGCCGGAAGGCAAATCAGCGGTCGTCCCCTGGAACAGAAAGCCGTTCACGACGCCGTTCCCCGCGCGGTAAGTGCCGACCAATTGCAGATTGCCCCCGCCGAGGTCGTTCGGACCGTACACGCTCGTGGACGTCGCGCCCGGGTAATCGACCAAGTAGCCCGTGCCGCCAACGCCCGAAAGCGGCCCGAAGTAGAGCAATCCGCTTGTTCCCGAGGTCCCCGTCTGGATGTATTGGCCGCTCGAATCGCCGTTGCGAATGCCCTGCCATGCGGTGACCGCCGCGGGACTGTACCCGGTCGTATCGTAATACGCGACGCTCGAGACCGGGTTGTTCTGCCCGACGAGGTCGCCGTGCGACGTCCGATTGATCCGCACGCCGTCGCCGTGATTGCCGAGCGTCGTCGCGCCGTTCGCGAGCACGCCGATGTAATCCCCCTGCACCGTGATGTTCGACGCGTTCAGCGTCACGCCGGCGCTGCCCGAGCCCACGAGCGACAGCGACTCGAGCGACGATCCGTCCGACCCTCGGTTGAATTGCAGCCCGCCGGTGCCCTGGAAGTTCACCGTCACGACCGGAGTCCCGGCGAAACCCGGCGCGGACCGACCGTCGATTAAAACCGGACTCGTCAGCGCCGGCAACGACGTCCGGCCAACCTGGATCGTCCCGGCGACGCTGAAGTCGATCGTGTCGGGACCCGGCGCGTGGTTCGCCGCGAGGATCGCCTGGCGCAGCGTTCCAGCGCCCGTATCGAGCAGGCTCGTCACCAAGAAGGTCGCCATCACCTCGCGGCTTTCCAGCGCCTCGAGGCCTCTCAGCCGCGCGTGCCGCGGGGCGCGGCTCCGACGGCGCATTCGATTCTTCGAGGTTTCAACACCCACGCGACTCGGGCCGACGAACGACTTCATGGTTGATCCTCTGGCTGGATATCCGCGGATCGCGGGGCATTCCCGCGTGCGCCTTGCCGTCGACGTCGGCGGCCAGCGCCGTCTCACCGGGAGCCCCTTCGAACTCGCGACGCGAACCCGCCGCCAACAACCAAGTCGGCGTCAGGATTCCCGCGCGGACTCGACGCGACCGCCTCGAAGGCAGAGCCGACGCTCGCGGAGCCTCCCCCCTCTCTCAACAGGTAGAACACGAACTCGAAACGGCAAGAAATAACGTCGAGCCGCGCCCCGATCCGTCTCTCTTTTTTTTGAGATTCCGTGGATGACGAGGGGAGTGGGTCCATGGATGTCCTACCCTCTCGCTTAGGATTGATCTTGAATATCGACTTGATCACCGCGCCGATCCGACGGCGACAGCGAAAGGATCATCAGCGATCATGAATACGACGGCGCGCCCGGTCTTAAATCGGATTATGCGAATCGACGAGGCTCTGCGCCGAGCGACGTGGCCGAATGCGAATACGCTTGCGAAAGCGCTCGAGGTCAACCCGCGCACGATCCGCCGCGACCTTGACTTCCTGCGCGACCGTTTGCGGGCGCCGATCGCATTCGACGCGCGGCGCCACGGCTATTATTACACCGAGGCCTCGTATCGACTCCCGTTCCTGCAATTGACCGAGGGCGAACTCGTCGCTTTGTTTCTGGCCGAGCAGATGCTTCGTCATTATTACGGCACGCCGTACGGCCCCGACCTCGAGCGTGCGTTCGACAAGATCACCGCGGGTTTGAACGAGCGGCTCAGCGTCGACGTGCAGACCTTGAGCCGCGCGATCTCGTTCCGGACCGCCGCGCCCGCGGTGTTCGACGTCTCGGTCATCAAAACCTTGGTCACCGCGATTGTTGAGCATCGTCAGGTGGTGATCGACTATTGGACCGCATCGACCGACGAAGTGCATCGTCGCACCGTCGACCCGTATCACCTCACCAGTTGCGACGGTCAACAATACATGTTCGGCTATTGCCACATGAGAGGGGCGATTCGTCAGTTCGCGCCGGGGCGCATTCGCGCGATCGAGCTGACCGACGTTCAATTCATGCCCGACGACGCGTTTCGGGTCGAAGATTGTCTCGCGAACGCGCTCGCGGTTTTTGGAGGCGACGCCTCGAAGCTGCGCACGGTGCGGCTTCGTTTCACCGGCGAGGCCGTGCGCTACGCCCGCGAGCGGCTTTGGCACCCCACTCAAACGATGGAGGCGACGCCCGACGGCGGCTTGCTGCTCACGTTCGAGGTCGCCCACATGCGCGAGGTGGAACGTCTGGTACTCACCTGGGCGCCGCACTGCGAGGCGCTCGAGCCTCCCGAACTGAGAGCGGACGTCGCGCGCGCGCTCAACGACGGCGCGAAGCTGCACGCGACCACCGACGGCTCGACGAAGCGAGGCAAACGCAAACCATGAGCCCAAACCTCTCGCTCGGATGACAACCCGAGCCTCCAAGCGCCAATGCCCGTGGAACCTGCGTCCAAAAACCGTGGGTGAGGGCTTTCACGCCTGAACAACCTCGGTCAAGGTCGAAACGCGGCAACCCAAGAGACAAAACCATCGGTCAATTACGATCCTCGCATCGCAATTGATGGATGCCCGGATCCCGAAAATTCCGCGTGAAGAGCCGCCTGCTCCTTGCCAACTTGACTTCGACCGCGTACGTTGGAGAATTGTTGAACGGGCGCGGATGGCCCGGTCGAGCACGTGACGCATGCGAGGTAAGCGATGTCCACTCCTCCCGGTGGTTGCCGAGGCCCGCGACGGATCACGCGTCGCGAGATGGTCGAGATCGGTGCGATCAGCACGTTGGGCCTCAGTCTGCCGCGGATTCTCCGCGGCGAGGCGGAGCGCGCGTCGGCGGCGAACGCGCCCGGGGGCAAGTTCAAGCTGCTGACCCCGACGGCCGACGCGTGCATTTTGATCTTCCTCGACGGCGGCCCGAGCCACCTCGACATGTGGGATATGAAGCCGTCCGCCCCTGACGGCATTCGCGGCGAATTCAAACCGATCGCGACCCGCATGCCCGGCATCCAGGTCAGTGAACACCTGCCGAAGTTCTCGACGCGGATCCACACGGGCAGCTTGATTCGCTCCGCGCATCACAGCGTCAACAACTCGCACGGCGCGGCGGTTTACACTGCGCTCACGGGTCTGGATCGGGGCGAGCTCGGCGGCAGGGCGCAGCCGACCGACTACCCGGCGATCGGCTCGGTGGTGGGGATGGTGCGGCCTCCGACCGCGAAGGTGGTGCCGTTCGTGCAGTTGCCGTACATCATCGCGGAGGGGGCCGGCGGACCGCCGCAGCCTGGTTTCTTCGGAGGCTGGCTGGGACGATCGCGCGACCCCTTGTTCGTGCTCAAAGATCCGAACGCGCCGGACTTCGCGATGCCGGAGATGTCTTTGCCCGAAGGCGTCGGCACGCAGCGGTTCCAAGACCGCACCCGGCTCGAATCCGACCTCGGCGCGATTCCCCCCGGCCTCCGCGGCGACCGCCGCCTCGGCGACTTTGACCGCTTCCAGGCCCGCGCGCTCGACCTGCTCACGACCTCCGCGGCGCAACAGGCCTTCCGGCTCGACCGCGAGGATCCGCGCACCCGCGACCGCTACGGACGCAACATTTACGGCCAAAGCGTCTTGCTCGCGCGGCGACTCATCGAGGCGGGCACGCGGTTCGTGAATGTCGCCTGGGCGCCCGACGCGAACGCGACCTGGGACACGCACGGCAACAACTTCGTCGCGCTCAAAACTCGCCTCCTGCCGCAGCTCGACGCCGCCGTCTCGAGCCTGATCGACGACCTCGTCGCGCGTCGGATGTATGAGCGAACCTTGGTTGTCGTGATGGGCGAGTTCGGACGCAGCCCGAAGATCAACCCCGGCGCGGGCCGCGACCACTGGAATTTCGGCTACAGCCTCTGGCTCGGCGGCGGCGGCATCAAAGCCGGCCACGTTCACGGCGCGAGCGATAAAATCGGCGCCCGACCGCAGTCGGACCCGGTGACGCCCGCCGAAATCGTCGCCACGATTTACAGATGCCTCGACAACTCCGACGAAATGATCCTCGAGGACCAGCTTCAACGACCCGTCACCGTCGTGCCAAAC
>JAJYDB010000317.1 GCA_021777845.1 Planctomycetota bacterium
GAAAATCACGTCGTCTAGTTGCTGATCGACGAATCACGCTATGCGAATGAGCCTGCGAGCCCGCTCACTCTGTTCGCAGCGCGTTGTCCCGAACGGGTTCAAAACGTCTGGTCGCGGGTCTCGGGACAGGGTTCGATCGCGATTTTTCGCGTGATTTCGACCTCGGACCCTCGAAATGGAGCTTCCCGTAAACCTCATAGCGATGGAATCTCGGGCGAGTAAGCGGCGCGGAGCTTTGCAAGACGGGCTCGGTGCCGGCGGGTCCGTAATCGTATCGACAGAGGGCAAAGAGCCATTCCGCGCCGCTTTTCGGCCTGCCGCCGGTCATTCGGAACGCGGTCCAGGGAATGCGCCCCTCAATGGTCCAGCTTTGATCCGTATCGCCGGGCTTGTCGAGCGTCCCTTCAATCTGAGCCGCCAGTTCGACGCCAAGGGGCGGACCTGCGGTTGCGCGATTGAAGTCGGAGCCGCGCTCCGGCCACGCGGCCTCGAAGACAACGCCGCGCGGATTTCCTTGGAATTCATAGTATTCGGGTCGTGCGGCGCTCGGTTTAAAGAAGAGCTCGAAGACGTCGCCCTGCCACAAGTGATCGTTGCGCTTGGTGCCGAACGCACGCAATTCGGTGTCGGACATGCGTGCCGCGAAATAGAGAGCGTTATTGTCCCAAAGCAAGAAGGCTCGCGTTGCCGGGCTGTCTCCGCTCTGCTTCCAGGAGGCGGCGAACGCTTCGATCGGCGCGGCATCTTTCCACGCTGCGTCCTCGAGCTTACCGTCGAGCTTCGGCGGGGATTGAGTCCATCGGCAAACGGCCGAACGCGTGATGGCCGGCTCGTCGCGAGCGGCCGCGAACGTAGAGAGGCCCGAGATCAGCCCCAATGCCAGAGCCTGCCGCGGGCAGTGCTTATGCATCGTGATCGCCGCATTCCTTAACTGCGTTGAATTGTCCGTTGCGATCGGTCGTGACCGCATTCACCCCAAGAACAACTGCGAGATCATTTCGATTCGCGCGCAAGGACGGCGCAGAACTGGTTTCTCGACGGGCGATCACGATTCGAGGTTGATCCAACACAGGATTGTCGGGACAATCCCGCGCCGCAAGAGCTAACCGGGATTTACTAAATGCGGAGTTCGACGAACCCTAAAGACTGAAATGGGGCTGTGATGTCGGGCGAGCGTCGTTGCGACTGGCTCTGGATCGGGGTCGCGATTGCGGCGCGGGTCGTCACGGTCTTGATATTGCGCAGTCACTTGGTGCCGAACAGCACCTACGAACACGGCGAGATTGCCGCGAATCTCGTTGCCGGTCGAGGCTTTTCGACTCACTTTCTTGGCGCAGACGGACCGACGTCTCAGCAGGCTCCGGTTTATCCCGTCATCGTCGCCGGGTTTTACGCTCTCCTGGGGAGCGGCACGCCGAAAGCCCTGCTCGCCCTCGAGCTCGGGCAGTCGTTGCTCGGCGGATGGCTCGTCGCGGCGACGATCGGCCTCGCGCGCGCGGTCACCCTACGTCGATCGTGGGTACCGCGCGCGGCGGGAGCGATCGTCGCTCTGTCTCCGACGCTCGTCTATGCGGCAACGCATGTTCAAGTGGCTCTTCTTGCCGCGACCCTATTGAGCACGATGCTCGCTGCGGGCTATCGTGCGGGACGTACTTTGCGAGTGCACGACGCGATTGTCGCCGGATTCTGGCTCGGACTGGTTACGCTTACCGACCCGATTTTGGCACTCGGCGGCGTAGGAGTCGCCTGGGCTATCGTCAACGAATCGGGTGGAATTCGTCTCGCCGCCCGTTCGCTTGCGCTGGTCGTGCTCGCGGCCATGATCGTCGTTGCGCCGTGGGTCGCGAGGAATTATCGTGTCCACGGCGAGTTTGTCTTCGTGAAGAGCACCTTCGGCTATGCCTTTTGGCAAGGTAATTGTGCTCTCAGCGCAGGGACGGACAAGGTTGTCCGATCTTCGGTCGATCGCGCACTCGCCGCGCAGACCGGCGATCCAATGGACCTGAGACGTCTCAACAACACTCTCTGGGCCGCGCGACACGAGGCGGGTTATCTCGACGACGTAGCGCTCTCCGCCGACGATTACGAGACGCTGCGCGCCGTCCCCGAGCCCGAGAGGTCGCGCATTCTGTTTCGACGCGCGGTTGCCGACTTGCGACGCGAGCCGAGCCGATATTTTCGGCTCTGCGCACGGCGCTTCCGCTATTTCTGGCTCTTCGACGAGACGAACCCAAAGACGCGCAATTTCATCTATCGCGGCAGCGTGATCGCCCTCGCGGTTGCCGCTTTCATCGGCCTCGTCGCGGCGCCGCGCGCCTTGCGGCGACGACTTGCGCCGACGTGCGCAACCGCGGTTCTCATCTCGCTGTTTCACACGTTCACCATCGTGTCGGCGCGCTTTCATATCCCGATTGAGCCGCTAATGGCCGTCTGGGCAGCCGCGGGCTTGGCAAGATTCGACCTCCCGCGAGGATCAGCGGCCGGGCGTAACGTTCCTGTCGGCAACTCTCCTGTATCGTGAAAGCCGCTCGACCCCGAACGCGTCGGCCAGGTCCATGAACGAACGCTCGCGTTTGACCAAAACTTCAAATCGCGACGAAGGTGCCCTCACGACGCGTGCGCAACTTGTGCTCGGCGACCACGCGGTCACGATCAATTACGCGCCGATTTCCGAAGCTCATCTGAAAAACATCTGTCGAAGACAGCGGGTTGCAGGTTGGTTGTACTCTCTGGGCATGAGCAGCTAAGGATCGTTGTGAGCCGACGAGTCATATCCCAGTTTTCGTCTTATTCGAGTGGAGTCCAACGATGACCCTGTACTAGTCCGCCGTCGTACACGTTGTGTTGTTTCGTTTCGGGAATCGCGTTCACGATGTTGCTCGGTGCATCGAAGGACGACCGTACGATCTCCGCGGAGCGATTTGTTCTGCTGTCGAAGGCGGGCGTGACGCGCGGCGTCTTTGCGCTCGTCGACGACCAAGTTCCCTCGCTCAGGCTGTACGACCAGAAGGGGACGGAGCGAGTCGCACTCCAGGTGATGCCGGACCGAACGCCGACGCTGAGCCTTTGCAACGATCAACGTGCGACGAGCCTGTGGGCCGGAGTGGTACGCAACGACCTGCCGGCGTTTGAGTTGCGCGACCGCGAGAAGCGAACGCGGATTTCGTGCGGGGTACAGTCCAGAGGCTCAACGGCGCTCAATTTCCAAGACAGCAAAGGGAATTTGCGGCTTTCAATGGGGCTTAGTAACACCGACACCGCGTCCCTATACTATAAAGATTCAAATGGATCGGATCTCATGGGCTTGTTTAGCGCGGATCAAAGTTTGTTCTTCTACAAGAGGGACAACGCATTCCACAAAAGCATTCAGTTGAGCGTCGAGCCGAAAGAAGCCCCGAGCCTGCTCATTACCGATAAAGACGGGAAACAGTCCTTCAAGGCACCGTAGAGGCGAAATTTTAACCCCAAGTCGTCCGTCTGGACCACCCACGCCGTCCTGATCCTGAACCACATCAAACGGGTTTGCGAAGAGACTTCCGACTGAGGACGCCGGACGTTTTACCCGAAGCGAATCGACCCGTGGTCTGGAACCATCGTCGGACATGAGTCCAGTAGCGACTCGGCGAGCCTCAGCCCTAAACGCTCAATTCATCAATAATGTCATCAATTGTTGGAGATCGCCGCTGTGCTCGCCGGCACGGCTTTGAACGAGGCGCATCGGCGGCAGCACTTTGCCCACGCCGCAACGTGGGACCGCCAGGTCCTCGAAAAGTGCATGTCGTGCTCTTGCGCTCGTGAGGATTTATGATGTGGGGAACTTGACCGGAGCGAACGTCTTCGGAGATCCCCAACGGAGCCCGTCACTCGATGTTCATTATTTCCCGCTACGAGGCGGACGACACGCACAGACCACTTAGCATCGGACGGCCTTGCGGGCGATTCGGAGCGAATGCGCGTGGGACGAGACGAGGTTTGACCGCCGCGGAGTTAGTTGTCGTCGTGGTCATCATCGTCTTTGCGGCTTTGTTTTTTCTCATGTCGCTGCCGAGGCATCGCGAGCGGGCCCGCTTATCGAGTTGCCGCGACAACCTGCGGCTCATCGGCGTCGCGCTCCTTCAATACGATCAGAGAGTCGGCTGCCTCCCTACTGTTGCCTCATTGAGCCCGGATGCCGTGTATTCCGGAGGATCTCAAGTGAAGCAACCGCTTTCCCCTCTAGCGATGTTGTTGCAAGAGCTGGGGATGCCGGACCTGAGAGGGATCGATGATCCCCAAGCACCGCCGCGGTCCGAAACAGGCGCTCGTCCGACGGAGCGAGTGATCAGCGGGTTTCTCTGCCCGAGCGATTCGAACGCCACCGGCGGGTTGTTTCCGGCGCCTGTGAGCTACCGCGCGACAACCGGGCCGACCGCGGACGGCCGAGGCGGAGTATTTGAAATTGGTCGGCGAGTGAGCTTGGATCAGGTGGAGTCGGGCGACGGCAAGTCTTACACGGTTGGATTTTGCGAGCGGCTCGTCGGCGACAAGAAGGCTGCGAAGGTGGGACTGGAGACGTACTTCGAAGTGCCCGAACCGATCGGCGACGAAGGCTGCGACGGCACCGATGCTTCAAGCCCGCGCGGCGACGCCGGCGGCACTTGGTTGACTCCAAACTGGCGTTCGACGCTCTACAACCATGTTTTGATCCCGGGCGCGATGCCGTCCTGTATTGCTCGCGACGGCAGTTCGGCTTCGATGGGCGCTTCGAGCGGCCATCTCGTCGGCGTGAATGCACTCGTGCTCGCCGGCGGGG
>JAJYDB010000318.1 GCA_021777845.1 Planctomycetota bacterium
GAAGGCTGATCGACGCCGACCGGCGGCCACCGATCGCGGCGAAGGTTGCGAAGCCGGCCGCGCCCGCCGGGACGCCGTCGCGCGACGTCCCTCGGCGGGTGTGGTTGGAATCTGAACCTGCCCTTAGCTAATGACTTGCGTCGATTAGCCTCCGCGCGGGCCTCGATAGTAAAACGGCCAGGGGAACGGGCCGGGGCCGGGGACGATCGGGTCGAGGTCGTAAATCGGCACGTAGCAACCGTTTTGGTAGTACATCCCGACCGGTTTGAATGGGTGGATGAAGTTGGCCCAGAGTCGGTTTCGAGGCGAGACGGGGACGCAGTCGCCGTTCATTGTGCTGCGGCCGGGGCTGCCGTGGAAGTTGGGGTATCCGCAGGAGGTGCACTGACCTTTCCAACGGAATCCGTAGAGGCCGCCTCCATGCACGCCGTTCGGCCACCAAGGGCCGGCTTTGTCGCCATAGCGGGTGTTAAAGAAGTAGTCGCGGCGCGGGTCGGGCGGCAGGACTTCGCGGGGGGAGAGGTTAAAGCGTGTGAGGAGCCCGCTGCGGGCGTTCATGTCGGCGATGCGTGGTTGCGGAACCCGGTCGGGAGCTCCGGGGAGCTGGGCCCGAGCGACGCCCGGCATCAATCCGACCAGCGCCAGGAGCGCCGCCGCTGCCGGAAGTCGCACCCCGGCGAGCGATTTCAATCGCCGTAAGCCGGCTTTTGGATTTGGTTTAGCGAGCAAGTCGAGGCGTTCCATCGCGACCTCCTGGCCGTAACCGAGACCGACGTGTCGCGACGAAACCCCCGACACGCCTCATTCTTCCTGAACTCACATCATTCATCGGCCGCGCGGGTGTCAAAACACAAGGCCCGGCTCAAAAAAGAGCCGGGCCTCGCGGTTCAGACTTCGAGGAGGTCGCGGTCACTGGGTGAAAGGCGGGAAGGCGAAGTAGTCGCGGGGCGATCGGACCGGGTTGACGTAAGGGACGTAACCGGGCGTGATCGGCACAGGTCCACCGGGCCCAACGAAGTATTTAATCTGGTTGCGGTGGAGGACCTTGTCCATGAGCGCACCGCCGAGGCAGTTCCGGCAGCCCTTGCCGCCGCACAGCCCGCAAAGTTTGCCCAGCAATCCGGTACCTTTGCAGAGCCCGCAGCCCGCGCCGCCGCAAGACGAGCAAGGGTCGCCGCCGTGCTTGAAGAGGCCTCCCTTGCAAAGTCCGCAGCCTTTGCCGCCGCACCCGCCGCAGAGGCTCCCGAAAGCCATACCGTGCTTATGCTTGTGCTTTCCGCCGAGGCCGCAGCCCGGCAGCGAACAGCCCGACTGGCCGGACGCTTGCGGGGTGGGTGCCTGGTAGGACGGCTTGACCTTCGAGACCGCGTGCGGCGCGTGGTGAGCGACCGCAACCTGAGGCGAGGGCATGGTTTGAGGCGAGCAGAGCCCGCAGCCGAGTCCGCCGCAAAGACCGCACTTCTTGCCGAAGAGCTTGTGTCCGAACAAGCCGTGCTTGCCTTGCGAGGAGCAGATTGGATCGCCGCAACCCGCGTTGCCGCAGGGGCTACGGTGAAACAGGCCGCAGCCGAGGCCGCTGCCGCCGCAATGTCCGCAGCCCTGTCCCGCGCCGCCGCAACGACCGCAGAGTCCGTTGCCGAGTTTGAGGCACGAGAGGCACGAGTGGATGCCGGCCGCCATACCGTAAAGCGAGCCGGCCTTGTCTTTTGCGTAGTGTCCGTAGGGGACGGGCGGCATCATGTAGAGGCCGCCGGTGTTCACGTCCCGTGCCGGAACTTCTTTCGGGATCACATGAAAGGCGTCGGCGCGTGCCGACGGAGCCAGGATCGCGAGCGCCAGTCCAAGCGTCGCCAGGCCGAGGCCCAGGCGCGCCCCTCGCCGATTTCCGAGTCGCATGATCACTCCCTTTTTGCATCAGTCAACGCGTTTCTCCCTCCTGGAGTGTCCGGAAATGAGCGAGCGGGCGGCCGCGCCCTCCTGCGCGCGGAACCCTCTCGATCGTGGACGCAAAGCCTGCCGCAAGCGTGGTTTCCGTTGCGACGACGACGCTTCCGAGAGTCGCCGCGGAGGAAACGGTCGCGGGGCGCGCGGATCGCGCCGACGCCCGGCCGGCCTTGTCGAGAGAAATCGACCGGTCGCGCGTCGGGGCTCAAATCGAATCGCGACGAGATGAGGGTTTTGGGCGGGTCGCGGCGGCGCAAACAGCACGGCCGGTCCCCGTCGCGGTTAGACGGAAAGACCGGCCGAATCGTCGTATCGTTGCTATTGGCGAAGGTTTACGGGTTCGGATTAATGCTTGTCCTTGCCGTAGACCGCGGAAGCGGGAACCTCGGTGACGACCTGGTTCTGTTGGTCGTAGGAGATCGAGGCGTGGGCCTCGCGGGCCTTTTTGTCGCGTTCGAGGCGGCGGGCCTTGCCGATTTCGGTGAGGCCGAAGAGGTGTCCGAGGATCATCGGGTTCCGCGCGGGGGGGTCGCCCATGGGGCTGAGGCGCGGGGCATTGCCGGCGTAGCTCGAGGGCATGACGCCGTGGTCATACTGGCCGGGTTGACCGGGGGCGGCGGCCATCGCGCCGTGATGGTTCGGCCAGTTGGCCTGAACGCGTCCAACCGGGGCGGGTTCGGCGGCGACGGGCGCATCGCCGACGACCGCGTAGCCGGGCGTGTCGCCGAGAACGGCGCGGCCGGTCTCGACGCCGCTCGGCATCATGACCACGCCGGCTTTGGCGGCTTCGCAGGCGGCGCAGGGCGCGCCCTCTTGCATCACGACGGTCGCGCCGGGGGCGGGCATCATCGGCGGAGGCGGGACGTCGATGCCCCGCGCGGCGAGTTTGGCACGCTGGCAGTCCGGGCAGAGGTGCTCGCGTCCGAACAGTCCGCGGCGATGTTTGTGCGACTTGTGCGCGGCGGCCACGGCGGCGGCAACGGCCGGCGAGGTCGTGCCCGCGGGGACGCCGGTCATGAGCTTAACGTCATACGCCGGAGGGGTTTGGTCGTAGGGCGGGAGCGTGTTCTTGTCGAGCCCGCCGACATTGCGGTACGGCAGGACAGAGGACCCCGACGGCGGCATCGGGTTGCCCGCAACCTGCGCGAGCGGAACTCCCGACGGGGGCATGGCGTTCGGCTCGTCGGCCCGCGCGGTCGCGAGCGGTGCGGCCCACGCCAAGGTGATCAGCGCCAGGCTCTTGACAATGCGGCGGTCCATCTTCAACCTCCTTGTCCACGAATCCTCAAACATTCGTCCCGACGTCGGTTCAGCATCGTCGCCGGTGCCTCGGGGTCGGGAACGGTCCGGCGAGCGGGTCGCGGGCCGGTGTTTGATTCCGACCGAGGATCGATCCCGAAAGCCGCGATCCACGCATGCACGCCGCGCGGAGTCGCTGATCCCGACACAACCCTTGGAATCGGACCGACGGCGGGTCGATCTTGCGTTAAAATCGGAAAGATCGACGCATCGCGAGCCTTGGGATCGGTCGGCAAGGCCGCTTCGATCGGCGTGGCAGGTGCGATCGAGCGCGTCGCGGGGCGTGCGTCGGAGCGGCGTCGAGATTGCGGTCGCGCGGCCGCAAGTCATTCCTAGAGCATGCCTTCGGAGCGAGCGCGAAGCCTCATGAAGATCTATTTTGCGGGTCCGCTGTTCACGCAGGCGGAGCGGCTTTGGAACGAGCGGCTCGCGGCCGGGCTCGCGGCGGCGGGTCACGAGGTGTTTCTGCCGCAGACCGAGGTGAAGGCGATCGCGACCCTCGACGCCGACCTCATCTTTGACGTCGACGTCCGCGGGGTCCGCGGCGCGGAGGCGGTCGTCGCGATCATGGACGGAGCCGACCCCGACAGCGGGACGTGCTTCGAGTGCGGGATCGCCTACGCGCTCGGCATCCCGATCGTCTTGGTGCGGACCGACTTCCGCGCCGGCGGCGACGCGCTCCCCGGTCAACGCTTGGCGACGATCAACCTGATGCTCGCGCAGGCCGCGACGTCGATCGTGAATCAGCCCGACCCGTCGACGACGCTCGAAGCCGTCACCTCGAGCGTCGTCGACGCACTCGCGGCAATCAAGCCCGCCCGGCCGCCCGCTTGATTAAGCGAACAGCTCCTCGACGACTTTGCCGCCGTCGACGATCTTGATCGGCCGGCCGACCGAGCTCATGTTTTCCTTCTTCGGGTCGATGTGCATCGACTTGCAGAAGGAGGCGAGGAGGTCGTTGACGGCGACGGGGCGATCTTTAACGGCGGTGCCGTCGGGGGTCGAGCTGCCGATGACCTGACCTCCCTTGACGCCGCCGCCTGCGAGCGCGACGTTGAAGACGCGCGGGAAGTGGTCGCGGCCGGCGTTGGGGTTGATCTTCGGCGTCCGCCCGAATTCGCCCATCCAGACGACGAGCGTGCGGTCGAGCATGCCGCGCTGCTTGAGGTCGGCGACAAGCGCGCCGAAGCCTGGATCGACCTGCGCGGCGAGGTTGCCGACCTTCTCGTTGTTGTTCTGATGCGTGTCCCAGCCGTTCGAGCGGACTTCGACGAAGGTCACGCCGGCCTCGACGAGTCGCCTCGCGAGCAGGCAGCCCTGACCGAACGGCGTATCGCCGTAGGCGGAGCGTGCGCGGGCGTCCTCGGACTCGATATTGAAGGCCTTCATGTGCGGAGACATCACCATCGAGGCGGTCTGTCGGTAGAGCGAGGCGTGGTCGCGGACGCGGTCGGCGCCGCCGGTCTGCGCGAAGCCGGTCGACTCGAGCGAGTGGAGCAGGCCCAGCCGCCTTGAGAACCGCGACGCGGGCACGGCCGGGATT
>JAJYDB010000319.1 GCA_021777845.1 Planctomycetota bacterium
CCACACGTTCCGCCCCGGCTCGGCGCCGTCGCGCCCCATCCTCCCCCCCGCCGCCGCACCCCCCCCGCCCGCCGCCACTGCCCCGCCCGCCGCAGCCACCCCGCCCGCCGCAGCCACCCCGCCCGCCGCAACACCGCCCCTGCCGGCTCCGACCCCCTCGCCGCCCGCCGCGGCTGCCCCGCGAGCCTTTGGCCGCTGAGCGCCGTCTCTGTTTCGATGCCCGTCAATTCCGCAATCCGGAAGCCGCGATCGTCCAAATAATCCGCAGAACCGTTAAGATTCCCCCAAGCCGCCCGGCCTTGGAGACCGATAAAGTCTCCGGCGTGGTGCTTCGAAGGATCTCGTTCAGCGCGCCGTTGATCCCTCCTCGCGCAATCGACGCGGGAATCGGTGTTTGGTGAAGCGGCATTCATTTCGAGATTCATTCCGAACGAGGTCGCCTCATGCGGGAAATCGTTCGGCCTGCAATTCTCGGGTTGGTCCTAGCCGCCGGAGCCGCCCGGGGCGACGACCGGGCGGACCCCGGTCCGGTTCAGGCCGGGAGTTCCAAGCCGGGGGCGGCGGCTTCGGATGCGAAATCGGCCGAGGAGGCCAAGCTGCTCGCGGCGGTCCGCGAGGCCTTGGAGCGGAACTCCCGAGAGATCAAGGACCTCAAGGAGCGCTACGCCAGGGACATGGCGGAACAGCGCAAGCTGGTCGAGGCGCAACAGAAGCAGATCGTGACGCTCGAGCAGACGTCGCGGACGCTGCGCGATCAGCTTGGCAAGATCGCGGGCGGGGACCGCGTGCAGAAGCTTCAGGAGATCCAGAGTAAGCAGCTCGGCGTGCTCGAAGAGCAGTCGCGGTTGACGGCCGAGCAGCTCAAGAAGCAGGCGCCCGCGCTTCAGAAGGGGTTAGGACCGGCCGCCGCGCCGACGTCGCCGCCGGCAGGAGGCCAACCCGACAAGCTTGCCGAGGGGGACCGGCAGCGCAAGCTTCAGGAAATCCAGGGAAAGCAGCTCGACGTACTCGAGGAGCAGTCGCGGCTGGTCGCGGATCAAGTTGAGAAGCAGGGCCCCGCGGTCGAGAAGCTGCAAACCGAGACCGCCACGCTGGCGTCGCGCTCAAAGCAGGCGGCCTTGCGCGACAAGGAGGTCGCCGACTCGCTCGACACGCTCCGCGATAACGTCGACAGCGGACGGCGCGACGCCCTGCCCTTGCCGGCCTCGCTGAAGGAGTTGTTCATCCCCAGCGGGTCGTACGTCTCTCCGCTCACCATCTATAACACCATCTCGACCCGTTACGACATTTTGCAGGGAACCCGCGGCGCGGGGAACTTCTCGTTCGAGGAGTTCACCCCGTTCTTCCTGTACCAACTCAACAACCGGATTCTGCTCTCGGCGGAGACGTCGTTCAACCAGGGGGGCGTAGCGCTCGGACAGGCGCAGGCCGATATCTTCATCAACAACTGGCTCACCGCCGACATCGGCTACTTCCTGGCCCCGATCGGATTCTGGAGCGAGCGGCTCGACCCGAGGTGGATCAACAAGTTGCCCGACATCCCGCTCGTGATGCGTCAAGTCATCCCCGACGGGCTCACGATGACGGGGCTGCAATTCCGCGGGGCGAAGTACATCAACCGGAGCCCTTGGAAGCTCGAGTACTCGGCCTACATGACGAACGGCCTCGGCGTGCCGGGTGCCGGAGCCGCCGCCGATTGGTACGACCTCGGAGGGGTTACGGGGACGACCGGAGGGGTCAACCAGGCGATGGCGTACGGCGGGCGGATCGGCCTCTGGCTGCCGTCTCGGGGCATCAACTTCGGCGTCTCGGACTTCGTCAACGCCCCCTATTCCAGAACCTCCGGAGCCGTCATGAACATCTGGCAGCCCTATTTCAATTATCACCGCGGCAACTGGGACGCCCGCTTCGAATACGGCGACAACTTTGAGCGGACCAAGCCGTTCATCGGCAACAACATCGATCGCACGGGGCTTTACGCCCAGGTCGCTTACCGAGATTATGCGTCGATCGAGAAGCACCGCCAGCGACTCGAGTATGTCTTTCGCTTCAGCAACTCGATCTTCCACGGCATCGACCAGGCGCATCTTGACCCGTCGACGTACTCGTCGCCGGTGAACGCGCCGTTGAACCGAAATCAGTACACGATCGGCCTCAATTACTACCTGTACGCGTCGAGCATCCTGAAGTTCGCCTACGAGATCAACACCGAGACGGGCAGCTCGTTACGAGACAATGTCTTCATGATCCAGTTCGCGACCAACTTCTGAGCCGGGCCGCGCAGTCTTCGACCACCGCAGACGCAGAAAGGGGATAAGGCGATGTCGACCAATCTCAAGAAGCTGCCGGTACGGTGGATCGCGCTGTTGATCGGGGTCATCGGGTTCGCGGGCGTCGGCTGCCGCAGCACGCCGATCGACCTCGCCGACGGACCCGCGCCGCTGCGCACCCCGAGACCGGGGCCGGACGCCGAGTCGTATGAAGACTCGCTCACCGGCGGCGAGGTGTTCTCGATGTACTGCAACCAGTGCCACAACGCGCGGTCCCTGGGCGAGCGGCCGTTCTCGAACTATCAGAACGTCGCCGCGCACATGCGGGTCCGAGCCAACCTGACGGGCGTCGAGTACGCGAAACTCATGGAGTTCCTGCGTCGTTGGCACGACGTCCCGTCGCCCACCCCGGCGGTCGAACCTTCGCCGAAGCGGCTCATCTACTCGCAACCGATCGCGGAGACCCGCGACGAACTCGTGCCCGAGGCGTCGCCGGCCCCGGCCGAGCCCGCCGCGAGCGCGCCCGCATCGGCCTTGCCGGAAGCGCTCCCGCCGCGCTAAACGCCGCGGGGCGAGGGTGCTTAGTACGAGGGCGCGGGCGCGCCGATCGGCAGGCCGCGCACGGTCCTCCGCCAGTAGGTCTTGCCGTCGGGGCCGACGTACCGCGTGTGGCGGGGCTGGTTGAACCAGGTGTCATACTGGTACGAAAACGTCCTGGGGAAGACGGGTCGCGACGCGTGGAAACTCAGTCCGTGGTCGACACGCGCGCGACTGTTCCGGGCAACCGGGGGTACGAAATCCTGGGCCGCCGAAAAGGTCGGCGCGGCGGTCATGACGGCCAGTCCGAAAACGCAGGCGGCGGATTGGGCGAGCGTCGGGAACAACCTCATGGCGATCGAACCTCCGTGTTTCAGGTGATCAAGGACCGGAAAGGGCGCGGGCCTGGAGTTCCAGGGCGTCCCACTGCTTTTTGAGAGCCTGGTAGCGATTCCCGAAATCATTTGTCGGGGTCTCGTCGGCGTGCGGGTTCGCGGGTCCGAAAGTGCGCACGTAGGCCGCCAGGTCGCGTGCCTGCTCGGTGCTGACCTTGCCGTGCCACGGAGGCATCAGCGTCCCTTTGCCCTCAAGAATGCTCACGGAGAGTTGAGCGAGGCTGCGGGACGATTGAAATGCCGGCGTCGTGAAGTCGGGAATCGGCGGCATCGCCGCCCGCACCAAGGTGCCGCGCCCGTCGGGTCCGTGACACGCGACGCAGTCGGTCAGGAACAGCGCGGCCGAGGCGCGGAGTTTTGCGGACGCCGCCGAGGTCGGCCCCGATGCCGAGGCGACGGCCGGCGCGGCCGGTGCGGTCGGCGCGACGGCGGGCGTGGTTGTCGCGGCAACCGCGGCAGGAGCCGGCGCGGGGGCTGGGACCGCCGTTGCCGGCGCGGGGATGGTCGTCGTCGGCGCGGTTGCGTTTGCGACCGCGGCGGGAGCCGGAGGCGAAGCCGACGCAACCGCCGCCGGCGAGTCCGATTGGAAGTGACGCACGAAGGCGACCATAGCCTTCGGGTCGGTCTGTGCCAGGGTGAGCTTGTCCTTCATCGGCAGCATGAGGTGACCCTTCCCGTCCAGGATCGAGTGCTCTAACTCGGCGTCGGTCCGGCTGTGCTCCCACTTCGCGTCGGTGAAGTCGGGAATCACGGGCATCGCCGCGCGGACAAGCGTGCCGCGCCCGTCGGGACCGTGGCACGCGACACAGACCGCGCCGTAGAGAACCGCGGGCGGCATCCCGACGGGAGGTGCCGCGGAAGCCTGGGCGGCGGTGGACGCGGGCGGCGTCGCGGCCAAGGGCGGCGTCGCGGGTTGTCCGACCTTCGGTGCGGCCGCCGGGGCGTTTGGAACACCGGCCGCCGCGGGAGGGCCGGCGCTCTCGGCGACGATCAACTCCATCGCGCGATCGACGGGAATCCGCACCGATTTGAGCGCCGGGTTGGCGACACCGTAGGTCGTGAGCAGCTTCTGGTCCGCGGCGCTGAGCCGCTCGTTCCTCTTGGCCTCCGCGCTGTCGCCGGCCAGTTCCGGCGCGGCCGGTCCCCTCGCGAAGAAGAACGTGAGGTAGTAGGTGAAGTAGATGATCGCCGCGACGCCGAGCAGGTTGGCGACGCCGTTGCAGAGGGCGGCGGTCATGCCTCGGGAAGGGCCGCCGGCCGGAGGCAAGGCCGCCTGCCCGGAATCCGACTGGGCCTGCGTCGACAGGTTCGACGCGCCGCCCCCCGATCGCGCCGCGTCGGGCGTTTGACCGTCGTCGTGTGGGGTTGGGTCGGTCACTTTAACACACCTCATGAGTTGCGGAAGGCGATCGATTCGGACAAACGAGGGTCGCCGATCGCGACCAACGGCCGCGTCCGGCAGGCACGCGCGACGATCGCGCCCCAGCCGCAGAGGATCGCCGACGTCAGCGGCCACGCGACCACGTGCCGGTACGGCTCGGATCCCGCGGAAC
>JAJYDB010000320.1 GCA_021777845.1 Planctomycetota bacterium
CGTCACCGACGCCGAGCGACGTCCCGACAGCACCGCCGCGCGCTTGCCGGCACGCCTCCAGATCGCCAGCGCGCTGCCGTCCCGCACGTAAAAATGCTTCAGCTCGACCCCGCGATCGTCGATCGCGATCACGCCGTCGGTCAAAACGCCGTCGACGTCGAGCAAGAGCAGCTCGATCGACCCGCACCGCGACGCCAAGTCAGGCTCTGTCGATTCAACATGCGACATCGACGATTCAGTCCTCAAGCTCGGGGGGGATCAGCCCGATCAGGTCGGTGAGGTCGATCATGCCCGCGAGCCGTCCCTCGCCGTCCACGACCGGCAGCTCGCTCAATTTGCGGGCCTGCAAGCGCTCGATCGCCTCCGCGATCGTCGCGCCGAGCTCGATGCGCACCGGGTTGTGCGTCATCACTTCGCCGATCGGTCGATCGAGCTCGTCCTCGCGACGACGCTCGAACAGCCGCGCGAGGTCGCTGTCGGTGAAGATTCCGAGCAGCAGGCCGCGCTCGTCGTCGACGAGCACCGCCCCCGCGCGCCGCCTCGGCCCCGAATGCCGCACAAACACCTCGCGAACGGTCTCGTGCGGCCGGGCGCGACGGAGCTGCCGGCCGGTTCGCATCACCTCCTCGACGCGGCTCAACCTGCGGCCCAAACTACCGCCGGGGTGATAGCGCGCGAAATCCTCGGCGGTGAACCCGCGCATCCGCGAGACCAAGAGCGCCAGCGCGTCGCCGACCGCCATCAACGCCGTCGTGCTCGCCGACGGCGCCAACCCCAGCGGGCACGCCTCCTCGACCGCACCCATCGCGACGCAGACGTCGGCGGCGCGACCCAGCGAACTGCCCGCGCGCTCGGTGATCGCGACCAGCGTCGCGCCGATCTGCTTCAACGCGGGCAACAACCGCAGCAGCTCGTCGGTCTCGCCGCTCTGCGAGAGCGCGACGACGACGTCGCCGACGCGGACGCGTCCCAAATCGCCGTGGACCGCCTCCGCCGGATGCAGCGGAAACGCCGCCGTGCCGGTCGAGGCCAGCGTCGCCGCAAGCTTCTGCCCCACCAGGCCGGCCTTGCCCATGCCGGTCACCATCACGCCGCCGCGACTCTGATGAATCACGTCGGCCGCGCGCACGATCGAGGCGTCGAGACGATCGCGCACGCCCCACACCGCCATGCACTCGACGCGTAAGACCTCGCGTGCGAACGCAAGCCGCTCGGCGTCGGAACCGAGTTCGCTCGCGGGATTTGCGTCGACAATGGTCGCCATCGCGCTGGGGCCTCCATGCCCGAGGGTCGCGTGGGGCGCCCGCCTCTTGTCCGGCGGCGCTCGCCCGCGACACGACGCCGAACTATAGGCCAAGCGACCGCGCGCGTCAACGCGACCCGCCGCTGTTTATCAATATCGCCCAAATTGCCGGGACGACCACAGTCCTCGACCGACAATCCCACGCGAAATTGCCTTCCGCGCCGTGCCTAGGGCTCGATGCCGACGCGGCGCGTCGCGAACGGCGGGCATTGATTCAAGATAATTTCAACTGCCTCTCGGCAATTTCGATCGCCTTGAGCATGCCGCGGGCCTTCGTGACCGACTCTTCGTATTCCGACGCCGGCACGCTGTCGTAAACCACCCCGACGCCCGCTTGCACCGAGGCTGTTCGGCCTTGGAGGACGATCGTGCGCAAGGCGATGCACGTATCCATATTGCCCGCGAAGTCGATGTAGCCGACGGCCCCCGCGTAGGGGCCTCGCTTGTGCGGTTCGACCTCGTCGATGATCTCCATCGCGCGGACCTTCGGCGCGCCCGAGACCGTGCCCGCGGGCAGTCCGGCGCGGAGGGCGTCGAACGCCGTCAGGCCCGCGCGCAGGCGACCCGTCACGTTGGAGGTGATGTGCATCACGTGCGAGTAGCGTTCGACCGTCATCAGGTCCGAGATCGAGACGCTGCCGAATTCGCTGACGCGGCCGACGTCGTTGCGGCCAAGGTCGACGAGCATGATGTGTTCGGCGCGTTCTTTCGGGTCGGCGAGCAGTTCGGCGGCGAGCGCGCGGTCCTCGGCCTCGTCCACGCCGCGGCGTCGCGTCCCCGCGAGCGGGCGGATTGTGACCGCGCCGTCCTCGACGCGCACCAGAATTTCGGGCGAGCTGCCGATCAACTGGAAGTCGTGAAAGTTCAAATAGAACAGGAACGGGCTCGGATTCACGACCCGCAGGACGCGGTAAATGTCGAACGGGGCGGCGTCGGTATCAACCTGAAAGCGTTGGCTGGGAACGACTTGGAAGACGTCGCCGGCCTTGATGTATTCTTGGCAGCGGCGGACGACGTTCTCGAATTCGTCGCGGGTGAAGTTGGAGCGCGGGACGTTGTGCGTGAGGGCGGCGGGGTCGATGTCGACGATGGGGAGTTCGTCGCCGCGGGTGGAGAGGCGTTGCACGAGGTCGTCGATTTTGGAGGCGGCGCGGTCGTAGGCGTCGCGGGCGCGTTGTGATCCCGAGGCGGCGGGCGCGGCGTTTTGCTCGTCGGGATCGAGGATGGCGAGCGCGACGACGCGGACGGTTTTGCGGATGTGGTCGAAGATGACCATGCGGTCATGGAAGGCGAAGAGGAGGTCGGGGAGGTTGCGGTCGTCGGGGGGTGTGTGGGGGAGCTTCTCGGAATAGCGGACGGCGTCGTAGGCGGCGTAGCCGACCGCGCCGCCGATGTAGCGCGGCAGGCCGGGCGGGTGGACGGCGTGGTAGCGCGCGATGAGACGCTCGAGATCGGCGAAGGGGTCGTCGGACTCGAATTTGCGGGCGGCGTCGGGTTTGTCGACGGGGGTGAGGACGACATTGCGTCCGCGCGCCTCGAAGATCAGGAACGGGTCCGCGCCAAGAAAGCTGTAGCGGCCGACTTTTTCGCCGCCGATGACGCTTTCGAACAGGAATGAGGGGAGTCCGCGCTCGATGCGTTTGAAGGCGGACACGGGGGTGAGCGCGTCGCCGGTGATTTCTCGATAGACCGGCACGCAGGCGGCGTTGGTGGTTTCGGCCTGTCGGACGAACTCCTCGAACGACGGGCGGTGAGAGGGCATAACGGCGGCATCCCGGCGGTAAAAGTCGTTGGGAAACATTGAGCCGCGGGCGCGTTTGGTTTTCGGATTCTCGACGCGGCGGGCGGCGGAAGACATTGTGGCGTGCCGCGCGGGGTCACGGCAAGTCGGACGGCGGCGGGCAGCTCCGGGAGGCTCGGCGTCGGGTTCGGCGCGGTCCCCGAAAAACGAGAACCGTTCGGTTGCGGCGCGGCGCGCGGTCGGTTTGCTTGACACCCCCCCCCGCTCGATTAGAATGGAGGCGGCTGGGCACGCGTCGGTGGTTGCGCCCTTTGTTTTACGATCGTCAGAGCGTGGACGGCTTCGCGGAGATCGACTCGGATGAAATGCCAGAAGTGCGCGAGGCCGGCGACCGTGCACATCACCGACATCGAGAAGGGCAAGCCGCACGAGTTTCACTTTTGCGACGAGCACGCGCTGATTCATTTGTCGCCGCCGGAGGACGCGCCCGCGGCCGCGCCGCCGATGGGGGAGTTCGCGAAGAAGTTGATCGGCGCGACCTCGCCCGCGACGGAGGGTACGCCGCAGGGGGCGGCCTGTCCGAACTGTTCGACGACGTTCGAGGATTTTCGCAAGAATTGGCGGCTCGGTTGTCCGTTTGACTACGAAGTGTTTCGCGAGGAACTGATGCCGCTGCTCGAGAAGATCCACAACGAGACGCGGCACGCGGGGAAGTGTCCGAAGCGAGCGCCGCGTTCGGGCGAGCAGCAGGCGACGTTGATTCAACTGCGGAACGAACTGAAGCGCGCGATCGCGGCGGAGGACTACGAAGCCGCGGCGCGTCTGCGCGACCGGATTCGCGACATTGAGCGTGAGCAAGGGCGTTGAGCGAGATCGTCGAGACGGACGCGAGAGGCCGGCGCCGGATGACCTGTCAACGTTGCGAAGCCGAGGCGACGGTGCATTGGACCGGCGCGGAGTCGAGCGGCGGTGCGGCGGCGAGTGCGTCGCGCGGCGAGCTGCATCTGTGCGAGGCCTGCGCGCGGTCCGCGGGGCTGTTGACGACGCTCGCGGCGCCGTTGCCGGTGGACGCGGCGATTGAGAAGCTGATCAAGACGCACGTCGGGGAGTTGACGGGTGCACTGGCGCGTCTGATTTGTCCCGACTGCGGCCTGAAGTACATGGAATATCGCGCCGACGGTCGTTTGGGCTGCGCGCGCGACTACGAGTTGTTCGCCCGCGGGCTCGAGCCGCAGTTGCGTCGGATGCACGGCGCGAGCCGCCACGTGGGTAAGATTTCGCGATGGGGGCGCGCGGCCGACGAGCGGCTTCGTCTGCGCGCCTTGCTGCGACAAGCCGCGGCGCGCGAAGATTACGAGGCCGCGGCCGCTTTTCGCGACCAACTTCGCTCTCAGGACGCTCACGCATGAACCTCGACAGCCTGACCAGCACGAATGCCGAATGGCTCCGAGGCGACGGCCCCGAAAGCGACATCGTGATGTGCTCGCGGATTCGGCTGGCGCGGAACCTCGCCGATTTCCCCTTCGTGAATCGCGCCTCGCGCGGCGAGCGCTCCGAGATCGAGTCGATCGCGCGCAACGCCTTCGACCAGGCCGCGCTCGGCCTGAAATATCTCGACGTGAACGCGATGACGCCGATCGACCGCCAGTTC
>JAJYDB010000321.1 GCA_021777845.1 Planctomycetota bacterium
CGAATTCGCGAAAAAATACGGCGTGCCGATCCACGTGCGCAGCTCGTTCACCGACCTCCCCGGCACCTGGATCGTCGACGAAATCGACGCCCGCCGGCTCGGCGTTTCGGTCACCGGCGCGGCGCTGGCGCGCGACGAGGCCCGCGTCACTATCCAAAACGTTCCCGACCGGCCCGGCGTCGTGCACGCGATCTTTCAAACGATCGCCGACGCGCACGTTATCGTTGATATGATTGTCCAAAACGTCGCCACCGCGGGCCGGACCGAGGTCTGCTTCACCGTCGCCGCGGGGGACCTCGACGACACCCTCGCCGCCGCCGAATCCGCCGCGCGCGCCGTCGGCGCGGGGCCGATCACCCACGACGCCGCCGTCGCCAAGGTCTCCGCCGTCGGCCTCGGCATGCGCACCCACACCGGCGTCGCCACGTCGATGTTCGCCGCGCTCGCCGAATCCGACATTAATATTCAGATGATCACGACCTCGGAGATTAAAATCAGCGTGCTCGTCGAGCGTTCGCGGTGCGTCGAGGCGCTGCGTTGCGTGCACAGGGCGTTCCACCTCGAGCTCACCGGCGGCGACCTCCCCGAGCGCGAGCGGCCCTACCAGCCGCGCGCCCGCCTCGCCGCCCGACGCACCCCCGAAACCGTCAACGGCGGCGGCGCAAAGCCGAACGGACCCAAGCCGAACGCCGGCGCCGGCGGCATGGAAGACATCGTCATCTCGGGCGTCGAACTCGACGACCGCCAGGCGCGCATCACCATCTTCGGCGTCCCCGACCGCCCCGGCTACGCCTGCGAAGTCTTCCGCGCCGTCGGCAACGCCGGCGTTTTTGTGGATATGATCGTCCAAAACGCAGGCCACGCCGGCAACACGCACTTGTCCTTTACCGTCCCGCGCGACGCCGCCGAGGCCGCCGCCCGCGCACTCCCCGCCGGAGCGATCACCATCGAGCCCGCGCTCGCCAAGCTCTCGGTCACCGGCGTCGGCATGCGCACCCACGCCGGCGTCGCCGGCCGCATGTTCGGAGCGCTCGCCGACCGCGGCATCAACATCAAATTGATCAACACCAGCGAGGTCCGCGTCAACGCCGTCGTCGAGGTCGACCGCGGCCGCGAAGCCCTCGAAGCCTTGAAATCGGCCTTCGCGCTCAACGACGCCTGAGCGCACGCTTCCTTAATCGTTAATTACCTTCACGCACGAACGCTCGTGCACTTTTAAGCCTGCGAGGATGTTCACGTGGCACGCGACAAAGTGGTTTTGGCATACAGCGGCGGGCTGGATACGTCGGTCGCCGTGAAGTGGATCAACGAGACGTACGGACTTGACGTCGTTGCTTATACGTGCGACCTCGGCCAAGGTCAGGACATCGAGGCGATCCGCCAAAAGGCGCTCCGCACCGGCGCCGTCGAGGCCGTCGCCGAGGACGCCCGCAACCTCTTCGTCGACTTCTTCGTCCAACCCTCGCTCATGGCCGGAGCCTTGTACGAAGGCAAATATCCGCTCGCGACCGCGCTCGGTCGACCCCTCATCGCTCAGCTCATGGTCCGCGTCGCACGCGAACAAAACGCCGTCGCCGTCGCGCACGGATGCACAGGCAAGGGCAACGATCAAGTCCGCTTCGACGTCACCTTCCAGACCCTCGCGCCCGACCTCAAAATCATCGCCCCCGTCCGCGAGTGGAAGTGGACCCGCACCCAAGAACTCGAATACGCCGCGCAACACAACATCGAAGTCGAAGCCACCAAAAAAAGCATCTTCAGCACCGACCAAAACCTCTGGGGACGCTCCATCGAAGCCGGTATCCTCGAAGATCCCTGGGTCGAACCCCCGCCCGAAACCTTCCAGTGGACCGTCTCCCCGCAGTCCGCACCCGACGAACCCGAAGAAGTCGAAATCGTCTTCGAACGCGGACGACCCGTCGGCCTCAACGGCCGCCCGCTCGACGGCGTCGAACTCATCGAAACCCTCAACAAAATCGCCGGCCGACACGGCGTCGGTCGCATCGACCATATCGAAAATCGACTCGTCGGCATCAAATCACGCGAAATCTACGAAGCCCCCGCCGCCGTCGTCCTCCACGAAGCACACCGCGAACTCGAATTCCTCACCCTCTCCAAAGAATCGCACCGCTTCAAAACCCTCGTCAGCCAACATTACGCCGACCTCATCTACAACGGCCTCTGGTTCAGCGCGCTCCATCAAGATTTGATGGCGTTCGTCGTATCCAACCAACAATATGTCTCAGGCACCGCACGCGTGAAATTGTACAAGGGCCACGCGATGATCGTCGGCCGCAAAAGCGAGCACAGCCTCTACCGGCACGAACTCGCCACCTACGAGGAAGGCGACCAGTACGACTCGTCCGCCGCGATGGGCTTCATCAAAATCCACGGACTTGCTCAAACCACCCAGGCGAAACACCAAATGCTCAAAGGCTCCGCCGCCGCGCGGCCCGAACTCCCGAGCATCATCCCCCCCCCGCCGCCGTCACGCTGAGGGCCGCGCTCGATCATTCGACGCGCTCGCCGGCCTTCATTTGCTGCTCGACCCACGCGACCGCCTGCGGCTTGTTCTGCAGGCGGCCGTCGAGCTGCCCCTCGCGCACTTCCTCGAGCAACTTCGCGAAGATCGGTCCCGGACGCAAACCCAGCCGCGCCAGGTCGTGACCGCTTAAAAGCGGCGGCGGATTAATCGGACCCGACGGTTGCTCGCGCAAATACCACTCGCAATAATCAACCTCGGGTGCGGATCCGAACGACGCCAACGCGTCCGCCCTGTGCAACGCAAGCAACTCCTCGACGCCCGCGGTCGCCAGCATTCGCTTCAGCTTCGACTCCCGCAGCTTCGTCGCCTCGCCTAAATATTGATGGTGCTCGACCAGCCAAGCAACCCGCTCGCGCTCCGCGTTCGAAAGCCGCAGCAACCTCGAAAGCTTCTCCGCAATCCGACGCCCCACCTGCTCGTGATGATGAAACGACGCCCGCCCCGCATGCCACTCAAGCGTCGAAGGCTTCCCCACGTCGTGCAACAATCCCGCGAACGCAAGCGGAAAACTCGACGGCTCCGGCAACAGACGCATCACCAACATCGTATGCGACCACAGATCCCCCTCGGGATCCATCGGCTTCCCCTGATACACCCCCTTCATCGCCGTGATCGGCGGCAAAATCACCCCCGCCAACCCCAAGCCCAGCATCAACTCCAACGCGTCCGCACGCGTCCGATGAATCAACATCCTCCGTAACTCTTGCGCCACCCGCTCCGCCGCCACCTGGTTCGAATCCGCCGACAGCTCCACCACCGCCGCACGCGTCGCCGCGTCAATCCTCAGCCCAAACCGCGCCGCAAACCGCGCAGCACGCAAAAGCCGCAGCTTGTCCTCGCGAAACCGCGCGTACGGATCCCCAATCGCCCGCAACAACCCCGCCGACAAATCCGCGCGCCCACCCACGAAATCAAGCACCGACCCCTCGACCGGATCGAAAAACATCCCGTTGATCGTGAAGTCGCGCCGCGCCGCATCCACCTCCGGCGTACTAAAAATCACCGACTCCGGCCGACGCCCGTCGTAGTAAACCCCATCGCCGCGAAAGGTTGCGACTTCAACCTCGAGCCCGCTCGCATGCGGACCCAACACCCGCACCACCCCAAACTCCGCACCCAACGGCAGCGTCCGCCGCGCAAACACTCCCATCACATCCTCAGGCCGTGCGTCCGTCGCCACGTCATAATCACTTGGCGTCAACCCAAGCAATAGATCACGCACGCATCCGCCCGCCCACAACGCCTGATAACCGTGCGCGCGCAGGCCCCGCACCACCTCCATCGCAAACGCTCGCCGCCCTTCAGGTGTCGTCATCACCACCCTCGACCTCGTCCCCACGATCGCCGCCCACAACCTCACCTGCCTGATTCCGACCACCCGCCGCCGGCCCCGCCTCACCCGGATCAACCTCGCCCAACACCCGGATCGCAACCCGCGTCCCGCCGTGCTTCCGAATGTCCCACAGCCCAATGTCCGGCAAAACCCGGTCCTCCTCCCGACTCCAACTCGACTCCACCGTCAAAATCGAACCCACCGGCAACTTCGCCACCAACCCCTCCACCAACTCCCGCAACTGCTTCGACCGCCGCTCGAAATCAACGTACGGCGGGTCCGCGAACACCAACCACGGACCCTCCTCCGCCGACTCGAATCCACGCACCCATCGATACGCATCCCCCACCGCCACGTGCGCCCGATCCTCATACCTCAACGTCGCCAAATTCCGACGAATCAACGCCGCGTGCTCCCGGTCCCGCTCCACAAACAACACCCGCGACGCCCCCCGACTCAACGCCTCCAACCCCAACGCCCCCGTCCCCGCAAACAAATCCAACACCCGCGCATCCTCGACCGCACTCCCCAAAATATTGAAAATCGACTCGCGCACCATATCGCTCGTCGGCCTAATCTCCGACCCGCGCGGCCCCTCCAACCGAAAACCACGACGCTCACCCGCAATAATCCGCACCCGCTTACCCCCCTCCCCTACCCAACGCCGCGACACCCGCACCACGCCATTCTACACGTACCCTCCCCTCAACATGACCCCATCATTCTCTCCCTGGTTCAATCTCCCCACATTCCGCTTATCAAAACGTCCCACCTCGCGTTTATCTTTTTTTAATCAGAA
>JAJYDB010000322.1:0-2204 GCA_021777845.1 Planctomycetota bacterium
GAACCTTGCCATTGGAAAGGGTGGAGGCTGTTTCTTAATTCCGGGGGTCGATTGTGCCATTTCGATTGAAACGCTACAGACAGCCTTTCAATCGAACGCGATTCGCGCGTCGTCTTGACACCCCCGCGACAGCAATGCATCGCGGCGGAGATACCTTCGCGATTTGCGACGTACGGTCCAACAATCACGCTGTAAGTAAGCGTCCACGCGGCGTCAACGTCCTCACTCTGCCAGACAAGCGTCAAATCACGCGACGCGTCCTGCGTCGCTGCGCCGAGTTGCGGGTAGGGCTTTACAACAAACACGTCTGCGGCGACCGATTCAAAAGCCCCCGCGCTCGCTCCGCCGAACGTGAACGACATGGCGACCACCATCCAAAATTGCGAGGCGAAGAAATGCCCAGATGGGGCAACACCTCGATGATTTCGTTGGATCACGATGATCGTTCTCTCGGTTCTCGCGAGACACCACGGAACGCTCCCGGCGATGTCCGCGCGACGACTCAACTTCATCATGCTCAGCTCGTTGTTTTTAAAATTGCCGTCCTCCTCCGGCTAGCTGTCAATCAAACTCGCCATCTCTCAAGCGACCGCAGACCCGAGCTTACCGAAGTCCTTCATAGGCTAGACTTTCCGTACGCTCGCCAGAACCCCCACAGAACATGATTTCACGCCTTGACGAATCGATGATGCATTTGATCAACACTGTTATATTAAGCATACGGAGAGGTCTTGCAACCAACGTCGACTGCAGGGGATGATCACTGTCGATGACTGTGTGGGAGTGATCTCGGCAGGCATCACGTTTCGGCGAGCCGGATACCGACGGAATTGTTTCCTCCTCTGGTTCGCTATGTTCCCAAAAACCCTGAGAGGTTCGCAACACTTATGAAAGCACAACTTTCGTTGGTTGGGACTTACGCGGCGCGGGCCCTGGGCTTTGCGCTGGTTATCACGGCGGTTGCAGCACCAGCCTCGGCGACGATTTCTCCCGAGATGGATCCCGGCATGGCGATGAGCGCAATGGCACTCGTCAGCGGCTGCATGATGTTGATCGCAGGCCGTCGCCGCAAGTAAATCTTCGGCCTCTCCAATTATATTTCGGACGCGGTCCACGAGGACCGGGGACTCATGAGGAGTGGTTCTCCGGTCCTCGTTTCGACTGATGATCGAGGCGTACTTTGGCATCAACTATACCAGTTAATCCAGGTGGAGCGTCAGGAGCGTCGACTGAGTCGTCCGCGGCTCGGCCGCATACGATTCCCTACACTTACTGGGGTGTACTCTGTGCGCTGTTCGTCATTGAGGTCGTCGCGGTCAGTTTCAACTTTGATTCACGCTCGGTGCGGGCGGTCGAGGGTTGGCAGCAGTGGATTAGGCACGCCGGGTGGGGGGTGCGCGCCTGCGGCGAGGTTGCAATCGGCGTCTTACTGGTCGCGGGTCCGACTTGGTTGTTCGAGTTGCAGTCGTCGCCAGTGTTCTCGCGACGTCCGCGGACCAATGCCGCACTGCTGGCCGGAAACCTGTTGGCTTACACGGCATTCTTTGCCTGCTCGGCGAGATTATTGGGGCGCGATGGGCTGTCGAGCGCGTACGCGCCTGTTCTGGCGATTGCGTGGGCGTCCGCAGGGCTGGCTACGTTTGGCTTTTGGGCGTTCGCAATTCTTCCCGGTTACGTTTGGCTGCGGCTTTTCAAATCGTGTCCTGGCGCAGCCGCGCTCGGAGCATTGATGGGCGCGGTCGCGTATGGGGTCGCCGTCTGCGCGCGCGACCAGTGGCAGACCCTTGCTGTCTACACGTTGTACACGACCCGACTTTTCCTGCGGCCGCTGTTCTCCGATATCGTCTGCAATCCCGCGATCTGCCAATTAGGAACTACCGAGTTTCAAGTTGAGATCGCGCCGGTGTGCTCGGGCTACGAGGGCATGGCGCTGATCGTTGTGCTGATGGCCTGCTACTTGTTCCTCTCCCGTCGCGAACTACGCTTCCCTCGGGCGTTGGTGCTGCTGCCCATCGGCATGGCGTTGATGTGGATCTCGAACGCCCTACGGATCGCGAGTCTGATTGCCATTGGCTCGTGGGGCTACGAGGAGATCGCCGTTGGCGGCTTTCACTCGCTCGCGGGTTGGGTGTTCTTCTTGGTGATCGGCGTGGGGATGATGGCCGCGGCGCGGCGGTCGTCGTTCTTCGCGATCGATGTCGCGC
>JAJYDB010000322.1:2214-4664 GCA_021777845.1 Planctomycetota bacterium
GAACCCAAGTCGAGCCCGCGACCGCCGTTGGAGCCGATGCCGCGTACCTCGTCCCCGCGATGGCGATCATCGCCGTCTCGATGTTCACCACCGCGTTCTTTCCTGGTTTCGACCGTTGGTACGCTGCCCGCGTGCTCGTCGCCTCGGCCGCGCTCTTGTTCTACCGAAAGCGTTACACCGAACTCCGCTTCGCGCTCTCGTGGGAGGCCGCTGCGATCGGCGTCGGCGTCTTCGCGTTCTGGGTCGCGCTGGAACGCTTCGGACACGCCTCCAACTCCGGCTCCACGCTCCGCGCAGCCGTCGCGAACCTGACTCCCCTCGGTCGCGCAGCCTGGATTTTCTTTCGCGTCGTCGGCTCGGTCGTGACGGTACCGATCGCCGAGGAACTCGCCTTCCGCGGCTATTTGTCCCGACGACTAATTGCCGCCGACTTCGAGAGTGTTCCGCCGGGCAAGCTGACGGCGGTCTCGCTCTTGGTCTCGTCCTTTCTTTTCGGCCTCCTGCACGGACGTTGGTTCGCGGGCACGCTCGCGGGGCTTGCTTACGCCTTCGCGTATCACAAACGCGGCCGTCTTAGCGACGCCGTCGTCGCGCACGGAATCACGAACTCGCTCATCGCCGCCGCGGTGCTCGCGGGAGACTACTGGTCGCTTTGGGGCTAACGTCGCGGCATCGCACTCCTCTCGACGACTTCGTGGACCCTGCCCACGCTTGACGCGCCGCGCACCGATCGATTGCAATTAAGGATCGAGGCCCGAGCCGGTTCCCCCGCCGCCGCTCGCGACGGAGAACCACGCATGGTAATCGCGGAGAGGGAAGTTCAGCACAGTAGTCGATTCCGAAGGATTGCGCGGCTGCTCGTGGTAGCGGTCGCGTCCTCGTCATTAATCGGCGTGTTGATCCTTGCCGTCTGCCTCGCGATGGACCGCGCGCCGAAGTACGTCCTCTACCGCGCGGAACTCGCGTTCCTCGTCACGCTGGAGTTCGTTTATGCAGGAGTGCTCGCGGCGGCAGTCGCGGGCGGGGTCCTCGGAGCGATTCTCGTCGCGACGTCATGCAGGCGACGGCGTGGCAGCCCGACCACTCCGGGGTCGAGCCGGGCCTGGCCGGCACGTTTGCTGTTGCTCGCGCTCTCGACCGTACTCGCCGCCGCTGTGTGCGAAGCGACCGCGAAACTCCATCGCAACCACGTCCGCGCTCGAAGCGCCGTCCCCGTTGGCGGCCTCGATCCTAGCGACGCAGGCCATCCATCCCGTATGCCCGACGGCGCGCGTCAAGTGGCGCTTCCGACGATATTTCCCGACCCCAAACTTCCCCGTGAAATCGACCTCGTCGTGATCGGCGAATCAAGCGCAGCCGGCGTCCCCTACGGAGAGTGGGTCTCGGTTGGCCATCTCGTCCAGCGACGTCTCGAACAGTGTTACCCATCGCGTCGAATTCGGCTCGTCATCCTTGCCGAGTCGGGCGTCACACTCGAAGCCCAACACCGTAAACTCGCCTATCTAAAGCGTCGGCCCGACATCGTCATAATCTACTGTGGACACAACGAATACTCGGCTCGATTCGCCGCCTCGCGTACCGTGCCGCATTACCATGACGCCCGCCCGCCCAGCCTCGCCGAGCGAGTTGTCGCGGCGGTCGAGCGTCGCTCCGCCGTCTGCGCACTGTGTCGCGCCGCCGCCGACGCCTGCAGGATTGCCGTCCCGCCGCCCGACAACTTCTTCCGTGACCTCGCCGACGTCCCCGCCTTCACCCCCGCCGAACACAACGCCCTACTCGAAGACTTCCGCACCCGCCTCGACGAGATCACTGCGTGGGTCGACCGAGTCGACGCGCTCCCCCTCCTCGTCGTCCCGCCGGCGAACGACGCCGACTTCGAGCCGAATCGCTCCTACCTCCCCGCCGACACGTCCTATACCGAGCGGGCCGCCTTCGAAAGCGACTTTCGCGCCGCGAGAACCATAGAATCCGTCGACCCCGACCGCGCGGCAGAGTCCTACCAACGTCTCCTCGACCGCGCACCGGGCTTCGCCGAGGCTCACTTTCGCCTCGCGACCCTTCTCGACCGCGCCGGCAAATCCAACGACGCCTATATTCACTTCGTCGCCGCCCGCGACCTCGACGGCATGCCCATGCGCTGCCCGTCCGACTTCCAAGACGCGTATCGCGACGTCGCAGCGCGCCGCCGATCCATTCTTGTCGACACTCAGCGCTACTTCCACGAGGTCGGAACCCGCGGACGGCTCGACGACCACCTCTTCCACGACGGAATGCACCCCTCGTTACGCGGCCAGATCGCCATCGCGCAAGTCGTCGTGAAAGGCCTCATCGACGCCCGCGTTCTCGGCCTGCCCGAATCCCCCCAACCCGCGACCATCGACCCCGACGACACCGTCCGCCACTTCGCCTTAATCCCCGCCGCCTGGCGCAAGCTAGCGCTCTGGGGCATC
>JAJYDB010000323.1 GCA_021777845.1 Planctomycetota bacterium
ATGTCGACGCGACCTGGAAGTTCCGGGCGATGATCGAGTTCCGCGACGAGACCGGCCAGCGTATGGGGCGCACGCTGATCGTGCATGTGAATCAGGATGGCGGAGCTGGCGGGGTTTCGCGACGCGGCGGCGCGGACGTTGCTCGACGGCCCGGCGGCGCTCCGCGGACTACTCATCGAGGTGCATGGGCTCGAGCCCGACGCGGCGTCGATTTTGGTCGACCTGTTCGAGTCGCAACAGCGGGTCAGCGAGGTGCCCGGCCCCGCGTTTTTGCTCGTGGAGCGCTCGCCCGGCCGTTGCGACGACGAGTCCGACTACAGCCTGCATCACCCGCTCGGACGCCGCGCGAGCGAGGCTTTGGGCCGCGCCGTCGCGGCTCGTCTGGGGCGCGAAGTCGGACGCGACATCAGCCTGTCGGTCGCGGATATGGGATTTTCGTTGCGCGTGGATGCGTCGGCGCCGGTCGCGCCCGAGGTCTGGTCGCGTCTGCTCGACCCCGACCGCTTCGAGGACGACGTTTATGAGGGGGTTGACCGCGGCGAGCTGCCGTCGCGACGGTTCCGGCACGTCGCGGCGACCGCGCTGATGATTCTGCGCAACCCCGAGCCGGGCCGCGTGCGCGTGGGCGGGACCGAGTGGGTGAGCCGGCGGCTGTTCCCGATGGTCCAGGCGCGCTGCCCGCGGCATCCGCTGCTGCGCGAGACGCGTCGCGAGATTCTCGACGACCTCCTCGACGCGCCGGCGGCGCTGGCGTGGGTCGCGTCGCGACCGGAGGTGCGCGTGCGGTCGCTCGCCGCGCCGTCGCCGTTCACGCGCGCGTGGATCGACCCGTCCGCGCCCGACCTGCTTCGCTTCGAGCCGGCGTCGGCGGCCTTGCGGCGTCTGAGCGCGAGGCTGATGGCATGACGCGAGCGGGTGTGGATACGAGCGGCGCGCGGGGCTTGTACGAGGTCGACGGCGGCTGGTCGCTCGCACCCGAGGGGGGCCTGATTCACGCGGAGGAGCGCGTCGCGGTGGTGGCCGACGTGCATCTGGGCTACGAGTGGCGGCGGGCGCGCGGCGGCGACTGCGTCGGCGTGGGGACGCTCGACGAGACGACGGCGCGGCTCGCGACGATGCTGGCGCGGTCGCGGGTCGCGGTGGAGCGTCTGATCGTCGCGGGGGATCTCGTCGAGTCGTCGCGACCGTGCGCGCGGACGTCGGCCGACGTCGAGGCGCTGTCGGGATGGCTGGCGGAGCGGGGCGTCGCGCTGGTCGCGGTGCGGGGGAATCACGACCCGGTCGGGCGTCGCCTGCCGGAACGGGTCGAGGTCGGCGGCTGGACGGTGGCGCACGGCGATCGGCCGATCGTCGCGGCGCGGCTGATCCAAGGGCATCTGCACCCCGCGGTCGCGGCGGGCGGGACGTCGTTCCCGTGCTTCCTCGCGGGCGCGTCGCGGATTGTGCTGCCGTCGTTCAGCCGCGACGCCGCCGGCTGGAACGTCGCGACGCGGCTCGCGCCCGGCCCGCGCGGCCCGCGCGACCTCGCCTGCATCGCCGCCGCCGACGACGCCTGGGTCGTGCTCGGCCGGCTCCGTCTACGCAACAGCCGCAACGCGCTCTCTTGATCCCGCGCCGCGCGCGTCGCTCGTCCGCACCTATTAAACACGTCATCATAACACATTACTACTGATCCGGCGCGCGACCGTTTCGATCGCGGCCGCCGCGGCGTACAATCGAAACACGGAGCGCGTCGACCGTCGCGGGTCTGCGGCGGTTGCAAATCGATGCTGAAGGGAGCTGATCGCCGATGTCGGATCGATATCCTTGCGGGACGCTGCGTCGACGTGAATTCCTGGCCGGACTGGGCGCCGCGGCGGCCGCGCCGCTGGTTCTGGACGCCGTCCGCGCCTCCGCGACCGCGGCGTACGCCGACGTCGCGAGCAAGACGCTTGGCAAGCTCGGGCTGCCGGGTCCGTTTCCGGGCCGGGTGATCGAAGCGCGGCACCCCGGGATGATCACGGGGGGCGTGAAACACCGCGCCGCGATCAAAGCGACGCTCGACCGCGGCCTGACCGCGCTCACCGGCGCCGACGACGCGACCTCCGCCTGGCGCGCCTTCTTTGAGCCGGGCGACGTCGTCGGGATCAAGGTGGTGCCCAACGGCTGGCCGTACGCGCACACCTCGCACGAGCTGGTCCTTGAGGTGATCGACGGCCTCAAGTCGGCGGGCGTCAAAACGAACGATATGTTCGTCTACGAGCGCTACCGCGGCGAGTTCATGACGGCCGAATATCAGAAGATCCTGCCCGCCGGCATCAAGTGGGGCGGCCTCACGCCCGAGGACGACCCGACGCAGCTCGAAATCGCCTTCCCCGCGTTCAAGAACGACCCCGTCGCCGGCTACGACCGCGACGAATTCGTCGCGATGAACCTGATCCACCACGGCCACGACCCGAAGGACGACCGCAACCTCCGCAGCCACCTCGGCACCCTCGTGACGAAGCGCGTGAACAAGCTCGTCCTGCTGCCGGTCCTGAAGGATCACGGCTCGGCGGGCGTCACCGGCGCGCTCAAAAACATGAGCCACGGCTCGGTGAACAACGTGGCGCGCTCGCACAGCACGCCCGACGCCAACGCCTGCAACCAGTTTATCCCGGAGATGGTCGCCCACCCGATTTTGCGGAAAAAGTGCGTCCTGCAAATCATGGACGGGATCCGCGCGGTCCATCAAGGAGGACCGTTCGCGCGGGCGCTCGAGAAGACGTGGGAATATAATGCGTTGTTCCTCGCGACCGACCCCGTCGCGCTCGACCACGTCGAGTGGACGATCATCGACGCCGAGCGCAAGGCGCGCGGACTGCCGCCGGTGGGGGCGTCGGGACGGATCGCGCTCGACCCGCTCAAAACCGAGGGCTTCGACGTCCGACAGCCGCAGCACATCGCGATCGCCGGGAACCTTGGTCTCGGGGTTTTCGACTACAAGTCGCCGAAGGGACGCCGGTTCTCGATCGACCACCGGGTTGTGAAGGTCGCCTCGACTTGAGCCGGCGGGCCGCGACGAATCTCGACGCCGCCGCGGCCGACGTCCGAAAAAGAGGACGAACCTCGATTATTGAACTAGGCTGGTCGAGACGACGTCGTCGGCCGGAGCCTCGGTGCGGACGCGCGGCGGGCGGCGAACGCGCCGGCATCGACGTCGATTTGCACCCGGATTCAATCAATCTTCATACGCGCGACGGTCGCGAATAAAAAATTCCTTAGGATTCGAGACGAAGCGGGTGTAAGCTCATGCCGGGGTGGTTCGGCCGTTTTGAATTCTCGCGGCGGATCGCCTCCCGAAAACGCATCGAGCAGCCTTCAAGGCTTCAAATCAAAAGTGCGTCGGTCGTTGAGCGAACCACGGAACCGTGTCGGACCCGCGTCGCGCTGCGCCGGAGCCGGCCTCTTCATCTAGGAGCGACAGCCATGAGACTTGTGCGTTTAATGATCGGCGTTTCGCTGTTCGGGGCGTGCCCGGGCGCGTACGCGCAGGAGGTGGACTCGAAGCAGCCGCCCGCGACGGCCGCGCGCGGCGAGGACGAAAAGGCGATCGCGGCGTTGGTCGCGAAGTTCACGACGGCGTTCAACAAAGGCGACGCGGCGGCGGCGGCGGCGACGTTCACCGAGGACGCGCTGGTGGTCGACGAGACCGGCGGTCGGGCCGAGGGCCGCGCGGCGATTCAAGGGCAGCTTGCGTCGTTGTTCGAGGACGAGCCGGGCGCGAAAATCGCGATCAAGGCGACCGCGATGCGATTCTTGAGCGCGACGACGGCGTTCGAGGAAGGCCGGACGACGGTCACTCCGGCGGCGGCGTCGGAAGCGCCCGAGGTGACGAAGTTCACGGTTGTTTACGTGAAGGTCGACGGCAACTGGCTGCAAGCGGCGGTGCGCGACGAGCCCGCACGCGACCTCAGTCCGCACGACCGGCTCAAAGAGTTGCAGTGGATGGTCGGCGAGTGGGTGAACGAGAGCCAGGACGCGGTGGTCGACACCACCTGCAAGTGGAGCGACGACGGCAACTTCCTGATCCGCGAGTTCACGATGAAGACGCAAGGCCGGCCGGTGCTCAGCGGCACGCAGAGGGTCGGTTGGGACCCGCTCGCGCGTCGGTTCAAGACCTGGATTTTCGACTCGGAAGGGGGCCACGGCGAGGGCTTCTTCACGCGCTCGGGGAATCAGTGGATGGTGAAGGTCGAGGGGGTGGGCAACAGCGGCCAGGCGTCGTCGGCGACGAACATCATCACGCGGCTCGGCAAGGATCGCATGAGCTGGCAGTCGACCGAGCGGACCCTGGGCGCGTCGGCCGCGCCGGGCGTCGACGAATTCGTCGTGGTCCGCAAACCGCCCGCGGAGTCCAAGTGATCAACGCAACTCGACACATACGTCTTCCCTACAACGAGGAATATCGCAACATGACTCGGACACATTGGAAACTGGCGTTGGGAGCGGCGCTGACGCTGCTCGCGAGCGCGTCGGACGTTTGGGCGGGCGGCCGCGGCGGCGGCGGCGGTCGCGGCGGATTCGGCGGCGGCGGCGGCGGGGCACGCGGCGG
>JAJYDB010000059.1 GCA_021777845.1 Planctomycetota bacterium
ACTTGCGGAAATAGCCGTACACCGTTTCCCAAGGCCCGAAACGTTCCGGCAAGTCGCGCCGCTGAGCGCCTGTTGAGAGTATCCACAGGATGCCGTCGAGCATCTGCCGCCGATCCCGAGGTGGCCGACCAGTTTTGGCCTCCGATTTTGGAATCAATGGATCGAGAAACGCCCATTCTTCCTCGCCGACTTCGTGCCGCTTCATGTCCGGACCTCCTTGTCCGCACGCAGCTTATCAGCTAGTGTCCAGTTCTAAAACAGAGCCTAGTTTCGTGCTCATGCTGGCGCGACGGCGTGCACAACCCAAACCGGCCGCAGCGGCAGGAACGTCGTCGCGCCACCCAGCGACCGTTCTTGGCTGATTTGGACCATCGTCACCGCGCGCGACCATCCTTTTTGGTGAAGACATGACATTGTGTTGGCTAAATGTTGAATCGCGATGAAGTTCGCCACGAGCACGCCGCCCGGCGCGAGCCGTGCTCCAACCGCTTCGAGAATCAAGGCAAGATTGCCTCCGGAGCCGCCCAAGAACACTCCCGCCGGCGATTCGGACTCGCCCGCGAAGCACGCGGGTGCCGACCCCTCGACGACCCGCAGGTTGAAGGCGCCGAACTTCGCGCGGTTCGCGCGAAGATAACCGAGCCGTCCGGCGTCGCGCTCGAACGCGACGACCTCCCTATCGCGAAAAGAGTCCGCCAGCGATACCGACACTCCTCCCAGACCCGCGCCCACATCCCAAATCGGGCCGCTCTGCCGCAGGCCTCGAAAGCGCTCGACCACGAGCGCCCGTACGTCGGCGTGCGTCAGCAAAATCGGTCCCGTCGCAGGCCCGACGAAGTCTTCGTCCGCGAGAACGCAGTCCCCGCGTTGCATCGTTTTCGCCGAGGAATCTCCACGAGTTGATGATCGATCGAGTCTGAGAATCACGACGTTCAAGGGGTCGAACACCTGTCCTATTAACTCGGGGAGCCGTGCGTGGGTGACTCGCTCGTTGCAAGTGCCGAGCCGTTCACAGACGCAAGCGACGTAATCCACCGCGCCGCGATCAAGAAGGAAGGATGCTATTTCGCTGGGCCCTTGGCCGTCGGTCGTGAAGAGCCCAATCTTTTCGACGCCCAGCAATGGCAACAGCGCAGGCTTGAGGGGCCTGCCGTGCACGGTCACGATCGCCGCGTCGTGCCAAGCGAGCCCCGTCCTCGAAAACGCAAGCTGCATGCTCGAAACGGCCGGCTCGATGCGCACCTGGTCATTCCCAAGTGCGTTAATGAGTACGGTGCCGATGCCGAAAAGCAGTGGGTCGCCGGACGCGAGCACGACACACCGCTCGCGCTCTCCTCGCAACTGCAGCCGCGCGACCAAATCCGCGACGTTGTTTGAGATCGTAAACAGCTCGCGGTTCGCGGTTGCGATCAATTCGAGGTGACGCCGCCCGCCCGCGAGCCACGTCGATGCGTCCAGGGCCGAGCGCGCGGCACCGCTCAACGCCAAGACGCCGTCGGCCCCAACGCCGATTACCCACACCGGTTCGGTCATGGCAACTTTTCGCGTCGCGGTTCCAAGGCTCTCGCGAGCACTCCTCCGTCAAAGTCGAACAACAGGCACTCGACGTCGAGGAGTCCCTGAGTTCTTTCCACACAGCGCAATAATACCGCATTTACAATCGCGTCAAAGTACGATGTGAACACGACCGCCTTCACAATATCCTCGACGTGTCGGGCAGTGTTCGCGGCGACGACTTGAGCCACAAGCTCCGCTGTCGCCCCCGATTCCAGAGCTAGTTCGGCGAGAAACGCAACGTCCACTTCCCCCGCCGCGACATGCGTCTGCCACTGCCCTTTCGCGAGTTTGGCGAGCTTCCCGATCATCCCGCCGAGCGTCACCCGCGACACGCCGCAGGTCACGCAACGGTCGAGACTTTCCCCGGTAAAAATTCCCATCTGAACAAATGCCATATCAGGCAACGCCGGATAGAGCCCCCGCGCAAACCTTTCGCTGCGGCCTCCGGTCGTCAGCACGATGTGCCGCATGCAGTTCGCCGAGGCGACGTCGATCGCCTGCACGACGGAGGCGCGCCAGCTTGCGGTGCTCATCGGACGAACGACGCCTGTCGTACCGAGGATCGAGAGTCCGCCGACGATCCCAAGTCTTGAGTTTAGCGTCTTCTTCGCAAGCTCCCCGCCTCGCGGGATCGACACGACGACCTCGATGCCTGGCTCGGGATGATCGGCGCCGAGCACCGCGCCGACACTTTCGCGAATCATGCGTCTGGGTATCGGATTGATCGCGGCCGATCCGGGCGGGAGTTCAAGACCTGGTTGCGTTATCACCCCGACACCTTCTCCTCCCTGGATATGAATGCCGGGTTCCGACGCGCGGCGAACGGTTGCCGTTACTTCCGCACCGTGGGTCACGTCGGGGTCGTCGCCGCCGTCTTTGACGACGCCGGCGCGGGCCCATCCGTGACCGCCGGCGAGAGTATTCACCGCGATCTCAATGTCAAATCCGAGTGGGGAACGCACCGCGAAGCTCTCGGGACGGGCGTTGTGTTCGAGTACAAGACACGCGGCTCCCGCAGCAGCGGCGGCGCAAGCGCCCGTGGTGTAGCCCTCGCGGCGACCACGCGGATTGCGCGGCGGCACGGTCAGACCTCGCACCAATTCGAAGGCCGCGCGTTCCGAGTCCGCCGCGTTCATCCGCCGGCCTCTTCGATCCGCGATTGTAAGGCCAAGTCGAGCAGAGCATTGATCGCTGCGGCGGTGACCGACGTCCCTCCCTTGCGTCCCAAGCTCGTCACCCACGGCACCTGCAATTGTTCGACGAGCCTACGCTTCGATTCGATGACGCCTACGAATCCAACCGGTATTCCGACTACGCACGCCGGTCGCCAACCTTCGCGGTCGACTAGTCGTATGACCTCATCGAGAGCCGTCGGTGCATTTCCAACCGCGACCAACACGCCGTCGCCCGCGCGCATCGCCGCGCGACGGATCCCCGCCGCAGTACGCGTCATTCCCGCGTCGCGCGCCAGGTCCGCAGTCAACGGCTCGTCGAGCGCGCAGGCAACCTTCACATCAAGCGCAGCGGCCAAGTCGCGACGAATCCCTGCTCGCAACATTTCTACATCCGTCACAATAACACATCCTGCCCTTAACGCCGACCTTGCCGCGAGGGTCGCGCCGTCTGAACAACGCGTCGTCCGCGCGTACTCAAAGTCCGCGGACGCGTGGATCATGCGTCGGACGATCGCACGCTCTGCCGCGTCGCTCGGTTCGGGACCGAGCTCGGAATCAATGATTGCGAACGACTCGTTCATGATCGCGAAACCTGGATCGGACTCCGCCCGCACGGTCGTCGACGCTATGGTCTGGTCGCGACACGCGCCGCTGTGAGCGAGATAAATCCTTGGCGTGATGATATGCGTTCCCGATTGGTACGATTGTGAGTTACCAATGATCACCACTGTAAACATGGTAACGTTGCATGTCGGTAAGTCAGAAAGTGGAACGACTGTGATGGTTTCGTTGGTCCGATAGGCGTTTTCGACAATGCCGACGGGCGTCGCGGCCGCCCGGTATCGGAGCAGGATTTCGGCAACCGCGGGAAACTGTCGACGACGTCCGCGGCTCATAGGATTGTAGAGAGCGATCGCGAAGTCGGCTCGTGCGGCGGCTTCGACGCGCTCGACGATAACTTCCCAGGGCGTGAGGAGGTCGGAGAGGCTAATAGCGGCCCAGTCGTGCGCGAGCGGAGCGCCCAATCTCGCGGCGGCCGAGCTCGCGGCGGTGAGTCCCGGGATGTTGATGATTTCGACGTGTTCCGCGAGCGCCTGCTCGCGCGTGGCGAGTTCCCAGACGACGCCGCCCATACCATAAATCCCGGCGTCTCCGCTCGATACGAGCGCGACGATTTGGCCTGACGACGCAGCGGCAAGTGCTTCGCGCGCGCGATCGATTTCCTGGCCGAGTGCGCGGCCGACCACGCGCTTGCCAGCAATGCGCTCAGCGATCATCTCAAGGTAGCCTTGGTAACCAACGACTACCTCGGCCTTCTCGAGGGCTCGGCTTGCCTCGGGAGTCAACAGACCTTCGGCTCCGGGCCCGAGACCCACTACATACAATGTTCCTTGAATGCGAGACGTGTGTTCCATACGATTAGCGTACCAACGCGAGCGAAAAGTACGACAGGTCGACGGCAAGCGCGGCATCCAAATCCCGAAAAACCCGCTCTTCAGGTCGTCCCAGGCGCTCGACGACCGCGGCGCGGCCATACAAGCCTCGAACGCGCAACTCCTCAGCGAGACGAGGCAAAACGTCGGCGGCCTTCAACCAGCATGACATCCCGCCGCGATCCAAAATCGCCCCGATCTCGTCGACGTGATAGGTTGCCGGACAAATCGTCAACATTTGATCTTTTTGCGCCAGAGGCCAGCCAAGTCGAGCCGCGGCGGCGGCGAGCGAACTCACGCCCGGCACCACTTCGACCGTCGCCTCGGGTGCAAGAGCCGCCAACACCTCGGCGATGTACGAACCCGAGCCGTACAGCATCGGGTCGCCCTCGGTCAAATAGGCAACGTCGCGTCCCGCTCCCGCCTCTTCGAGCAGCGTCCGCGCGACGCGCTCGTAACCGATCGTACCGTCGTCCGCACCGCGACGCATCGCCAGTCCCATCCCGCGCACCGTTTGATCGATGCGTAATCGGCTCGCGATGATTTCAAGCGCAAAACCGGAGTCGTCGCGAGCTCCGGCGTGCAGAATCGTCGCGCACGTTTCGATCACGCGACAGGCCCGCAAAGTCAGAAACTCGGGGTCGCCGGGACCAACACCCACTATATAAATCGATGCGCAAATAATTAATGTCCGCTTAGTGTACTGGGTTCGCAATATTACAATTGAGAAAGCAAACGTTCATCCCACGTATGATCGGTCCCGGCAAACGGCTCGTCGACGTCGATTTTCGCCTCCGTCACCGCGCCGCGTCTGGGACGTCGCGGAAGACCGTGATCGTGACGAACGCCCTCGTCGATCGCAGCGCGCGAGTTGAAGTGATGTCCAACCTGAGGCGAGCCCAGGTCAAGTTCTCGTCCTATCAAACGAACACGGTATTTGCATACGTCGCAATTCATATGCGGCTCGCCGTGGATCGATTCGTGAACGCGTTCCTCGAACGCCTGGACGAGCAGCGGGTGTGCGCGGAGGTGCGATGCGCTTACGACTTCGACGTTCGGATCGACTGCCGCTTGACGTTCGGCCGCGTCGCGAATCCGCTTCACGAGGACTCCGTCGAACAGAAAATAGGGCTGGAGAACGATACGATCGAAACCGATCCGGCTGCAAACCGCGAGTGCCTCGTCGACACTCGGCCGCGCTAGACCCGCGAACGCAATGCTCGCCCAGCTCACCTTGTACGACTCCCACAAGAATCGCGAAATGCGCGCGACGTTCGCGTTTGCGTCGGGGTCGGATGTCCCGCGGCCAACGACAAGCAACAACGTCCGTGCCGGGTCGACTGTTTGCAGGGGAGCGATCGCCTCGCGGTAGCGGATGCCGCAAAGTTCGAGCAGCGCGGGGTGGAGATCGAGCGGGCGCGCCATTCGAATTAAAATGTTCGCGTGTCGCGTACGCACCTCTGCGAGTTCGCTCGGGACGTCGTTTTTCACGTGCCCGGCCGCGAGCAGCATCGCCGGCACCACCGTGATCCGCTGTGCGCCCGACGCAACTAGGTTATCGACGGCTTCGCCGATCGTAGGCCGCACGAATTCAAGAAAGCCCGCCGCCAACGGACGATCCGGCCGCAACGCGCGCCAAGCATCGACGAACGCGTAAAACTCGTCGATCCCGGAGTCGTCTCGGCTGCCGTGCGCGGCGATCAAAACGGCGTCGGACATGCGTGAATGATTCCACTCCGATAATGAACGCGTTCACCACATCACGGTGACGCGACCGACAACCCAGTCACGCCCAAGCCACTAGGCTAGCATTCGCCGGTGAACGTGGTCAATTGAACGTAACGACGCTGAAGAGGCAAGACTAGCGAATGGAGCTTCCGACAAGCAATAAACCGCCGGTGCCCAGGCCGACCGTGAGCATCATGACAGCGGTCGACAGGCGGGTCGCGGCATGCACAACCGAGGCGTCAATCGATCGGAGAGTCTCGCCGATCCGCGGCTTCGAACGCTCGACGCCCCGATACGTCGACGGACCGCCCAACTCAACACCGAGCGCACCCGCAAGTGCCGCCTCACCCCATGCCGAGTTTGGACTTGGGTGTTTGCGGCCGTCTCGCCAACCGACCGCGAGCGCGCCGCGCGCACGCCCAAGACCAGGCAGCGCGGCAAGCGCGAACAACAGCCAGGTCAGTCGCGCCGGCAGCAGGTTGAGGAGATCGTCCAACCGAGCCGACGCCCACCCGAGATGCAAGTAACGCTCGTCTCGATAGCCGACCATGCTGTCGAGGGTACTCACCGCCTTGAACAACCACAGCCCAACCGGACCCGCAATCGCATACCAAAAGATCGGAGCGACGGTACCGTCGTTTGTGTTCTCGCCAATTGTTTCAACGCACGCGCGGTGTATTTCAGGCCAGTCCAGGTCGGCGGTGTCGCGCCCCACGATTTGGCTGAGTTCGCGACGCGCCGTCGCGAGGTTCGGCGCCTCGGAAGCCATCGAGGCCTCCACGGTCAGGCTGCGTGCGGCGAGCCCCCAATAAACCAGAACTGTCCGGACGCAGAGCGCTCCCGGCGTACCCAAGACGTCGCATGCCGCGACCACCCCCCATACCGTGACTCCTGTAATCGACACCACCCAAAGCATCAGGATCGCGCCCGCGGACCTCTCTAAGCCTGCCCCGTCGCCCAGCCAGCCGACTGCGTCGCGCAGTGTCCGTTCACTCCGAGCGATCAATCCGCCGATCGCCCGCACGGGATGCGGCCAGCCGCGCGGATCCCCCAAGATTGCATCGCACGCCGCTCCCAGCAGCAACGCCAATGCGTTGATTATTAACATATTCACGCGATTACCCTTTTGTGAGACCGAGTGCTGCGCGAATCGGGCCGAGGTCGATGTGCTGCCTCAGTAATTCAGCAAGCCCAGCGTAACGCGCGGCCAACTCGTCGTGACGCGACCGGTGCGACAACGCGTCGAGGGGGGTCAAACCGCGACGCGCGCGGGCGACGTTGATCACGCCGACGCAGACGGGTGGTTCGTCAAAAATGCCGTGAATATACGTGCCAAAGACTCGTCGCTCGGCGTTGACCGCGCCGTCCTCGCGCGCCGGAGAGTCGACCGTCGCGTCGATATCAATCCACGGCTCCACATGATCGCTTAAGTGCGTGCGACCCATGTGAATCTCGTAGCCCACAACGCGGAGGTCCGCGCCCCGAACACGACCAGAGACGCGCAAACGCGTCTTCTCGGGTTCGAACCGCGTCTGGACGTCGAGTAGGCCAAGCCCTTCGACTGAAACTCCAGGTCTGTCGGTTTCGACGCCATCGACATCGTCGATGCGCATGCCGAGCATTTGGTATCCGCCGCAGACGCCGATCACAATCGGACCGTCGTCGCGACCGGCCAACCTCTGAATCGCGTGCGCCAGGCCAGTCGAACGCAGCCATGCGAGGTCGGCTACCGTGGTCTTCGTGCCCGGTAAAATCAAGAGGTCGGGCGTGCCTAAATCTGCGACCCGAGAAACGTAGCGGACGCGCACCGAGGAAAGCCGAGCCAGTGGGTCAAAATCGTTGAAGTTGCTCAATCCCGGCAGTCTGGCGATCGCGACGTCGACTTCGTGTGCAACGCTCGATTGGTCCCCCGCCGGCACCAGTCCGAGTGAATCTTCCTGGTCGACCTGAAGCTCCGCTCGATAAGGCAAGACGCCCAAAACTGATACGCCTGTTCGCGTCCGAATAAAGTCAAGTCCCGAAGCCAGGAGCGATTCGTCGCCTCTAAATTTATTGATGACGAAGCCGACGACACGGTCTCGATCTTCTCTGGGCAGCAATTCCCACGTGCCGACGAGATGCGCAAAGACTCCGCCGCGCTCGATATCGGCGACGATCACTGCGGCGGCCTTCGCATACCTCGCCATGCGCATATTGGTTAAGTCATGTTCGATCAAGTTGATCTCGACGGGACTTCCGGCTCCTTCGATCACGACCAGTTCGCATTCACGCGCAAGGCGATCGTACGCGGCGGTGACACGCGGCCATATTTCATGCTTGATATTATAATATTCTCGCGCCGACATCACTCCGATCGGCGCGCCGTCGACGACGACCTGAGAGACGCCGCGCATCGGCTTCAACAGGACGGGGTTCATGTCGACGGTCGGCTCGATTCCCGCGGCTTCCGCCTGTGCAGCCTGCGCCCGGCCGATTTCGCCGCCGACTTCGACGACGAAGCTGTTCAGCGCCATGTTTTGTGCCTTGAATGGAGCGACACGGATCCCTTCTTCGGCAAAAAGACGGCAAAATGCGGTCGCGATGACGCTTTTGCCAACATGACTCGAGGTTCCCAGAACGATTAACGCACGGGCGCGAGCGGCACCGCCGTTCGTTTCACGCTGCACATACATCATCAACTATATTCCATACTTAAAATATCGCGCAACGATTCCACAAGCACATTGTTGTCGGACTGGGATCTTATTCCAATCCGAATGTGTCCTCGCGTGCGAACGAGTTCGTCGGGTCCCTTGAGCATGGAGCCGATCTCAAGCCCTTCGAAGTCCGAACATTCACGAACAACGAGTCCACGTCGCGCCAGCGCTTCGTGAAGCGAAATCGAGGTCCAAGGCGTCGATTCGGTCAACGCGACAAGCACAAAGTTTGGCAGAGGAGGGGTATGCGCCGGCCGGATGCGGGCTGGCCAAACAGGGCGAAGTCCGGGTATTTCCCAGAGTTGATCGAGCAGCCTCGGCGCGGCGACGGCATTATAAGCAACGACGGACGCGGTCGATTCGGAAATCGCCGCGAGCGCGCCGGCCTCGGCCGCGGCGGTGACGGTCCACGGATCCTGATGCCGACGCAGGCGGCGCACAAGCTCCCGCCCGCCGACCGCATAACCGACGCGTAATCCCGGCATCGCACAGATCTTCGTCAATGACCGCAGAACCAATATATTCTCATGCTTTACACATTCGTGAATGAGCGTTCGTTCGGATTCATCGGGAAGGAACGGCAAGAAGGCTTCGTCGACGACAACGAGCGTACCTGGATTCAGTGTTATCGCGTTCAACAACCGCCCTCGGTCCCAGGCGTGACCGGTGGGGTTGTTCGGATTCGCGGTCCAGAAAACACCGCCGGTGCGCGGCAGTTCGTCGAAAGCCCAACTCAGCAACGGACGGCTCCAAACCTGCGTTTTCAGGCTGGCGAGTAGCGAGGCCCGTCGATACTCGCCGTAGGTCGGCTCGCAGAGATGGGCGACCGGAAGGTTGGGGTCGCCCCGCGCTTGTGCGTACAACTCGAGAATCTCTCGAAGGGCGCGTGCGACGAGACTGATCAATTCGGTCGCTCCGGCGGCAACGAGGACGCAGTCGGCGGATACGCCGTGCAGTTCGGCGAGTCGCGCGGTAAGGCTCGGCGCACCGGGGTCGGGATAACGACAAAGCTCGCCCAACGCAGCACGAGCGGCGGCGAGTACGATCGTCGACGGCCCAAACGGATTCAAACTCGTCGAAAAATCAATAAGATCGCCGTCGCCCAGAGCGTAAAGACGCCGAATCCGAGGCAGGTTTCCACCGTGCGCGACCGTTCTCATCGGAATTCGCCGATCGTCCGCGGGAGGAGTTGCGACCGCTTAACCTTTCGAAATCGGGCCAAGCCCGCACTTGCCGTCGAGAGCGAAATTCTCTCGCCTCAATGGTGAGGTGCGGTGGCGTGCGGGTGCACCGCCGGTTTTGCGGCGGCCTTTGGCAGCGGAGCGAACACCGCGGCGAGCGCTTCCATCAACACTGGGTACTTGAACTGATACCCGAGTGTCGCCGCGCGCGAAGGCATTACTTTTTGGCCTTTCGCGACGACGTCCGCAACCTCGCCGAGCAGCAAGGTCAGAATCGCGTCGGGCGGCCCGAAAGGTAGAAACGGGCGCTTGACAACTTGCGCCAAAGCGCGGCTGAAGTCCACGTTGCGGACGGGATTCGGCGACGTACCATTGATCGGTCCGACAGCCTCCGGATGATCGAGCCCGAGCAGGAAAAGACCCGCGATGTCGTCGAGATGGATCCAACTCATCCATTGCAGACCCGATGCTGGCGCAAACTTTCCCCCGCTCCCGACCGGGGCTGCCCCGCCGGGCAGCCACTTAAAAATCGGTGTCATCACCGCAAGTGCGCCGGCTTCTTTGGCGAGCACAACGCCGGTCCGAATCGTCGCTACCCGCGCGATGAGATCTTCCGCGGGCTTCGCCGCCTCCTCCCACTCGCGACAAACGACCGACATAAAATCCGAGCCCGAGGGGCTTGATTCAGTCAACTCTTCGTCGCCTTGAGGGCCGTAGTAGCCGATCGCGGAGCCTTGCACGAACACCTTCGGACGCTGGCGCGCCTGTTTGACCGCCGCGACTAGTTTCTCCGTCGCGTGGACCCGGCTGTCGCGAATTGCCTGCTTCACCGCGACATTCCATCGCTTTTCAAACAGGTTAAAGCCAGCCAAATTGATGACAGCGTCGCAGCCGTCGATCGACGATACCCATTCGCCTGCGACCGTCGGATCACCCTGGACGAATCGCAACGACCGCAGCGACGGGTCGCGGCGGACTTCGTCGGCTCGTCGAGAGAGAATAATCGGCTCGTCGCCGCGCGCAACCAACCGCGACACAATCGCGCGGCCGATCAAGCCCGAACCCCCCGCGATAAACACTTTCATCCCCATATGCTAACTCCATATGACGCTCATACACTGGCCGACGCAACTCGGCGTCGTGAAATCGGACGTTCGCGTTTGACCGAAGTCCGCTGTTTGGTCGCACGGCGCGTATCGAAGGCCGAGTGAACGATTTTCAAGGAATCCCGAAGCGTATCGCGCGGTTTGTAGTCGCAATCGACGCAAACGGAAGGACCGTCGACGGTGTTCATAGTGTAAGACTCGCGCCCCCGTCGTCAAGCCGCCACACGAGACCCGGGTAAGCCACTCCTCCACTTTGCGTCGTCGCGGATGCTGCCGTTGCGCCGCAATTTGGATCGATGCTCCTTCAAGAACCTCGAATTCCTAGACGAGGCGTCTGCGACCCGGTTGGCCGTTGGGAATCGACGTGGTATCCTAATTCATCGTCTGAATCGCCAGTCGGGCTACACGGGCGGTTCTCAGTGTATGCGCTGCACCCCGAATGGAACGGTTTAGTCATCTGGCCCGTTTGCATCGTGATGGACGATTTACCCCTGCCGCGATTTGCTACGTGATCGGTGCTGTTCGGCTGATCGATCGACGGGCACGAGTCTTTGCCTTGTGTCGTCTGCGATAACGGGAGTTTAGGATCGCGATGAATCCCACGGTCCGAAAGTTATTCGACATTCCGCGGCTCACTACTTATAAGCGGCCCACTCCGCTCGTTTTGGTCAATGGATTGGCCGAACAGTCCGAGAGCTGGTTCGCGAATCGCACGAACTGGTCGCGTCATTTCGACGTCAAGGTTCCCGAATTGCTCGTATCTGACGGGCACTCGCTGCACAGGCATATCGACGCAGGCGGGGATGTCACCGTCGATTATCTCGCGGCGCGATTGAACAACTATCTGGACGAATACGTTCAGCGCCCGCCGTACAACCTCGTCGGCTCGAGCCTCGGCGGCCAGATCATCCTCAAATACGCCGTCGATCACCCTGAAAAAGTGGCGAGACTGGTCCTCATTTGCCCATCGGGTCTGCACGGCGACGAGAATCTGCCCGTCATCGAAGGCGTGCGTCGCAGCCAATACGACACGCTCGTCAAGTCGGTCTTCCACAAAGGCCACTATGCAACCGAAGAATTGGTCGGCGTAATCGAACGAAAGTTTCGTGATCGGCGCTGGAAAAAAGGCGTTCTTCGTACCTTGAGAGGCACCGTCGGACACTCGGTTGCACCGCTTCTGCCGCGCGTCGGACAGCCGGCCCTGATTATTTGGGGGGAACATGACCGGGTGATCTCAGATATCGCCGGCTCAATCCGCGCCGCCGACCAAATTCACAAAGTCCGCCAGGTTGTGATCCCTCACTGCGGCCACGCCCCCCAAATTGAGAAGTCGAGGCTCGTCAATCAGCTCGTCACCCGCTTCCTACGCGACGCTTTGAAAACCATTCCGCCGACTCTCGACCCCGAGCGGTTCCTCAGCCATCAAGCTGTCCAAGGTCGGGCCAAGCCAAAGAAGCAACACGCCAAACAATCCTCCTGAGCCACAGGCGCGTTGCCTCCCTCTCGCCGCAAAGGCGCCGACCGAGGGAGGAAATCTTTCACCGCCGCAACAACCTTCAGCGACCTTAAGTTATGAATGATTTCTCGCTTTTCCTTTGTAAATTCGTACGCCACGGTACCGCCATCGCCAGCCTCGCCCCCAGCAGCCCTTGGCTTTCTCGAGCGACCGTCAGTAACGTCGACTGGGCCCGCGCCCGCGTCGTCGTCGAACTCGGTGCCGGCACAGGTCCGATCACGAAGGTCATCGCCGAGAAGGCCCATCCCGATTGCCGACTGATCATCCTCGAACGCGACCACGACTTCGCCCAGCTCCTCCGCGAACGCTTCAATGGTCGAGCGAATCTCGAAGTCATTGAGGGCGACGTCAGAGATCTCGCCGGCATGCTCCACGACCGCGGCATCGCGAAAGCCGATTACGTTATCTCCGGCCTGCCCGTGCCTTCTTTCCCTAAAGAACTGCAGAGTAACCTTTTCCGTGTTGTTGGCGAAGTGCTCGACCCCGCCGGCAGTTTTAATCAGATCACAGAAATGCCGCTCGTCTATTGGCTCTTTTATAAGAAGTTTTTCGACGACGTGCGGTTCACCTTCGAGCCTCGCAATTTTCCTCCTGCCGGAGCGTATTTCTGCAAGGGCGTCAAACTCACGACCGCAGCCAAGACCGCCTGAATCAACGATGCGACCGCCACGCCCGCTCCTCCAACTCGCTGGCTCAAAGCCGATTCGGCACGTCGTGAACACGGCTTTTCACGCCGCCTCTCGGTCCCGCGCCGCCACGTTTGCCGCCGCCGACCCCGTCCGCGAACAGCGACGACAATTGCTCGTCCAACTCGTCCACAAGGCCCGCGCGACTCAATTCGGCCGCGAGCACGGCTTCAACTCGATCAAGACCGTCGAAGACTTTCAAAAAGCCGTGCCTCTCAGGACTTACGAAAATCTCTGGGATCAGTACCTCGGCGCGGCCTACCCGGTGCTCGACAATTTGACCTGGCCGGGCCGCATTCCGTTCTTCGCCCTCACCAGCGGTACCACGCAGGGCGCGACCAAATACATCCCCGTCTCGCGTCAGATGTTGCGGGCGAACGAGCTTGCCGCTCGGACGATGGTCGCAGCCCACATGAACGCAGTCCCACACTCGCGCCTGTTTCACGGGAAGCTCTTTTTTTTGGGAGGGTCCACCGCGCTCGAGGAACCAGCCCCCGGCGTCCGACAGGGCGATCTAAGCGCGATCGCTGCGATCGGAATCAACGAACTGCTCCGTCCCTACACCTTTCCACCGCTCGACCTCGCCCTCGAAACCAACTGGAACCTAAAGCTCGAAAAACTCGCCTGGGCAAGCCTCAACGAACCGATCACACTCGTCGGCGGCGTTCCTAGTTGGCTCCTTTTGCTCTTTCAACGCCTGCTTGAATTGAGCGGAAAGAGCACTCTTGCGGAAGTGTGGCCAACGCTTGAAGTCGTTGTGCACGGAGGAGTTAAGTTCGATCCTTATCGCAAAAGCTTTGAGGACGTCCTGGGGTCGAAGCAGATCCGCCTGCAAGAATCCTACCCCTGTTCGGAGGGTTTCATCGCGTTCGGCGAGCCCTCGACGGGCCTGCTCCAGCTCGTGTTCGACCATGGGCTGTTTTATGAATTTGTCCCAGTCGACGAACTCGAATCCGAGAGGCCCACGCGACACTGGCTGAAAAACGTTCAAATAGGCGTCAATTATGGGATCGTAGTGTCGACGTGTGCCGGGATGTGGTCGCACATCATCGGCGACACTGTCCGCTTCGAGTCTCTTCGGCCCCCGCTCTTCACCTTCACCGGCCGGACGAAGTATACGCTCTCGGCCTTCGGCGAACACCTGATCAGCGAGGAAGTCGAAGCGTCGGTCCTTGATGCAGCGGACCAAGTTGGGGCCTCGGTTCGCGACTGGCACGTCGGCCCGGTTTTTGAAGGCGCGCTGGGGTATCACCATTACGTCATCGAGTTTTCGCGTGCACACTGCGACGTCTTGCCAACATTTCGAAGGCTCCTCGACAACAACCTCGCGAAACGCAACGCCGACTATTTGGCTCATCGCGCCGAAGGGGTTGGTCTGCCCTTGCCTGCTATAACATTGTGTTGTCCCGGCGGCTTCGCCGCTTGGATGCAAAGCCGCGGCAAACTAGGCGGACAACACAAAGTGCCTAGAATGGACAACTCGGGAGAGCTGACAAAACAACTTGTGGAATTCCTGCGTGCGTCGGGACTGGTGGATCGCGAGTTGCCTAGGGAGTAACCCAAACCTCCGTATACCCCACTTGCCTTTGGAAAGGGGGAAGGCTGCTTCATAACCAGAGGCCGGTTGGTACCGTTGCGTTTGAAAAGCGACAAAGTCCTCAAGTCCACTTGCAATTTGGCCGATCACATTGGATGTGATCTCGCAACGAATCGATCCAAGATCCAACCGGACGGTCCGAACGACCTCCAAGACGCACATGTCCTGCGCGACCATCTTCATCGAGGCACACACCGATGTGGTTCGACCTGATTCTCGGAATCATTGTATTGCTTGCCGCACTGCGCGGGTGGATGCGTGGATTCATGCTCCAAGCCATCAAGATTGGTGGTATGGTCGGCTGCGTCTATGCGGCTGACCCCTTGCGAGAACAGGCAAAGCCCTACGTTCTGGCTTACTTGCCGAAGGTTTCGCCCGAGTTTATCGACCGAATTCTCTGGTGGACGGCGGCCGTGTGTTCGTATCTGTTCTTGACCGGCGTTCTGACTCTGATCGTAAAACTTCAGCGTCGACAGAACCTCGGCGAGGCCGAGGCGGACTATATCGACCAATTTGGCGGGTTGCTCCTAGGGACGGCAAAGGGGCTCTTGATCGCCGCGGTGGCGACAGCCGGGATTGACCGTTACGGGCTCGAGTACGCGCGAAAGATCCCTGATTTGGATTCCCACTTGAAGGACTCTCGCGCCCTCGTTTGGAACGCGACATACCACCCTGCGGAGCGCGTTTGGGAGTCGCAGCCGGTGCGTGCGTTCGTGGGCCACATCAAGAGGATGGGGATCACGAAGCCGCTGTCGGAGGGTGCCTCCGAGTCGCCGGAATACCAAACCGCCGCAGTGACGGCTCCCACGCTTTAATGCTCGGCGTCCTTCTAGTTGACCTGAAGCCCGAACGTCGGCGAGGAGACTGCATCGCGGCCCGCCGGTTGGGCAAAATCAGCCAAGCGACCCGACCCGGAATCGAGTTTTCAAACTTCCCTTCGCGATAGCAAATCGGCGTTGACCTGTGTGGGCTCGTGGCGCACACTGCCTGCGTCGCGCCGGGTCGGAGTCGACTGCGGAATCAAACATGCGCGGCGGGTAGGATCCTGCAATGTCCTCGCCGGCGGCTTCTCCCAAATCCGTGACCGCGTTCGGTGCCGACACCTGCTTGCATTGGCCACGGTGGGCGTTGGTGTTGGTTGCCTTCGGAGTCTATCTCACCCTCCGCGGGTACCACAGTCTCGACGGCGACCAAGCCTATCGACTGCCGTTGATGCTGCACATGCACGACCCTTTGCTTTACGCCGCCGACCCCTTTGTTCGCTCATTCGACGCGTTTAATCCCCACCAGGGCTACCTGCTGGTTCTCGACGGCTTGAGCGGCTTAATCGGACTCGGCGCGGCCCTTTTTGTCATTTACTCGTGTGTTTTTATTGTAACCTGTTATAGTATCAACACGATGGTGAGGGCGGTTTGGCCGCGCGCAGGTCAGGCGGCCGGGGTAGTCGCGGTCGCGTTGATCCTCATCGCGAAAGCCGGCAACATCGGCACGAATCATTTGTTTGAGGCGGAGTTGCTCGATCGGTTGATCGGATTCGCACTCGGTTGGTTGGCGTTCTCGCAAGTCATCGCGAATCCTGAACGCGGTCGGTTGGTCGCGGCGGGAGCGATCGGCCTGGCGCAGTGGATTCACCCCACGCTCGGCCTTCAATTAGGCCTTGTGCTCGCGATTTCGTGGTTCGCCTGGCCACTTGTTCGAGGTCGAACCGCCATTGGTTTTCGAGTTGCCGCTGGTGGGGCGGCGATGCTTGCCTGTGCACTTGCGCCGGGAGTTTGGCAATCGCTTGCGCAATCCCACACGCTGTTTGAAGGCCTCACGACCTCAGAGTTTCGCTTGCTGAGCATCGAGCTGCAAGGGCCACAACATATGCTTCCTCATTTATGGAGTTCGCCGCAATGGCTCGCGTGGGCGGGGTATTTTGTGCTCGCGACTCTTGCACTGGCGCGGGCTGGAGAGGCGTCAATCTTGGAAACCCAAGACGCGGGCACTGCGGCGCGCGCCAGGTTTGCGCTCATGCTCGGAATCGTGCTGATATGGCTAGGGGTTTCGTGGGTCGCCGTGGAACCGCTGGGCAGCGTATCCGCGACGGTCTTTCAACCGTTTCGGATGGCAAGCGTGGCACGTGGGTTGGCGTTGGTCGCATTGTCGGCGCGCGTGTTCCGTCTCGCGTCCCGCGGCGATACGATCGGTCGAGTCCGAGCAGCTGTGCTGGTTGTGGGTCTGGGCGCAAGCGACTGGGCGTTCGTCATCGCGACCGCCTTCGAGTTGGCCGCTGCGCTAGGTGATGCCCGGTGGCCCCGCGGTCGATTCGCCGCGGTGCCGGCATGGACCGTCCTTGGATACGGCTTCTTCTTCTTATCGAGACATGACACGGCATCAGGTCATGGGCCACTGCTCGTCGCGGTTACGACTGCGCTTGTGATCCCTTGGAAGCGGGTGGCGCTCTCATTTACCGGACGTGCCCCAAGCTCGGGTCGAGTCACTCGAGCGCTGTTAATCTCGTGGGCGACCCCGATTACCGCACTCATCGTCGGTTGTTGGATCACATGCGTTGCGGAAACTCTTCAAACGTCGGATCGGCGCACCCCGCGATGGCTATACGCGGTTGCGACTCACTGCCGATTCGCAGCGATTCCAAACGACGACACGGAACGGATCGCGCTCTGGTGTCGTTCGAACACACCGCTCGACGCCGTTTTTCTCGGCCCTCCAGGTCCAAAAACGTTTCGCCTCTGGTCGCGAAGAGCGCTCGTCTGTAACCGCGCCGCAAGCCCGTACCACGCCAGGGGGTTGAACGACTGGGCGCGTCGATATCGGGACATCGTTAATTTCAAGGGTACGATGAACGAACTCGTCGCGACATACGTTCAATCTCGTCATCAGCTTGAACATCGCTACTTAGATCGATCCGACGACGATCTCGCTCGATTGGCTACGCGGCAGGGAGCAGGCTACGTCATTGCCGACATCGGGCCGGCGGACCAGCCCCGAGGTGGTAAAACCTCGAGGCTTGAGCGACTTCACTTCGAAGGCGAATGGGCTGTCTTTCGGGTTCGCGCGAGCAAGGCAAACCCTCCGGCGAACCCGCGACTGTCTACTTCTCAGAAGCCCAGAGGCAGGACGGAAGGTTGAGCCGCATCCGTAGGAACAGGATATCCGCAGGCGAATTCGGCGATTTCGCGCTGGACGCGCGACGCGAGCACCTCATCCTCCGGCGCGGCCAGCACGCGAACAATCCATGCGGCGACCTGTTCGATCGCGACCTCCTTCATCCCCCGCGTCGTCAACGCCGGCGTTCCCATCCGCACGCCGCTCGGGTCCATAGGTTTGCGCTGATCAAACGGGACCAGGTTCTTGTTCACGGTGATCCCTGCACGCCCGAGCGCGGTCTCAGCGACCTTACCCGTGAGTCCCTTTGAGGTGACATCAATGAGAATCAGATGGTTGTCGGTCCCATTGCTGACGAGTCGAAATCCAGCAGACATAAGCTTCTCGGCAAGCGTGCGCGCGTTTGCGATCACCTGGGCGGCATAAGCCTTGAATTCGGGTCGCAGCGCCTCGCCCAAGCAAACCGCTTTTCCGGCGATCACGTGCATCAGAGGTCCACCCTGCAGGCCGGGGAAAACCGCCGAGTCAAGTTTCTTCGCCCACGCCTGGGTGCACATCGCGATGCCTCCGCGCGGTCCGCGAAGCGTTTTGTGGGTCGTGGTGGTAACAAAGTCGGCCAGAGGAACGGGACTCGGGTGCTCACCCCCTGCGACAAGACCCGCAATGTGGGCCATATCCACCATGAAGACCGCGCCGACCTCGCGCGCCGCATCGGCAATCCGCGCGAAATCAATGATCCGCGGATACGCGCTGGCGCCGGCTAAAATCAGCTTCGGCTTGTGTTCGCGTGCCAGCCGGACAATCGCGTCGTAATCGATCCGCTCGGACTTTGGATCAAGTCCGTAGCTAATCGTCGGGTACCAGCGACCCGAGTAATTCAGCCTCATCCCATGGGTAAGATGGCCACCTTGTGCCAGGTCCATCGCGAGGACCTTATCCCCGATTTCGAGCGCGGCGAAGAACACAGCTTGATTCGCCGTTGCCCCTGAATGCGGCTGCGCATTCACGTGCGCGGCACCGAAAAGCGATTTCGCGCGATCGATCGCCAACTGCTCGGCACGATCGACGAATTGACACCCGCCGTAGTACCGCTTGCCCGGCAAGCCTTCGGCATACTTGTTGGTGAGCACCGATCCAACCGCTTCCATCACCGCGACGCTGGTGTAATTCTCGGATGCGATCAACTCGAGGTCGTCGCGTTGACGCTCTTCCTCGTGAACGATTGCGTCATAAACATCGGGGTCAACCGCTTTCAGCATATCCACGCGCCTGCTCCTCACGATCACAATCGCCGACGTCAACACCAACATTCTAGATGACCGTCGCGGCCCAGCGGTAGGCCAACCGGCGCGAGCCAGTCCCATACCCTTCGGTTGCAAACGCCTGCACGTGAGTCGCGCGGCGGCCCGCTTCGCGCAGGACCAGGCAAGCAGGCTCGACCGCGGCGATATCGAGCGTCCGCGGTTCCGGTTCCCTTGACCTCGAACCCAAAATCCAACGGATGCGGCGCATGTCGGCGTCGATGAGGTCGCTCGAAGTCCTGTCCATCAAATAAGTCGCCGCGAGAATCTCCGACCCGTCGCCGCCTCGCACTGCAACGTCAACATCTATCAGTATTTGCGCAGCCGCGATGCGGAAGTCAAAAACCGCCGAAAAGTGCCTGCGTCCAAACTGACCGACAAGCAACGCCTGCATTCCGCCCGCGGCCGCCCGTTGTGTTTCGAGTTGCTGATAGACCGGGCTGACCGCGTGCGGGAGGTCGTCGCGAGCCGGGTCGAATTCGACGGAAACCGCGACCGGATCGTCGGTCCCCTCGAACTCAATCGCGTGAGTCCACCGGTCGCCGGTCCATTGAAACCGCAAACACACACCGCCTCCGCGCAGAATGCACTCGCCGGCTGACCTCGCAACCTCAACGACGACCAAAGTATCCACACCAGGCTCGCGCATCAAGATTACCTCGCTGCACTTCCACTCAGCTTCATGCGCAAATACGCTTCGATAAATTTGTCGATTTCGCCGTCCAGGATCGCCCGCGGGTTGCCCGATTCACAGTCGGTGCGCAGATCCTTCACAAGTTGATACGGCTGGAGCACGTACGATCGAATCTGGCTGCCGAAACTGATCTCGCCCTTCTCGTCGTAAACCTTAGCGTACTCGGCCTCTCGCTTCATCTCTTCGAGCCGAATCAACTTCGCCTTGAGCATAGCGAGTGCGTTGGCGTCGTTCTTGTGTTGCGATCGTTCACTGCGGCTTTCGGCCGCAACGCCGGTTGGAAGATGCGTGTAGCGCACGCCGGACTCGGTCTTGTTTTGATGCTGGCCACCGGGTCCGCCCGATCGAAACACATCGCGCTTCAGTTCGTCGTCGCGCAGCACGATGTCGATGGTATCGTCGATTTCGGGCAGGACGTCCACCGAGGCGAACGACGTCTGCCGTTTGTCGGCCGAACCAAACGGGCTGATTCGCACCAGCCGATGCACCCCCGACTCGCCCCTCAAATAGCCGTAGGCATATTCGCCCTTCATATGAATCGTCACAGTCTGAATGCCCGCGACGTCGCCGGGCTCGCGCTCGACAACCTCAGCCTTGAAGCGCTTGCGCTCGGCCCACATGAGGTACATGCGCATAATCATCTCGGCCCAGTCGCAAGCCTCGGTACCTCCCGCGCCGGGGTGAATCGTCACATAAGCATTGCAATGATCATTCGGGCCGCCGAGCATCGATTTCAGCTCGAACGTCTCGAAATCTTCGCGCGCCTGCTTGACCCCGCGTACGATATCATCGTCAAATTCATCGCTTGCGGACTCGTCGGCGAGTTCGAGCGACGCCTCCAGGTCATCCGCCTGGCGAGACAACTCTTCGAGAGGTTTGAGCACCGCGTTCACGGTTTTGAGTTCGTGAATCACGGTGCGCGCGGCTTCGGGATCGTTCCAGAAACCCGTCTCGGCCATCTTGGCATCGAGTTCGTTGCGTCGCGATTGCTTGTCGCTCAAGTCAAAGGGAGTCTCGTAAATTGACGATTCGCTCGATCACGCTTCGCACTTCACGCTTCAGCTCGGCGTCCACGTAGCAATGCTCCCATACTTTCAGACGAGTCGTTGAGGCTGCGCGCCACGGTCCACCTGGGATCGACGCGGCGAAAGCCGACAGTCGTTATTACAATCGATCGTCGGCACTCTCGCCAGCGGAGTTTGAACGAATCGGAGTTAATCGCGTGAGTGACGCCGTCGCCTTAGGTAGTTTGGGGGCTGGGCAAGCGACCGGCCGGCTGGCTCCTTCCCCGACCGGGAACCTGCATGTCGGCCATGCCCGTACGTTTCTCGTTGCCTGGCTGGCCGCGCGTGCCGAAGGGGGCCGGATGGTTTTGCGTATCGAGGATCTTGACGTCGGGCGGGTCCAAGCCGGGGCGAAAACCGGGATTATCAACGACTTGCGCCGGTTAGGCCTCGACTGGGACGAAGGGCCGGACATCGACGGGCCGTACGCTCCTTACGAGCAGTCCGAGCGGCTCGACGTTTATCAGGATGCGCTCGACCGCCTGACTGCGAGAAATCTCGTTTATCCGTGCACCTGCACGCGCTCCGATATCGAACGCGCCGCGACGGCTCCCCACACCGAAGACGAGGCGCCGACTTATCCAGGATTCTGCAGGCTGCGCGACCCCAACGACGCCGCTCGGCTGCGTGCTTTAGGTCGTTCCTTCGGCTGGCGATTCCGCGTGCCTGCGGGCGAGATTGTATGGGAAGACCGCGTACTTGGACGCGTCGCGCGCAACCCATCGCGACTCGGGGGCGACTTCGTTGTCGCGCGCGAGTCGCCGGCCTCCGCCCTCAGGAGCGGAGGAACTTCGGCGTGGACCGTTACCTACGCATATCAACTTGCGGTAATCGTCGACGATGCGGCGATGAAGATCACACAGGTCGTCCGCGGCGACGACTTGGCGGCCAGCACGCCCCGTCAAATTGCG
>JAJYDB010000060.1 GCA_021777845.1 Planctomycetota bacterium
ACCGGCGCCGGGCCCGAGGTCGATGAGCCAGTCCGCCTGTTCGATGAGGGTTTCGTCGTGCTCGACGACGACGACGGTGTTGCCGCGGTCGCGGAGAGCGCGGAGGGTCGCGAGCAGACGCTCGGTATCGCGCGGATGCAGCCCCGCGGTCGGCTCGTCGAGCACATAGCAGACGCCGACGAGGCCCGACCCCACGTGCGACGCGAGCCGCACGCGCTGCAGCTCGCCGCCGGAGAGCGTGTCGGCGCGGCGGTCGAGCGCGAGATAGTCGAGTCCGACGCGGAGCAGAAAGTCGATCCGACGGACCGCCTCGGCGACGAGCGGCGGCCCGACGAGGTCGTGCGGCGGTTTGAAATCGAGCTGCGCGAGGAAGTCGCGGGCCGACGGCAGCGTGCGCGCGAGCAACGCGTGCAGAGGCTCGCCGCCGACCGTCACGCCGCGCGACTCGGGCTTGAGCCGCGCTCCGCCGCACTCCAAGCAGGTGGTTTCGCCTCGATAAACATCGAGCTCGTCGCGACGTCGGTCGGACTTCGTCGCGCGCCGCTCGTCGTCGAGCAGCGGCAGAATCCCTCGCCAAGAGGCTGCGGCGTCGCCCTCGAAATACGCGCGGCGGGCGGCTTCGGACCAGCGCGACAACACCCAGTCGGCTTTGATTTTGTGTGCTCGTAAAAACGCGGTGACAGGTGCATCGATCGGCGTCTGGTCGCGGCCGGCGGTGAGGATCGCGAGGACGTCGGCGGCGACGGCGCGCGCGAGGTCGGGGACGACGAGGTCGGCGTCGAAGGCGGCGATCACGCCCAGGCCGGCACACCGCCGGCACGCGCCGTGTGGGCTGTTGAAGCTGAAGTCGCGCGGCTCGAGCGGCTCGAAGCCGACGCCGCAATCGATGCACGCGGAATTCACGCTGAGGACGCGGTCGGACCAGACGCCGTCGGCCTCCGCGGACATCACGACCGACCCTTTGCCAAGCTTGAGCGCGAGGTCCAGACTTTCGGCGAGCCGGGGTCGAATCCCGTCGCGGATCACGAGGCGGTCGACGACGGCCTCGATATCGTGCGGCTTCGTCGCCGCGAGTTTGGGGTCGCCCGCTTCGAGCTCGATCACTTGGCCGTCGACGCGCGCCCGCAAAAGTCCGGCGCGGCGGATCTCGGCGAAGGCGTCGGCGTGTTTGCCTTTGCGTCCCCGCACGAGCGGCGCGAGCACGAGCAGCTTCCGCGCTTGATGCCGCGCGAGCACGCCGGCGATCATCTGGTCGGGCGTCTGCCGTTCGACCGGCCGGCCGCACGTCGGACAGTGCGGCACGCCGACTCGCGCGTACATGAGCCGAAGGTAATCATGAATCTCGGTGAGCGTCGCGACGGTGCTGCGCGGGTTCGACTGGCCCGCGCCGAGGGTCTGCTCGATCGCGACGGTCGGCGGCAGGCCGTCGACGGCGTCGACGTCGGGACGTTCGAGCTGATCGAGGAACTGCCGGGCGTAGGCGGAGAGGCCGTCGATGTAACGCCTGCGGCCCTCGGCGTGGATCGTATCGAACGCGAGCGAGCTTTTGCCCGAGCCGCTCACGCCGGTGAGCACGACGAGTCGGCCGCGCGGGATCGCCACGTCGACGTCGCGCAGGTTGTGGACCCGCGCGCCGCGGACTTCGATCGCGTGGGACGGCGCGCGGCGAGGGTTGTCGACGGTCATGAAGTCACTCGCCGGCTCGATGTCGCGCGCTTGCGATCAGACCTCGACGCCGGCCTGATGTCGATCATTTCACGAATGAATCCTGGCTGAGCGGGTCTTGCTTCAACAACGCGCCGCCGCAATTGCCGCCGCCGTCGACGGGACTCGCCGACATCGTGCGCATGCTGGCCGGGAAGAGCGAAAACCCGCCGTTGACGACATAGGAAAGGTTGCCGTGATTCGCCACGTAGGAGAGGTCGTCGGGGCAGCGCAAGAGGGCGATGCCGGTCGAGCCGATCTGGAAGTTGCTCAAAGTGGCGCCGCCGACGCCGGTCGGGCTCGTCGACGTCGTGGATCCGCCCAGGTAGCTCGTCGTCTTGTTCCACGAGTTGAAGAGGTCGGCCTGGTCGAGGTAAGGCAGGATCTCGACGACCCAGTTGTATGCGCCGGTCTGTACGTAACTCGACGGCTCCGTCATCGAGAGCGTGATGTTGGAGACGACTTTGCAAGGCGGCGGGGGCGGATAGAGCGGCGAGCACGCCATCGGATTCTCGAAGAAGGTGCCGGCGCGCGGATAAGTGCCGCGGGCGTCGACAAACTGCTGGAGCGCGAGCGTGATTTGCTTGATGTTGCTCAGGCACTGGGCGCGGCGGCCGGATTCGCGCGCGGCGTTCACCGCGGGCAAAAGCAGACCCGCCAAGAGGGCGATGATCGCGATCACAACCAGCAACTCGATGAGCGTGAACGCGCGACGGGAGTCCTTCGATCGGCTGCGTTTCATGGCACTACCTCCCCCGGACGTGAAATGCATCATGCTTGCGATCGTGGGCGGTCGCGGTAGCGAAGTCAAGCGAATTGCGGTTGGATCACCATATTATCGATTCGCCGAGTTGATTCTCGCACGGTCGAGGTGGTCGATCAAGGTCGAGATCGGCACTTCCGCGATTGTTGATCGGACGTTGGACGAGACCTGAAGGAGAGCCGGGTCGCGGGCGAGCGGGAACGGAAAGGAAGAAAAGACGCCGAACCGAGGCGCGAAACCCTTGCGAGGAAGCGCCGCGGTTCGGTCGGTTTTGGCGAGGGCGAAGGAGCGAGACGGCGCGTCGAAGGTCGTCGCGCCGTCTTTGCGTTGGGGATTACTGGGTGAAGGCGTCTTGGCTGAGCGGGAGCTGCTTGAGCCAGTACGGCAGACGGCCGCCCGCGGGGGTGAGCAGCTTACTGTAGACGGTGCCGTCGATGGTCGAGTTCAGGAAGGCGACGTGACCGTCGCAGAAGACGAAGTTGTCGCCGCCGGGGTGGCCGCTGCTGATGTACGGGAACGAGCCTTTGACGGTCAGGTTCATGCCGTAGTTGTTGTTGGCGAAGGTGCCGTTGGCGTTGGCGAGGTGCCAGCCGGGTCCGTCGGACTGCGTGGCGCCGACGGTGATCGGGCTCAAGCTGCCGCCGCAGGGGGTGCTGCCCGAGCCCTGGCAGACGAGGCCGTAGCCGGTGAACATGGTGAAGGTCGGCAGCGGGCAGGCCCAGTTGGTTTCCAGACCGCCGGCGTATTGCGAGCTGGGCGAATAGCCCGCGAGGGTGTTCTCGCCGACGACGACGGTGTTCGAGGCGCCGTCGTAGATGGCGCTCAAGGTGGTGCGCATGTCCCAGGGATACTTGCCGGTGTCGGTGCCGAGGAACATGACGCCGCACTTCTGCATGATGCCCTGTTGCTCGGTGAACGTCGGCGGGCTGGAGATGCCCCAGTAGGTCTGCGCGGTGTTGATCGTCGGGATGCCGTCGCTGGCGCCGGGGGTCCAGGAGAGCGAGCCGGCCGCGAAGAGGGTGAAGCCGCCGTTGACGACGTAGCTGAGGTTGCCCTGGTTCGGGGTGAACGAGTTGTCGTCGGGGCAGCGGAGGAAGGCGAGGCCGGTGCCGCTGATGGTGAGGTTGCTGGCGCCGCCGGGGGTGGTCACGAGCGGCGAGAGGTAAGGCAGGCTCTTGTTCCAGTTATTGAACAGGTCTTGCGAGTCGACGTACGGCAGCAGGTCGACGACCCAACTGTAGAGCATCGCGCCTTGCGTCGAGGTATTCTGCGGCGCGGTGACGGCGGTGTAGATGCTCGAGAGGTTCGGACTCGGGGCGGCCGAGTTGAACTGACCGGCGTAGTTCTCCATGAAGGTGCCGGCGTTCGGGAAGTAGTTTTTGGCGTTGGCGAACCCTTGGAGTCCGATGCCGATTTGGCGCATGTTGTTCTGGCATTGGGCGCGGCGGCCGGCCTCGCGGGCGGCGTTGACGGCGGGCAGGAGCAGGCCCGCCAGCAGGGCGATGATGCTGATAACCACCAGCAGCTCAATCAGCGTGAAGCCGCGCCGGGGTCGAGAGGCGGAACGGGAAGTCATGGGTTTGGTCCTCGCAAGGGATTTGACGACGTGCAATTAATCATAACGCTGGAAACCACTCTCCGACAAGTCGATCGGGCTCATCCACGCGAATTTGCCCGTTATTCGATGATCTGTCGATAAACCACGCAGTCGCGGAAGTTGCCGGTGAGCGTGGGGTTGAAGCCGATCGCCTTGGTGCGGTCGACGAGGAAGAAGCCGCGGTGCCGGACGCTGCGTCCGCTCGAGAGGTTGAGCTCGAGGCCGAGGATGTCGGTCGAGAGCAGAACTTCGAGAGGGTTCGTCGAGAAGGCCATTTGCGGATTTCCGGCGCGGGTGATCTCGAAGAATCCGACGGTGATCCAGACCGCGTACTGGTGAGTACGGACGGTGGTCAGGTTCATGACGCGCTGGAGCCACTCGGTCCGGAAATACGGATGTTGGCGGGTGTCGATGCGGTTGACGTTGACGCCGCGGCCGCCGAGGTAGCCGGTGCGGGTGGGCGGAGTGAGCGCCGGATAGCTGACCCCCGTCGCGCCGTTGATGATGAACGGCGACGAATTCGAGAGCGTGGTGTTGGGGTACGGGGTGTTGACGTTGAGGTCTCCGCCGTAGCTCGCGTTGCCGGCGACGAAGTTGGCGACCGGCACGCTGCCGACGTAGTCGGGGATCTGGAACAGGCGTCGCGGCGGGACGGCGGGGGGAAGCGCCTGCGGCACGGGGGCGGTCTGCGTCCAGAGCGGGAACGGCACGTACGGCGCCGACGGCGTGTAGCCCGTGCCGACGGCCTCGTCGATCCACGAGAACACGTTTGCGTTGTAGATCGAGAGGTAGGGGTTCTTCATGCCGGGGTCTTGGGAGTAACCCGTGTACGGCCAGGTTCCGGCGGGCCAGTAGGGAATCGCCGCGCCGACGAGCGGGACCGGCGTCGCCGGGAGCAGGACGGTGCCGGCGGCGTTGGGGAGCGGCGGCGGGAGCGTCGCGGGCCGCAGGATGGTGTAGTTGATGTCGGGGTACGACAGCGAGTGGAACGGCCGTTCGGCGGCGATCGGTCCGCTCAGGTTCGCGGCCGGAATATTGTAGACCGCGCCGGTGCCGAAGCCGAACATGTACCCCGAGCCGCCGTGTCGGAGCTTGAGGAAGTCGGCGAAGGCGGCCTTCATGCGGTTGTCGGGGACGGTCGAGAGCGTGCCGTTGACGGGAACGACGCTGACCGACGCGGAATAACCCGCGGGCGTGGTCTCGAGCGCGCCGACGTTCGACATCGGATACGCCGAGATCAACGGGCTGCCGTTGGCGAGCATCTGCAAGAACGCGGGGCTGCCGGTCGGGTCGATCATCGTGACGACCTTCGGGACCAGGAAGGGGGCCGCGACGCCGGTCTCGACGAGCGCCGGCATGTTCGCGAGCAGATACGGGTTGTTGAGCAACAACGGGTCGCCGGAGGTCGTGCCGGTGCCGTTCGGGTTCTGGGGCGTGATCATCTCGGCGGTGCTGAGCGGCGCGATGTTCGGGTTCCGACCCATCAGGCCGAAGAAGACCTCTTCGTCGATGATCAGGTTGAGGTTGAGCAGGCCGGGGCGGACGTCTTGCCGCTGCCAGTCGAAGTTGTCGCCGTTCTGGACCGGTCCGATCGCTCCGTTCGAGAGGCTCGGCACCTCGAAGAAGTCGAACATCCGATACCAGCCCGCGCCGCTGGGTCCGCCGACGTAGCCCGCGACGGGCGGTCCCGGTCCGGCGGCCGCGCCGGAGGTTTCCGGCAGCAGGATCTCGCTCGCGCCGGTGTAGAAGAAGTTGTCGATCAGGTACGGATAGGTTCGCATCGGCAGTAGGTTGCCGATCGTGCTCCCGAAGTTGTCCTGGTTGAACGGATAGCCGCCGGTCGCGGGCGAAGGTCCGACGGTGGTCGCGACCGAGGGGAGGAAGGCGGGATTCGTCGTCGTGATCGGTGTGTTCAGGACCTTCGACGGCGGATACGTCAGCGCCGGTCCGTTGAAGACGGGGATGGTCGCCGCGGGCGGGAAGGGGTTCGTCGGGGCGAACTCGACGAACTGCTTCGTGAACAATCCGGGGGGCGCGCCGGGGACGAGCGCAAGCTCGGCGACGCTGGTGAAGTCGCGGTCGTTGAACACGAACCAATCCCACTGCGGGTCGGGGTTCGCGTTCGGGAAGTTGATCGAGTGATTGAAGACGTTCGTGACGTACCCCGGCGTCTGGTTGTAGGAGTTGCCGAAGTTGCCCTGGGTGGTCGAGGGTAAAGGCACCGCGGTTTGCTCGCTGTAGCCGTAGGCGGTGTTGAGCACGGGGCTGCCGGGGATGATCGGCACGGCGTGGCCGCCGCGATACGGCTGCATCCGCTGCGCCGAGTACATCTGATTCAGAGGCGGCTGCACGACCATGTCTTGATTCGTGGGCGGCGTGCCGACCTTGCCCATGCCGCCGCCTTCGATATACGGGAACCGCATGCTGTCGACGACGACCATCGGGTTGCCGCCGGTGTTGCCGGTCGGCGCGGCGAGCGGGTTCGCGGGACGCCGCAGGCAGACCCAGTAATAATTCGCACTCGCCGAGCCGGGCGCGGGCTGCGGGACGGCGCTGGTCGCGGTGTTCGCGAGCGGGAACAGCAGGTTGTCGGTCGCGGCGAGCGTGTACGGATTGAACGACGTCGACGCGAACAGGTCGTAGGTCGTATTGATGTACGAATCGGGCAGGATGTAGTTCGGCGTCCCGAGCTTGCCGACGGTCCCCTCGGCGGGCTGGGTCGCGTTCGTGTTGTAACCCGCCGGCATGTTGTTGCCGAGCGTGTAGTAATAATTCGCGAGCGGCGTTTGGAAACTGCCGACGGCGGGGAGCGGGCTGAGGCCCGGCACCGTCGGCGTGACCGCGTTCGCGTCGGTGAGCGGAATCGGGCCGTAACTGGAGCCGAGCGCGCCGACGGCGGGGGCGGTGGCCGGGGTGATCGTTTGCGCGTTGTTGTAGGCGAGCTGGCCGCTGATCGGGTCGGGCCGGCTGAGCGGGTCGTCGTTGGTGATCACGATGTCCCAGTTGTTCGGGATCACGAACGAGGGGTCGGGACTCGAACCCGACTGCGTGAGCGTGTTCACCAGCTCGACGAAGAACCGGTACGCCTGCGCGGGGGTGCCGGGGGTGTTGATGTTGTTCTTGTATTGGAACGAGTACGCGAAGGTCTCGTTGATCGCGATCGGGTTGTATTCCATGCCGAACTGGACGAGGAACTGCTGCGTGAGGTCGGTCATGGCGGCGCCGGTCGGCGGCGCGACGAAGTCGTAGAGCGGCGAATACGGCCCGTAGGTCGCGGGCGGCGCGAAGGCGATGCCCGAGACGACGTCGGGCAGGCCCGAAAAGGCGAGCCGCGGCGGGAGGTAGGTTCCGCCGGCGGGGGCGGACGCGGGGACGACGACGAGGTCGGTGTTGACGAACTTCGTCATCGTGCCGTCGGGGTCGCGGAAGTCGATGATGTTGACGACGTACTGGCTGAGCTGCGCGAGCTCCTGCGGGGTATCGACGGCGCTCGGCGGCAAGATCTGCTTGAGCAGTTGATAGGTCTCGCGGATCCACTTCTGGCGGACCGGCTCGATCGGGCTGTTCGAGACCGGCAGCGGGAAGTTGAGGTTGACCTTGCGCTGCGGCTGCGCGACCGCGGGGGTGATGCCGCCTTGGTTGAAGAGGCTCGCCTGCGTGGCCGCGGCGAAGCGGTTGTTGTTGAGGAACGGCTTGTAGCTGCCGGCGGCGTTCGCGCCCAGGTAGGTGTTGTAGGTCGCGTTCGGGTCGTAGTAGCTCGGGCTGTCGTAGGCGTAAACGTAGGTGTTCAGGTCCCACGAGTCGGTCGCGAACAGACGTTTGCGGCGGATGCCGTCGAGCGAGTTGTTGAAGCTGATCGGCGCGAGGTTCGAGAGCCTGCTGTGCAGCGCCGAGCCGTCGACGTCTTGCTTGCGGTAGAGCCACTGCAAGTCGGCCGGACCGAACGGCGCGTCGTACTGGCTGGGGTTGTAGAGGTTCATCTCGTCGGCTTCGTTGAAGCCGTCGGTGCCGACCTGGAAGGTGGGGTTGACCGTGTAGCCGGGGAAGCCCGAGTTCACGAGCGAGTCGTACGTCATCGGCGGGTAGGCGCCGGGGGTCATGTCGGTCGGCGCGCCGGCGAAGGCGAACGCCTGCATCGAGTAGCCGGGGACGGGGGTGAAGGCGGCCGAGTTCGGGTTCCGCTGCGACTCGTAGCCGTGGAAGTAGTTGTTGGCGACGTCGGGCAGGCTGGGGAAGCCGAAGCGCAGGCCCGTGACGCCGTTCAGGTTGTAGGTCGTGACCCCGAGCGCGTAGGTCGAATCAGGCGCGGCCGCGACGGGCAGGCCGGGAGGGCGGAAGTAGTTCGCGTAGGCGACGCGGCCGGACATGTCGGCGCCGGCGCGGCTGAGGGCCAACCCCCCGGAGGCGCCGCTGTACGGCTGAATCGAGCCGGTGCCGTTGATGTCCATCGGCGTCACGAACCGCCGGTAGTTTTCCACCGGCAGCAGCAGCGCGCCCATATTGTCGTAAAGATCGGCGGGCGAGAGGATCGCGAAGCTCGACGTGTTGTAGAGCGGCGACTCGCCTTGGATCACGTTCGGGGTGACGTTCGTGTTGATCGGGAAGGGGTCGAAGGTGTTGTAATTGTCGTCGCGGGCGTCGCCGTAGCTCGAGTATTGCGACAGCCCGGCGCGGATCGTGTTGTTCCAATAATATTGGAGCGGGGTGGGCTGGCCGTTCGCGACCAACATCCCGACGTAGTTGATAAGGAGGCCGGGCACCGAGTCTTGCTCGCCCCAGCGGCCCGCGACCGGCTCGGAGTAGCGGGTCACGATTCCCAGGCCGCCGATGTTGTCGCCCGCGTCCGCGAGGCCGTTCGGCAGCGCGTAGTACTGCTGTTTTCCGGTGACCGGGTCGAGGCCGAACGCGACCAGGTTCGTGTCGAGATTCTGCCCCGCGGGGATGGGCAGAATCGTGTAGAACGGCGAGGAGGTGGCCGGCGAATAGGGCACGGGGCCCGCGCCTTGGTTGATCACGAACGTGTACGGCATCGTCGTGCCGGGGACGGACAGCTGCGGCGAGGTCGCGTCGACGAACGGGCTGACTTGCGGACGCGTCCCCGCGAGAATGTTGAGCAGTTGCGTGTTCGCGACGCTGATGTTTGGGGTGCCCAGGCCGATGCTGCCCGCGTTGTCGGTCTGCGAGTACGACGGGAAGTAGTTTGTCAACGGGTTCAGCCAGTTCAGCCGGTCGTAGGCGTTTTGGAGCGCGTAGGTGATGTCGATCTCGCTCACCGAGTTGCCGAGATGGCTCGCGTGCGCGAAATTCGGCTGCTGCCCCGCGACGAAGTTGTTCGTCGCGATGTTGCCCGCGGTGTTGAGCGGCATCCGGCCGTTGAGGCCGATCACCATGAACGCGAACAGAGGCTTGTAAAGCTGGCCGGTGGAGCTGCGTTGGATCGGGTAGCCGAGGTCGAGCCAGACCGAGTCGGTGACGCCGTCGCCGTCGTTGTCGACGTCGTAGTTGATTTTGCCGTTGGCGGTGTTCGGGATGAGGTCGGGGAAGGAGAGCGGGTTGTGGCCGTCGGCGTTGCGCGGCCGGAGGATCTTCGACATCGACGCCGCGAAGTTGCCGACGCCCGAGTTGACCGAATTCTGCCAGTCGTTGGTGGCGGGGTTGGTGGGGTTGGTGGGGTCGCCGATGATAATGCCGGGGCGGTGGAACGAGGGGATGATCACCTGGCCGTCGGCGCTTTGCATCGCGAGGAACCAGTTTTCGAGGTCGACGGCGTCGTAATCCTCGTCCATGTCGATGAGGCCGGGGTTGCCCGCGAGCAGCGTGTTCGGATTGCCCGCGAGCACGCCGCCGTTGAAGCGAAAGTTCGCGTACGCCGACGCCGGCAGGACGACCGTGCTGCCCGGCAGCGAGATGTCCAGCCCGAGGCTCCCCATCCCCGAGCCGTTGAACGCGTGCCGGTAGCGGCTGTCGAGCACGAACGGCACTGCCAGCGTGCCGGGCTGCACCAAGGGGAGGCCGTTGGGCGTCGCGGGCAGATTGTTGTACGGCACGTTCGCGTTCGTGAGCGTCGTGAGGGTGTCGAGCGTGGGCGCGACGTGGAACGTGATATTCGTGCCGGTGCGGTCGTCGACGAGCACCTCGACGGTCTGCGTGCCCAACAGGAGCGGGAGCGCGGCGGGGGGGCTGAGCATCCGGATCGTCCAGCGGGTGAAGTTCATCCCGTAGAACGCGGGGTCGTTCGAATTCAGGTTCGTGACGAGCGAAACGTAGGGCGGCGTCGCGGTCGAGTTCAGGACGGCGCTGGTGATCAGCATCGGCGTCGAGGGGAAGCTCGACGAGCCGGCGACGAAGCCGTTGTAGACCGCGTCGTTGCCGTACATGTCGCGCTTCAGGCTGTGGCCGCGGATCGCCGACTGCGGGTTGTTGGTGTCGTTGACGAGCTGCGCGAGCGCGAAGTCCATCAAGTGTCCGGGGTCGGGGCGCGTGTCGCTGAGCGCGTAGTTGCGCGCGTTCACCTGCGCCTGTCCGCTGAAGGTCGCGAACGTGACGCCGATGAGCGCCAAGAGCCCGAGCATCCCCAGGACGACGACGAGGATGATCCCTCGTCGTTGCAGCCGCGTGCGGATTTGTTCGGCGAACATGGTCGAATCCCTCGCAAAGTCGACGCGTCGCGGCGCCGTGTCTCCGGGCCGAGCGGGCCCCTGGTCGTTGGCGCTTCTCGGCTTACAGCTTGTCGGTGAAGTCGTGGTGTATCGTCAGCGTTTTCACGTGTTCGTTGCGCGTATCGACGACGCGGATTTGAATTTGGAGCCCGCGCAGCGGCGCGGGGTAGGGGGGCGGATACGAAGGATACACCGGCGGGGTGAACGGCGGTCCGATCGGGCTGCCGGTGATCGGGTTCAAGCCGTGCGCCGGGGCGCGGGTGTACTCGGTCGACCAACTGTCCCAGACGCGCCGCAGGCGGATCACCCCGGGGTTGTCGTCGCCGATGTTGCTCGAGTAGTTCGGGTTGAAGTTCGGGTACTGCGCGACAAACGACCCGGCCGCGGGGGCGGTGAAGAAACCGTTGTTGACGTACGTCGGGTTCGGGTAGCGCGCGTCGAGCCGGTGGTCGTACGAGAGCGGCGGCATCCGGCCTTCGTGCGCCATCGTGCCGAGCGTGAGCGCCGGAACGCCGGTGCCGTTGCCGGTGAAATAGAGCGGCGTCCCTTGCAGGCACACGCCGGGATTCGCGTTCTGCGGCAAGGTCGGGTCGTCCGCCCAGCCGAGGTCGACGTAGCCGGGGAAGGCGTCGTCGTACGCCTTGATGTCGAAACTGCGAACGCCGGTCATGATCAGGTCGTCTTGCCAGACGGCGCTGTACATGGCCGGGTTGTTCGCCCACTGCATGAACGAACTCGCTCCCGCGCCGTCGTTGTAAAGCTGGTAGCCGCCGGGCAGGCCGGGGTCGTTGAGCGGCGTCGGATAGTTCGGATTCGTCAACTGATCGCTCGGCGCGACCGACGGGTTCTCCGGACTCAGCCCTCTCGGCTGCGTGAAGGTCCGAGGGATTTGCCAGACCGGGTCGAACCAAGCCAGATGCATGGTTTCGCGCCAGGTGGGGAAGCCCCACCACGTCGAGGGGTGCAGGTTGCCGCTCGCGTCGACGGGAGGAGGCAAATTGTCGCCGGTGTCGAGCGGGTTGTGGTTCATGACGATCGCGCCCGCGAGCGTGGTCGGGTTCTGACCGGGATTCGGCGTGTGGATCCAGCCGTACTGGAGCGTGAACGGATCGGGCACCGAGTACGAGTGCGGATAGATGTAGGGGAACGGGTAGATGTCGTACGGCGGCGCTCCGCTCGTGGCGGTGCGATCGGCGAGCAAGTTCGGCGGCTCGTTCAGCAGCGGCACGGTCGAGCCGAACTGCACGTTCGCCCCGAAAACCGTGAGAGGGTTCAGCACCGGATGGTAGTCGGGGATGCCGTCGGGCGCGATCACCGAGCCCCCGCCGCCGGTGTAGTAGTTGACGTCGTCGGGTACGCCGTCGGACGGCGTGGAGACCGACGCGAGCGTGACGTAGAGACTCGGGAAGTAGGTGAGATAGTCCGAGCAAAACCGCGGCGAAAACGCGCGATTTTCGCGGTTCGAAAGGTCGCCCAAGGTGTTCAGCAGTACGATCGGCGTGGCCGTTCCCGCGCCGACCGGGTTCGGATGCGCCGAGAGGTCGTTCAGTCCCTGCCAGCTCACCGAGCGGATATTGCCGGAAGAGGTTGAGCCGAAAAGCGACGAGTTGGGATAGATGAGCTGCGTCCCGGCTTGCGTCAAGGCGCTCTGACGCTCGGGAGCGACCAGCAAGACGCGCCGATACAAGTTGCCGTTGCGCAGAAAGTAGATGATCTCCGCGGTCTGGCTCGTGACCAGAATCGGCTGGTTCGTCACGTTGATGTTGGCGGCGGTTGAGTACTGGACCGGCCCGACCCACATCCGGCCGACGAACGGTCGTCCCGCGGGGGCGCGGGCGGTGAACCGGAGCGTGTCGTCGCAATCCTCGCCCTGGAGGTCGGCAAACGCGTTTTCCGAGTATTCCAAATAGCCGGTGTTGTACTCGGGGTTGTTCGGCGGCGTGAGCGAGGCCGTCACCCCTTCGAGGTCGCTCCGCATCGTCGACTCGAACCGCTTCAACTCGTCGTCGAGCTTGCTGTTCGTCTGCGCGACCGAGACCGCCCCCGTCGCCGACTGGAAGATCTGCACGATCACCGTCATCATCAGCACGAGCAGCGCGACGACGACCAGCATTTCGACGAGCGTGACCCCGCGGCGGCCGGCCGTCGTCGCGAGCCGTCGCGCGGCGTTCGTTCTTTCAAGATTGGCGTTCATGGCTTCGCTCTTCCGCGTCGGGATTCGTTCGCAAACAGAAACCGCCGGGCGTTCTGGTCAGCGCGTTTCGAACTCGCGCGGGACGACGTTGACGACGTGCGGCGAAACCAGCGCCGCGTTCGCGTACACCGGCACGCCCGCCGTCGTCATCAACGTGTGGCTTTGCAGGGGCGCGTGCACCGTCACGGTGATCGACCGGTAGCCGCTGTTGCCCATCTCGTCGGCCCCCGGCTCGGTCCGCTTCACGATCTGATACCAGTGGCAGCGCTGATTCGGGTACGACGCGATCCCGCTCGCGAGCGCCGTCTGCTGCATCGCGTAATCCTGGGCCGCGCTCGTTTCGTAGGTCACGTCGGCGATCCAGGCGCCGACCTTGATCGGCGGGTCGGGCATCGTCACCGGCCAACGCATCAGCACCGTCCGGTTCGCCCCCGAGCCGTAGCCGACCGAGCCCGTGCCCGAGAGTACCGTCTTGCTGTAGCCGAAGATCGCCTCGACCACGGTTTCGCCGGTCGCCTGCGCCACCGTCCCGCCGAGCGGCGACTGCACCTGCTCGAACCCGAACGGCCGGTTCTCGAAGATCACGATGTCGCCGTGATACATCGTGCCGTTGGTCGAATCAACCTGCTGCGCCGTCACCATCCACGAGTAGCGGTACTCGAACGTCGGGACGGGGTACGCCGCGGTCCCTTGCACGGTCAGCTCGGGCAGAACCGGGCTGGCCTGCGGGATCGCGCCCACGATCGGGCTCACTTGCTCATTGTGCGGCGACTGCGTGAGGTAATCCTCGGGCGAAACGAAAATCGCCTCGACGTTCGACACGTAATACGGATTCACGACGTTGTTCGCCGGGGCGTAGAACGGGTTGAAGTTCGAGATCCTCTGCAAACCGTGCGCGCTCGGCACCGCGCCGTCGCCGGACTCGGGTCCCACCCAGCCGACCCCCGTGGCGAACCGGGCCTGCGTGTTGCTCGGCAACACCGATCCGTTCGTCTGCGCGAACACCATCATCCACCAGAGCGGGTCGTACGCGACCGGCAGCCCGGGTCCGGGGTTGATCTGCGCGAACGCCCCGCCCGAGGCGACCGCCTGGTTCGTCACGATGCCGTTGCCGCCGAGACCTCGATACGCGCCCCCCGCCCAGTCGCCGGTCGATGCGTTCACGTCTTGAACCCAGGGGTCGTACGGGCCGCTCGCGGTGATGTACCACGGCGTGATGTACGTGTTCACGAACGACGCCTTCGAGAACAAGTTCCGCGCGCGAACGTCGGCCGCGGCGGCCCTCGAGAGGAACGTCGAGCGCGTCAGCCGCGACGCCGCGTGCAGACGCAAGAGGCCGAGCGGGAAGAGCGTCGCGAGCGACACCAGCCCGACGCCGAGTATCAGAATCGAGATCAAGATCTCGACGAGCGTGATGCCCGCCCGCGCGTGTTTGGTTCGTGCCGCGTTCATTGCGTGTTCCTCGCCCCGAGTTGCGGCTGATAGAACGGGTAGCTGACGTCCAACACGTCAAACACCTCAACCTCGTTGATCGTGATCTGTCCGGTCTGCACGCCGACGGTGATCAGCCGACGCTCGCCCTTCAAAAACCGCGTCGGCGCCGTGCCGCTCGTGTTGTCGGTGTAGCTGTAAGTCGTCGTGCCGATCGGGTCGCCGCTCCCCAGCGGCATCGGCAGCGTGTATTGCATATTGGGATAGCTTGGATTCGGCTTCGGCACGCCGATGCCGTTGTAGCCCCAGAGCGGCTCGTGGACGTCCTGCCGCTCGGCGAGCCAAATATGGTAGAACGGCGCGTTCGCGAAGTCGGTCGGCGTCGAGTACAGCGTCGTCGGCAAAACGCGCCCCCCGGGGTCGAGCATGATGTCGACTTGCAGACTGATCGGGTCGATCGGCAGCCGCGAACGCTCCGGCAGGCTCGGCGACGCGCTCATCGGCGAGTTCCACGTGGTCGCGTCGATCACGACCTGCTCGGGCAAGGCGATGTCGCGCGCCCCTTGCGTCGGCACCGGCCGCCGTTTGATCGTATACGGATGGTCGTTCAGACCGTTCACGGCCTCCGCGCCGACCCAGAGCTCGGTCTCGGCTACGAACGGAGGGATCGAGGTCGCGAGGTAGCAGGCGTTGCACGCCGTCAACACACCCTGGAACTGAGTCGGCACTTCGCAGAGGTCGGTCGGCCAGTCGACGCAACCGTTGCCGTCGTTGTCGAATCCGTCGTAGCTCTCGTCGACGTAGCCGTTCTCGTTGTCGTCGACGCCGTTCACGAGGAACAAAAACTCGGGGTAAGGCTGACCGTTCGGGTCGTTCACGACCGTCCCCGGCGGGCCGATGTTCACGAATCGATCGGCGTTCGACATCTTGATCGGGCCGACCACGGTGTAGTAATTCCCGGCGTTGCTGAACCGGATCTTGTCGCCGACCCGAATGTTCCAGTACCACGACGTCTGCTCGTTCGGAAAGCCCGCCCCGATCGAACTGAAGGTTTCCTCGAACAGCACCAGCCCCGGTTGCGACAAGCCGTAGCTCGCGAGACCCGCCACGTAGTTTGTGAGCGTCATCTGCGGGTTCAGCGTGCCGAGCTTCGGGAAGATCGACACCATGCCGTTGTTGTAGTCGGGCGCGGGCTCGATCGGCACGATTCGGTTGTACGCGAGCGTCGGCAGCCCCTGCCCGTTGAACACAGGGTCGGGTATGAGGCGGATGCCGCGCGGCTCGTTGTTGCGGATCGCGGCGTCGCGCGCCCCGGCGAGCGCCGCCTGCACGATCCGCGCCGCCTCGCTCACCTGCCGGTGCGTCAAGGCGGGGATCACCGTCGGCAGCGTGACCGCGCTCACGAGCAGAATGATGAAAATCACGACCAGGATTTCGATCAGCGTGTAGCCGCGCAGGCCGCGTCTCGAACCGTCGTCGCGCGTCGATCGACGCCGCGCGCCGCGCGCGATCGCTCGACTCCCGGTCTGTTTCGTCTCGGCTCGCATTATTGGATGCCTCCGCCGGGCGCCTGGAGGTTATGGTTGGTGATGTCGTCGGGGGCGAAGACGTTTTGGAGCAGTTTCGTGACGTTGTCCGACGTCGACGTCGACGACGGCACGTTGAAGAAGCTCGCGTTCCCTCCGCTCGGGTCGGTCGGCGAGGCTTCGCTCTCCGCCATCAGCAGCGGCACGTCGGTCAGCGGATTCCCCGTGAAAATCGTCGCCGTCTTCTCGTACGCCGTGCCGTTCAGATTCCCGAACGGGTCGAGGTTCACCTGATACGTGAGGTCGAGCCGCGGCACCCCCGCCGTCTTGTCGAGCCCGCCCGAGAGGATCAGGAACTTCGAATAAAACGCGCGCCGTTGCGGATAGAGCGAACCGCGATCCCAGAGGAACGGGCTCGGCAGCGCGCCGCTGTAATTCGGGTAGTTCGGGTCGACGAGCAGGTGAAAATAGCTCTGGAACATCATCGCCGCGGTGCTCATGAAGCTCGACGAGTTGCCGAGGTACGAGTTCGTCGCGTTGTAGCTCGACCACCACGACGGCGCGATCAACTGCTGGTTCGGGTCGAGCGGATCTTGTTCGCGACGCTCGATCACGGTGTTGTACGGCGAGGCCCCTTTTTGCAGGTCGGATTGAAAGAAGATCGGCCAGCGGTAGAACTGCAAGGGCTCGCCCCAGGCGTCGACGAACTCGGGCAGGCCGTCGCCGTCGGTGTCTTGCACTTCGCGGTCGGTGAACTGGTCGCGGCTGAAGACCGTGCCGAGCGGGCCGCGGCCTTCGACCAGGATCGCGTACAGCATCTCCGACCGCGCCGTCTTGTGCGTGTGCGCCGCGAGTCGATTCTGGATCAACTGCGACAGCGAGATCATTCGCACGCCGGTCGGGTCGGTCGGGTCTTGTTGTTGAGGATTCGTGCCGATCCCCTCGGCCCACTCGTCGATCAGGCCGTTGCCGTTGTCGTCGGAGCCGTTGTACCCTTGCGGCAGATAGCCGAGATTCTTGTAGATCCCCGCCGCGGTCGTGTAGGCCGCGCCGTAGATCCCCTTGCCGCCGTTCAACTGGCCCGCGCCGCCGAGAGTCGTCGGCACCGAATTGCCGAGCGGCAAAACGTAGTTCACCGGCGAACCCGCCGCGAGCGGGAACGGCAAGCCCGCGAAGTTGATCGGATAGCCCGTCGACGTGCCGGTGAAGTCCTGCACATAAAAGACGTCGGGGAGTTCGGCCTTCATGTTGTCGAACTCGGCGATCACTTGCGCCCGCTTCTGCGCCTGCGTGTACTGTTGGACCACGTACTGCGCCGGGTTGGCGATGTTAAGGTTGACCGCCGCCATGTTCAGGTGCGTCTGATTCGCCTCGGCGCGCTGTTGCAGGAGTGCCTCGAGGCGGTCGCTCAGGCCCGAGTCCAGCTTCGCGATCAAGCCTTGCGTGGCGCGTTCCTCGGCGCGGCGGACGCCGTCGGTGGCGGCGCTCACGACGAACGCGACCAAGAGGCCGATGATCGCGACCACGACGAGCAGCTCGATGAGCGTGAAGCCCCCCGCGAGCCGCGGTGCGCGCCCGCCGGCTTCGGCTCGCGTTGTTCTGGTTCGATCAGGTCTCACGGCACTTGCTCCTCGACACGTCCGCGGGGTCCGACGACGCAACTCGCCGGCGTCACTCGAGTTTGCCGTTCTTGAAGTTCGTGAGGTTGTCGCGCTCGACGGTGCGCAGGCCGTTGTTCGTGCTCGGCGAATAGAAGTCGCTCGTCGCCGAAGTGAGCGGCAACGCCTCGCTGCTGGTGTTCGTCACGTAGATCCCGCCGATCCCGAAGACGCCGTCGCTTCCCGACGACACGATCTGGAACGTCTGCGGATTCTGATAAATCGTCGGCTTGCCCGCGGGGTCGGCGGGGGGGCCGCTCGTGTACGGATTCGGCGACGGCGAGACCGCGTTGCTCTGCGTGCCGCCCGCCCCCGCGAACGTCGACGACCCGCCCGACGCCGTGTACACCGGGAAGTTCACGAAAAAGTTCCGCATCATCGGCGACGTGTTCGTCGTGTCGTCAACCTCGGGGAAATTGACGTCGTTCGGGTCGTAGCCGTTGCTGCCGTACGCGCTGAAGTACGCGTAAAACCCGTACTGGTTGCCGAGCGAGTCGACGTAGCCGGGGATGCCGACGTTCTTCGTCGGGTCGGCGACGAGCCGAGCGCCGTTGAACTCGAAGAGCGGCGGCTGACGGTTCGGCGCGACGGTCGCGTTCAGGAACGGATTCTGCGGATTCTTCGCGAATCCGGTCATCCCGTACGTCCCGGCGGACGTTTGCTGCGGGATCCCGCCCAGGAAGAACACCAGGCACTCGTGCCCCTGCAAGACATACTGCGGGTCGGGACCCGTGCCGCCGTTGCCGTTGAAGTCGAGCCAAAAACTCGGGGTCACCGTGCCCGGCCCGTACAACGCCTGCGAGCTGCTGAGCGCGACCCTCGGGAAGAACCTGCGCAGATACGTCAGCGACCGCGCCGCGAGCTGCCCGACGGTCATGTCGGTCTCGCCCGAAAACCCGCTGACGCTCGCGATCGGCGTGGTGTCCTGCGTGTTGTAGAAACCGTTCTCGGCGAGCAGGATCCGGCTCGGCGGATACTCGCCGTACTTGCTCTTGAAGTCGGCGAGCGCCTGCGCCATCTGACTGATCTCGGCCTGCACCGCGGCGTTCTTGGCGGTCCGGATCGCGCCGGTGATCGCGGGCAGCAACAGCGCCGCGAGCAAGGCGATCACCAAGATCACGACGAGCAGCTCAACGAGCGTGAAGCCAAGTCGTCGGCGTCGGCCCGCGTACGGAACCGTTCGCGCGGCGCCGCGCGGAACGCGTCGAGTCGGGTTGCGGCGTGACATCGTGCGGGTCTCCAAGGCGTTGGGATCGAGCATTCCTGTTCGCAAACAAGTTCGGGCCGAGGTCGCGGGTCGAGGCTTGGATTTCGCGGCGGCGAACCCCGACGCGGCGCGCGGATTTCGCGCCCGGTCCGCGACGTGCGTGCGTCGCGGACCGGAGTCGAGGGCCGGATTAGAAACAGGTGTTGAAGGAGTTACGGATCGTTTGCAACTCTGTGACGACGTTTTGGCCTCTTGATCAAACGCGCGCCGCGGGTTTAGCCCGACAGCTTCGTAATCAGCGTGATCAACGGCAGGAACAGCGCGATGACGATGAACCCGATGATGCCGCCCAAGACGACGATCATGATTGGCTCCAAGAGGCTCACGAGGCTCTCGACGAGCGCCTCGACCTCTTCGTCGTAGTTGTCGGAGATCTTGTTGAGCATCGTGTCGAGGTCGCCGGTCTCCTCGCCGACGTCGATCATGTTCACGACGATGTCGTCGACGACGCGCGCCTCGCGGAGCGGCTGCGCGATCGTCTCGCCTTCGCGGATGCTCTCGTAAATCCTCTGGAACGCGCGCTCGAAGACGGCGTTCCCGGCGGTGTCGCGGACGATGTTGAGCGACTCCAAAATCGGCACGCCCGAGGTCACCAAGGTGCCCAAGGTGCGCATCGTCCGCGCCACGGTCGCCTTCTCGACGATCGCGCCCATGACCGGAATCATGAGCAAAATGCGGTCGCAGACGTACGCCCCCGTCTTCAGTCGATAGAGCAGTTTGATGATGATCCAAATGAACAGCGGCGTGAGCAACACCACGTAGAAGTAGTGGATGATGAAGTCGCTCGCCTTGATCAGGAAGACCGTCATGCCGGGGAGCGGCACGCCGAAGTCGGCGAAAATCGCCTTGAACTTCGGAATGATGAAATAAAGGATGAAGCCGACGATCACGCACGCGACGAAGATGACGACGATCGGATAGACCATCGCCGACTTGATCCGCCGCTTCAGCGACTGCGACTTTTCCTTGAAGTCGGCGAGTCTCTGGAGGATGGCCTCGAGCGCGCCGCCCGCCTCGCCCGCCTTGATCATGTTGCAGTACAGCCGGTCGAACGCCTTCGGATGCTTCGCGAACGCCTCCGACAGCGTCTGGCCGCTCTCGATGTCCTCGACGACGTCGCCGAGCGCGTTCTTGAGCACGCCGGGCTTGCACTGCCCCTCAAGGATCTTGAGGCTCCGCAAAATCGGCAGACCCGCGTCTTGCAGCGTCGAAAGCTGCCGCGTGAACGTGCAGAGCTGCTTCGTCGAGATCTTGCCGATCGTGAACGACTTCTTCTTGCGACGGCCGCCGCCCTTCTTCGCCGCCCCCTTCTTGCCCTTCGTCGCCGCCGACTTCGGCGCGATCTTCGTGACGAAGAAGCCCTTCTGGCGAATCAGTTGCTGCGCTTCCTCTTGCGTGTTCGCGTCGATCGAGTCCTTGACCTCGCGACCCGCCGCGTCCATCGCCTCGTAAGAAAAGGTCGGCATCGTCGTTTTCCCCCTCGTGACCCGCCCGTGCACCGTTGCGATCGTCTCAGTCGTCGGCCGCGCGTCCGCCCGCGAACCCCCCTCGACGTCAGACCTCGTCGAGCATCGTTTCGCGCACCACCTCTTCGATCGTCGTCATCCCCGCGTGAATCGAAACCATCCCCGACTCGCGCAACGTCCGCATCCCGAACTTCCGGCACTCGTTGCGGAACTCGTCGAGCGAAACCTCGTTCACGACCAACTCGCGGAGCCGGTCGTTCATGATTAAAAGTTCATAAATTCCCATGCGGCCCTTGTAGCCGGTGTTGTTGCAACGGTCGCACCCCTTGCCGTAATAAAACTTCTTCGCCGCGGCCTGCTCGGGCGTCATCCCGATCTCCATGCAGACCTCGGGGCTGGGGGTGAACTCGGTCTTGCAGTTCAGGCAAATCCGCCGGACCAGCCGCTGCGCCAGCACCGCCTCGATCGTCGCGGTGATGAGGAACGTCGGCAGCCCCATGTCGCGGAGCCGCGTGATCGCCGACGGCGCGTCGTTCGTGTGCAAGGTCGTGAACACGATGTGCCCGGTCAGCGACGCCTGAATCGAGATCTCCGCCGTCTCCAGGTCGCGCGTCTCGCCCACCAGGATCTTGTCGGGATCCTGCCGCAAGATCGCGCGCAGGCAGGCCGCGAACGTGACCCCGATCTCGGAGTTGATCGGCACCTGGATCAACCCGTCGATGTCGTACTCGACCGGCTCCTCGGTCGTGATGATCTTGTCCTCGATCTGATTGAGCTCGTTCAGCGTCGCGTACAACGTCGTCGTCTTGCCCGACGACGTCGGACCCGTCACCAACACGATTCCGTTCGGCTTGTGCACCACCTCGCGCCACTTCACGAGCGTGTCGCCCGGCATGCCGATCTTCTCGAGGTCGAGCTGCACCACGGTCCGGTCCAAAATCCGCAGGACGACCGACTCGCCGAACAGCGTCGGCAGCGTCGAGACGCGGATGTCGACCGAGTTCCCGCCGATGTTCAACTCGATCCGGCCGTCCTGCGGCAGTCGACGCTCGGCGATGTCGAGGTTCGACATGACCTTGATTCGGCTCGCGATCGCGGGCGCCAAGTGCCTCGGCGGCGGCACCAGCTCGTAGAGCACGCCGTCGACCCGATACCGCATCTTGTATTCATCCTCGAACGGCTCGAAGTGAATGTCCGACGCCTTGTCCTTGATCGACAACAACAACACCATGTTCAGGAGCTTGCGCACCGGCGCCGCTTCGGCCATCTCCTCGATCGCTTCGAGGTCGATCGTGTTGTCGTTGCGGTTCACGAACTGCGACAGACCCTTGTCGCTCTCGATTTGCCTCACGACGTCCTGGATCGACTCCTGACGCCCCGCGTACAAACGCTCGATCGCCGCCAAAACCTCGGCCTCGGCCGCCACCACTCCCTTCACCTCCAG
>JAJYDB010000324.1 GCA_021777845.1 Planctomycetota bacterium
ACTTTTTTCGCGACAGCCGGCACATTGTTTATGCGACGAGCCGTCACGGGCATCAGAACTACGAGATTTACTGGATGGACGTCGACACCGGCAAGGAGGAGCGGATCACGTACGTCGCAGGGTTCGACGGCCTGCCGGTGTTCAATCGCGACGGCACGAAATTGATGTGGACGTCGAAAGGTCGGACGCCGAACAAGACGTCGCAGCTCTTCGTCGCCGACTTCGTCGCGCCCGCCGAGGCGACCGCGTCGCGCTGACGCCGCCTCATTCTTTCGCGCGGGCACCTGTTGAAGATAAAATGATGACGTCGTCGGTGAGTATTGAGCGTATCGAGCGTGTTTGTCGGTCGATCGAGCCGCCGGACGTTGCGTGGGCGGAGCGTGCGGCTGCGCGTCAGGCGTGTTTGACGATGCCGCGCGGGAGCCTGGGGCGTCTGCTTGAGGTTGGCCGGCAACTGGCCTCGTTGCAGAGGACCGACCGGCCGCGCGGGTCGCCGGCGTTGGCGGCGGTGCTCGCGGCGGACCACGGCGTGGCGGAGGCGGGCGTGAGCGCGTATCCGCGCGAAGTCACGGCGCAGATGGTCGCGAACTACCAAAGCGGCGGCGCGGCGCTGAACGTGCTGGCCGCCCGCGCGGGGGCCGCGGTGCGGGTCGCCGACCTCGGCGTCGCGGGCTCGATCCCGCACGTGAGCACGTCGTCGCGTCTTGTCTCGACGCGGACGTCGCGACCGGTGCGCGCGGGGACGTCGAACTGGCTCGAAGGGCCCGCGATGTCGCGCGACGAGGCGTTTCAAGCCTTCGCGACGGGCCTCGACCTCGCCGACTTGTGGCTCGACGAGACCTCCGCCGTCGTGGTTGCGCTCGGCGAGATGGGCATCGGCAACAGCACGACGTCGGCGGCGCTGCTCGCGACGATGCTCGACCGCGAGGCGGGCGACGTCGTCGGCCGCGGCACAGGGGTCGATGACGAGGGGCTCGCGCGCAAGCGCGCCGCGGTCGCGCGCGGACTCGCGCTCCACCACCACGACGCCGTCGATCTTTGGGATCGCGCGGCCCGACTCGGCGGCTTCGAGATTATCGGACTCGCGGGCCTCGCCGTCGGCGCCGCCTCGCGACACACCCTCGTCGTCCTCGACGGACTCATCAGCACCACCGCCGGCCTGCTCGCAACCCGGATCTGCCCCCCGGTCCGCGACTTCCTCCTCGCCGCGCACCTCGGCCCCGAACCCGGCCATGCGCTCGCGCTCGACGCGCTCCGCCTCGACCCGCTGCTCCGCCTCGACCTCCGCCTCGGCGAAGCCTCCGGCGCGGCGCTCGCGCTCCCCATCGTCGCCGCCGCCGCCGACATCCTCCGCGACATGGCCAGCTTCGAATCCGCAGGCGTCAGCGACCTCGAAACGGCTTCGTAACCCGCCTCAAACACGCCGCAACGCCGCCGACAACTCCCCCTTCGTCGTCGACGGCGCCCAATATTTCTCGATATGCTCAACAACCAGCGCAGTGCCCGCCGCGTGGCTCACGTTCGGCCGGTCGCGCGGGTCGTACATCGCGTCGGTCAGGTCGCGCACCAGCACGCAACGCAGCCCCGCGCGCGTCAGCGACCGAATCGCGAACGTGCGGTTAAGCACACACATATTTGTGTGCACGCCCATCATAAACACCGTGCTGATATTATGGCCGCGCAAGAACGAATAGACTTCATCGCCGTTGTCGGAGATGCCGTCGTCGGGGCCGATCACGATCGCGGGATGCTGCCGCGTCCACGCCGCGTAGGGGCGAACCGGCTTTTCGTCGTCGCAGCCGCCGTCGGAGTCGTCGATCGGCAGCGGACCCTCCTCCACCGCGATCGCCCGCGGCCGCGCGACCTTCGGCGCCTGCTTCATCCGCAAACGCTGCGGCGTCTCGGCGTAAAACGCCATCGTCTCCGACGGCGCGTGAATGATCCGCACACCCCGCGACCGCGCCGCCGCAACCACCGGATTCATCGCGACCGCGAGCTCGCCGCAACGCCGGCTCGCGCTCTCGCACCAATGCTTATCCCACATATCACAAATGATGATCGCGCACTCGCCCGTTGTGAATTCTCGCGCGACCGTGATCTGATCCCACTCGTCCACCCCTTTGAACAAACGCGTGCGCGACCGCAGCGTCACCCGCAATACGCCCGCGCCGCGCGCCGGCTCGTCCGCGACCGCAAGCGCGCGACCGCCGCACCACGCCGCTCCGATCGCCGCCGCCGCCGCCGCGAAGTCGCGTCGATCAAGCTTCATCGCGCACCTCGTTCGTCGTGTCCGCGCGCACCGCCGCGGTCAGCAAGCGCTCGAGCAACGCGGCGTTCACCACCCCGCGAAACCGCACCTTGCCGCCGATTTCGACCACCGGCACGCTCAAACCGTGCTGCGCCGCCAACGCCGGATCGCCGTCGACGTCGACCAACTCGATCATGTATCCATAGCGTTTCCGGTACGATTCGAGCACGTCGACGGCATTATGACAACAACAGCAGTCGGTGCGTGTATACACCCTCACGTGCAAATGCGCGAGACTCTTATCGGAACGCCGGACCGCCCGGCTCAGTTTCGAGACCAAGTTCGCGATCATGTTTCGACCTCGCGGAGTTCGGCCTCGGTCAGCGGTCTGACCTCGACCAGGTTGTCAAAAAAGACCGCGCCGCCGCCCATGTCCGCGAGCGCCGACGACGTCGTACTGTTCGCGTTCGACCGCCCCGGGCTGAGCTTGCTCCAGTGGATGCCGGTCGCCACCGCGACCCCCGGCCGCACCGAGCGACGCAGCCGCACCCGCGCGAAGAAACGCCCGCGATCGTTGTGCACGCACGACCACGCCCCCTCGACGAGCCCGCGCGCGTCGGCGTCCTCGTCCGCCAGCTCCACCGTCGGGTCGTCCGCGCCGGACGGCCCGCGCGACGTGTTCGCGAACGTCGAATTCAAGAATCGGCCCCGCGGCGGACTCAACAGTTGCAGCGGATATTTCGACGCCAACGACTGATTCGCCAGCGGGTCCTCATGCGGCGGCAGATACGTCGGCAGCGGGTCAAAGCCGTCCGCGCGCATCCGCTCCGAATACAACTCGCACTTGCCCGACGGCGTCGGAAAATTCCCCTCCGCGAGCGGCGCGTAACCCTCCGGCAAGTTCAGTCGCACCGACCCCTCCGCACGCAAACGCTCCAGCGTCACCCCTTCGAGCGACCGCCCACCCGCCAGCGCCGTCCGCATCAACGTCTCGTCGTCCGGAAACAACTCTGGCTCGAATCCCATCCGCCCCGCCAACGCCCGAAACACGTCGTTGTTCGACCGCGACTCCCCCCGCGGCGCAATCGCGGGCGTATTGTACATCACATAATGATGCCCATACGACCCGTGCAAATCGACGTGCTCGAGCTGCGTCGTCGCGGGCAAAACCACGTCGGCGTAGTCGACCGTATCCGTCGCGAATTGCTCATGAACCACGGTGAACAAGTCTTCGCGCTTTAGACCCTCGATCACCCGCGCCTGGTTCGGCGCGACCGCCGCCGGGTTGCAATTATAAACATACAGCGCCCGCACCGGCGGGCCCGGCAATCCGCCCGCGAGCGCCTCGCCAAGCTGATTCATGTTCACTAGTCGCGTCCCTGCGGGGGCGAGGTCGGGCCGCGTCAACGCGTCCATGTCGAACTCGTACGCACCGCTCGTCGACAACAACGCCCCCCCGCCGTGGTCCCGCCACGCACCGACGATCGCCGGCAGACACGCGATCGTACGCACCGCCGTCCCGCCCCCGCCGTGCCTCTGCAAGCCGTAATTCAGGCGAATCAGCGACGGCCGCGCGCTCGCGTAACGCCGCGCGATCCACTCGATCGTCGCCGCCTCAACCCCCGTGATCCCCTCCACTCGCTCCGGCGCGTACTCCTCCAACACCCGACGCCGCAACGCCTCCGCACCAACTGTTGCTCGCGTCAAATACTCTTCATCCTGCAAATGCTCTCGCCAGATCACGTGCATCATTCCCAACGCCAACGCCGCGTCGGTCCCGGGCCGCGTCGCAATGTGCACGTCCGACCGCGCCGCCGTCTCGCTCCGATACGGATCGATCGTAACGATCGTCGCACCCGACCGCCGCGCCTCTATCATTAAACTCCATAAGTGACTATTCGTGTGAACCGTGTTTGATCCCCAATTCACGATCAGACGACACTTCGACGCCGCCTCCGGGTCGGCCCCCGGCCGACCCCGACCCACCGTATATTCATATCCTTGACCACCCGCCGATGCACAGATCGTTCGATCCAACCGCGACGCCCCGAGCCTGTGAAAAAAGCGACGGTCCAAACTGCTCGCCTGCAACTTCCCCATCGTCCCGTAATAACTGTACGGCAGGATCGACTCCGCCCCGTCACTCGACCCCGCCGCCCTCCGAAACTCCCCCGCAATCAAGTCCAGCGCCTCGTCCCATCCCACACGCTCAAATCGCCCCGCACCCTTCGGCCCCACCCGACGCAACGGATACAGCAACCGATCGTCCGCATACACCCTGCCCAAATACCGCGCCATCTTTCCA
>JAJYDB010000061.1 GCA_021777845.1 Planctomycetota bacterium
AAATTACATCTGGATCGCCGAGGGCGTCTCGCACGCCTTAAAAGCATGCAATTCCTGCGCCGGACCGCTCCGCAATGCGAAATAATGCTTAAGCTACTGCCCTGTAGTGACTTGCACGCAGAGGACGAAGAGTGCCCATGCAACCGCTTTGGGCGTCCTGCCTGGTTCTTAGGCAGCGATTCTTTAACTTCGCGCTCGGAAAGCGCACCCGGAAGCCCTGCCGAGCTTAACCGAAGGCGGGCGACGCCCCCGCGCGCACGGGCAACGCAGCCGCCGTCGAAGTCGCGGCCGCGGCCGCGGCCAAGTCGAGCGTCCCTTGTTCGAGACTTTCGCCGGCCGCGAGCGGCCAGTGCAACAGCTCGACGTGGTCGCCGCGGACCGCGACGAACGGGCAGGGGGGATGCTCGGTCCAGGTCCCGCTGTTCAGGTAGCGCACGCCGTCGCGGTCGACGACGCCGGGCAGGTGCGTGTGCCCGCAGGTGACGAAGCGGAAGCCGCGGCCGCGCGCGTATTCGATCGCCCGCCGCTCAATCAGTTGACTGTTCCGCTGCCAACGCTTCGAGATCCGCCGGATCCAACGCGCGGCGCGGTGCGGCATCCACTTTTGAATGTAGAAAAAGATCCCGCACCCGAGCGCGGTGAGCAAGCGATACTGCGTGATAAACGTGTCAAACTGGTCGCCGTGCAGGATCAGCAAATCGACGCGGGCGTTGTGATAGACGTATTCGTCGTGCACGTCGACGCCGACGATATGGCTGACGATGTCGGCGGGGCCGTCGTGATTGCCGCGCACCCAGACGGTCGTGAAGTCGTCGCGGTCGGCGTTGCGGCGGAGGATCTTCAAGCAGGCAAAGTGCCGTCGCGAGAGCCGCTTAAAGTTGAGGTCGTCAAAAATGTCGCCGTTCACCACGAGCATGCGCGCATTTTTGACGGCCCACTCGAGGAATTCCTCGAGCAGTTTTGCCTGGCAAACGTCGCTCCCGAGATGCAGATCGCTGATGACCAGGCAGTCATAAGCGGGCGGCCCGGCGGTGTCCGAAGCGTGTTGCGTGCTCATGGCGCAGCATTTTAGGCAAACGCGCTTCCATTTTACCAGACCGCGTAATACGCCAAACCGGGCGGGTCGCGCACGAACCCGACTTCCAGGAGCCGTTCCGACCCCGGCGCATCGAGCGCGGCCGCGCCGTTCCAGGTCTCGACCTTCAGGATGCGACGCGCCGGATCGACCAAAGAGGGCAACAGGCCGACCGCGGCGCGCAGCTCGTCCTCGGATGCCGCGGGCAGTCCGGTCAGTCGCTTGCCGTGCCCCTCGATGATTAACACCGGCCGGCCGCGCGTCAGCACCACGCTGTTCGGCCGCGCGCGCGTCAGGCGACGCGTCCCGCCGTCGAGCAGCTCGACGTCGAAGGGTGCGCCCGAGCCGTAGAGGTTGGCCGGATCGAGCGTCGAGAGCAGCGTCGGCGTCGCCTCCAGCGGACGCGCCGCGTGCCGAGACAGCTCGTCGGCGGTCTCCGACGTCGCGAATTGCACCCCCGAGAGCCCCTCCACGAAGAATCCGCGACGCAGCTCGCCGCGCAGCTCCGCCCGGTCGAGCCACGGATAGAGCTCGCGCCACGGCGGCGCGCCTGGTTCGAGCGCCGAGGTCTCGCGCGCGAGCACCCCATAACGGTCGAGTAGGACCGTCGCCCAGGCGAGCGCCGACTCCTCGTCATGAGGCTCGGATCCTGCGCGCATCCGATCGGTATCCCGCTCGAAATCGACGAGCGACCAGCGTCCTTCGGGCGTGCCGGCGGCCACGCGTCGCGTGCGTCCGATCCGACCCCGGCGTAATCCCGACGCCCTCCCCGCGGCGACCGCGGCCGACGCCGAGGCGAGACGCTCCTCGATCGCGTCCGCCCCCGCGCGAACCGGGTCGAAACGGTCGTTCGATACCCAACCCGACCGCATCAAAACGCGCAACCCCGACCGCACCCGCGACGGCTCGAGTCCCGAGACCCGCGCCACGTCGGTCGCGAACAACGCCCCGCGACCTCGGAGCACCTCGAGAATCCGCCGCGCATCGGCATTGGCATCGAGCGTCGCCGCGTCGGCCGGCGGCGGCCAAACGCCCGCGAAGTCGCGCGCGATGAACGCGACCCGCGGCCCGGCGCGGTCGTCCCCGAACACTCGCCAGACCCACGCGCCGCCCGCGAGCGTCTCATCGAGCCGCGCCGGCTGATAGCCCTTCATCCGCGACGGCAAGAGGACGCGCTCCCACAACTCCGCCGTCGCCGCGAACCCCTGCATCCGCTCGAGCACCAGCGGCAGAGCGGCCGGTCCTTCCCAACGCGTCGACGCATGCACCCGCTGACGACGCGCGACGAAGTCGGCGAAACACTCGGGCGCGACCGCGACGAACTCGCGACGACGCAAGGCCACCGTCAATCGTCGCGCTTCGAGCAGATTCGCGCGATCTCCCCAAAACGCCGCGGTCGACGGTCCCGACGCCCCTCCCGGCCCCGCCGCGATCCGCTCGAGCACCCCCGCCTCCGACCACTTTTCCAAAATCTCGGTCGCCTCCGCGGGACCGATCGGATAACGCGCGATCACGTCGTCGAGAGCCGCCAGTGCGCGCGTCGACAAGAACCGCCGCACGATCGTCGCCGCCGCATCGTCGACTCCGTGTTCCGACGAGCCCTCCCGCTCGGCACTCGCGCCGCCGCGATCAAACGCGCGCCCGTAAAGCTCCGCGTCCTCGACGCCGATCCATCGCGACGGCTCGGTCGCGCCCGCGAGTTCGATTTGCACAACCCGGCCGCTCGCCTCGAGTTGTTCCAGGAAACCTCGCATCGACCCGTGCAACTCGCTCGGAGCGAGGTCGCCCAGCCGTCGCAGAGTCTCGGCGGCTTCGTCGACGGTTCGCGGCGGCTTCGACAGCCCGCGCAGCCGCGCTTCGACGCGCCGCGCCGCGTCGGGGTCGATCGCCGCGACCCCGCCCGTCTGTGCGAGCAGCGGCGCGAGCAGATCCTCGTCGACGATCGACGCGCGGTCCGTGTCGGGCCGCCGCGGCTCATCCCACTCGTAGATGTATTTCATCATGAATCGGAGCACGAGCTCCGAGGCGAACGGCGACGCCGCCTCGCCGACGTGCTTCGCGACGGTGATCGCGCCCGACCTCAGGCCGTCCAAAAACAACTTCAAGCCGGGCAGGTCAAGGTCGTCGGCCAGGGACTCGCGGTACGTCTCGACGACGATCGCGAAATCAGGGAAACGCCGCGCGGCCTGCAAGAGGTCCTTCGCCCGCAATCGTTGCAGCCAGAGCGGCGTGCGTTTCGACGGGTCCGGTCGCGGCATAAGCAGCGCGCGGCTCGCGTTTTGTCGAAACCGAACTCCGAAAAGAGCGCTGTCGCTGAGCGCCGCGACCAAGATCTCGCGCGAACGATCAAACGTGAGCCCGTCGAGCAGGTCGAGCGGCGGCTCGTCGACCTGCGGCAGCCTGATCAGGACGCCGTCGTTGGTGTGCATGCACGCCGAGTCGATGCCGTAGCGGTCGCGCAGCAGCCCCTGCGCGATCAGTTTCAACGCGTGGTTGAGCTTGCCGCCGAACGGAGTGAGGATCGCCAGGCCAAGCTCGCCCGCGGGGTCGCGAAACGCCTCGACGACCACAGTTCGATCGTCCGGCGCGGCACCCGCGACACGAATCTGACGCGAGACGTAATCGCGCAGACGCCGCGCCGCGCCCGCGTCGAGCCTGCATTCGTCGCGCAGACGCCCCGGCAGTCCAGGGTCGTCCAGATGCTCCGCGATCTCACGCGTCAGACGGCCGACCGCGGCGCCTAGCTCGGCCGTCCGCGCACCGACCTCGCCGCGCCAAAACGGCGTCAGCGCCGGGCCGCCCTCGGCGCGCGAAACCAGGACCCGCGTCGGCTCGATCGCGTCGATCCGCCACGAATTCGCCCCCAAAACGAACGACTCGCCCGCGCGCCGCTCGAAAACAAACTCCTCGTCGAGCTCGCCCAAACGCGGACCACCCGCGCCGAGATAGACCGGAAAGTTGCCGGTGTCGGGGATCGCTCCGCCGCCGGTAAGCGCATGCCGCGAAGTACCCGGCAAGGCGTGAATCTCGTTGTGCACACGGTCCCAGCTCACCCTCGGCGCGAAGTCGCGCAAGCCCGCGAACGGAAATCGGCCCGACACGACTTCAAGCGCGCTCTCGAACGCCTCGGGGGTTAGCCTTCGATAGGGATAGGCCCCGCGAAACAGGTCAAACAGCGCGGTCGCGGAACACGACCCAACCGCCGCGCACGCCACGATCTGTTGCGCAAGCAAGTCGAGGCAGTTCGTCGGGACCCGCAACTCCTCGACCTGCCCGGCGAGCATCGCGCGGCAGAGCGCGGCGGTTTCGAGCAGATCGCTCGCCGACTTCGCGATCAAACGCCCTTTGCTCGACGCTCCGACGACGTGTCCCGCCCGGCCGACGCGTTGCAACCCCCGCGACACGCTCCCCGGCGACTCCACCTGGCAGACCAGGTCGACCGACCCCATGTCGATGCCAAGCTCCAGCGAAGCCGTCGCCACCGCCGCCGCAATCTCGCCTGCCTTTAACGCCTCCTCGACGCCGCGGCGCTCGTCGAGGCTCAGGCTGCCGTGATGCGATCGGATCGCCCGCGATGTCGCGACGTCGCTTTGATCTGCGCCCCCCGGTTCTTCGATCGCGGCGATGGCAAGCGGCGCAACCTTATTCTCCACATTGACTTCCGACGACGCATCAACGTCGAAGGTGTCCGCCGCGAGCGCGTTCAGATGCGCCGTCAGGCGCTCAACCACGCGGCGATTGTTCGCGAAGACGATGGTCGACTTGTGCTCGCGAACGAGTTCGAGCACCCGCCGCTCGATCGCCGGCCAATACGACTGATCCTCCAAAGAGCCGAACGAGGAGCCGGGCATCTGCACTTCGAGGTCAAGCTCCTTCCGACGTCCCGCGTCGACCACGGTGACAGGCCGCGGCTCAAAGCGCGCAGCCCCTGACGCGTCGAGAACCCGCCGCTGCCCGCCTAAATAACGCGAGACCTCCTCGAGCGGTCGTTGCGTCGCCGACAGACCGATCCGCACAAACCCTTGTGGGCAGACCGCTTCAAGCCGCTCGAGTAGGATCGCGAGAAAGACGCCGCGCTTGTTTGGACAGAGTGCGTGGATCTCGTCGACAATCACGTGCGTGACGTTCCGCAGCGCGGCGCTCGACCGGCTCGTCAGCAGCAGGTGCAGCGACTCGGGCGTCGTGATGAGCAACTCCGGCGGGCGACGCAACTGCTTCGCGCGTTCCGACGCGGGAGTGTCGCCGGTCCGAATCGCCGCGGCGATCGGTTTCAGTCGCGGACCGATCCGCTCTGATTCCGCGACGATGCCCTCGAGCGGGACTTGTAAGTTCCGGTGGATGTCCTGGTTGAGTGCTTTGAGCGGCGAAATGTACAAAATACGAACGCCGTCGCGGACCCGAGGCGCGCGCCAGAGGTGGTCGAGACACGCCAGGAACGCCGCCAACGTCTTACCGGAGCCCGTCGGAGCCAGAATCAGCGCGTTCTCGCCGCGCGCGATCGCCGGCCAGCCCGCCGCTTGCGGGGGCGTCGGCGCGCCGAACGAGGCGCGAAACCACGACGCCACAGGCGCTAGGAACAGACTCAAAACGTCGTCGCCCGGCGCGATCGTCACGGTCGGTCACCATTCAGAGCCGCTCAAGCGTGGAACAGCCTAAATTGTGGTCGAACCGCCGGGGTGTTCGCAAGCCCAAAGTAGACGAATGTCCACTTTTGAAGTCGACCGCGCAGTGTGCGGAAAGGATGAGAGTCGCGGTCGTGCCGCCGAAGGAGAGCCAAATGCGACCGAAACGCCGACCTGCCTACTATCGCGGCGTACCCGCCGATTCTAGCGTCAGCTCTTGATTGATAAGGTCGCGCAAAATCTCGCCGACGGTCTGTCGACGGCGTCGCGCCAGCTCGACGAGGTCGTTTGCTCGTTGTGCGGGCAGCAAAATGCCCAGTTCGACGACATGATCAGTCGAAATTGGTCGCAAATGCGATGCGGTTTGGTGGTCGAGACGGGTCATGGTACGAAATCGATTCCAAATACGGGGCCTGGGGACTCGGTTCCGTGGCAACAGTAGAACAACTCAAGCAATTGTCAGGCCAAATCAGAACAAAAAGGTGCCAACCACGATTACGACGAGGCCGATGAAGAGGACGAGTGCGATGAATTTGTAGAGCCAAGCGCCGTCGCCGGCGGAAGTTCGGTGAAGGGGTGCGACGACGCGTGCGGCCCTTGTGGTCTTGAGGTTGCGTCGGATTGGGGCGGGAGTCGGTTCGGCGTCGCCGAGGTCGCGGATCGAGACGACCGGGGCGATGAGGTCGTCGTCGTCGTCTTCGTCGGGCCAGGGGATTTCGTCGTTGTCGTGTTCGACGGCGGTTTTGGAGTGCGCGGGGGCGCGTTTCTCGGCGGCGCGGCGTGCCGCGGCGGGGTCGGTCCAGCGTTTTAGGTCGACGCGCAGCTCGTCGCAGGTTTGATAGCGCTCGGCGGGGGGCTTCGCCATGAGCTTGCGCACGATGGCGGCGAAAGCGGCGGGGACGCCGGTCGCGACGCGTTCGAGCGGGACGGGATCTTCCATGCGTTGTTTGAAGATCTTGTTGACAACGTCGCCCCCCTCGAAGGGAGCATGGCCGGCGATCGCGAAATACATCGTGCAGCCGAGGCTATAAAGATCACTGCGGCGGTCCGCGACGGCGGCGTCGCCGAGCTGCTCCGGGCTGGCGTAATCGAGCGTGCCGATGACGGTGTTCGGTCGCGTGAGGCGGACTTCGTCGGGCTCGTCGTCGGTGTGAGCGTGAGCCAGGCCGAGGTCGAGGATCTTCGCATCGCCGTTCGGGGTCAGCATCAAGTTCGACGGCTTAATATCGCGGTGCACTACGCCGATTTCGTGGGCGGCTTCGAGGCCGTCGACGACTTTCAGGAAGAATCGCGCCGCCTCGTCGACGCGGAGCGGTCCACCGCGCGGATCCTTCACGACGTCGTACAAGCTTTCGCCCTCGATGTACTCCATGACCATGAAGTAGGCGTCGCCGTCGTGACCGACGTCGATCGTCCGGGCCACGTTCGGATGTTGGACCCGCTGCGAGAGCTCCATCTCGCGTCGGAACCGCGCGACGGCGTTCTCCTCCTCGGTCGCGCGTTTCGGCGGCAAGACCTTGACGGCGAAGCGTTTGCCGTCGCGGCCGCGGACCGCGAGAAAGACCTTCCCCATGCCCCCCTGACCGAGCGGCTTGAGGAGTCGGTAATCGCCCAGCACGAAGCCGCGCGTCGCCCCGGAGAGGATTTTTCGCGCCTGATACGAGGTCAAGGCGCCGCGGTCGACGAGCACCTGCGCGAGCCGTTCAGCGGCGTTTTCGACGGGCGTCTCGGGAACGCCCGCACGCAGCCGCGCCAACTCGCGGGGCTCCACCAGCCCGGTCATCGCGACATGCTCAAGAAACTCTTCAAGCCGAGGCATCTTCGCTTTCGCCAAGCCCCGGAGCTCTCGCCCGAGGCGATTTGCGAACGTCGAGCATTTCGAGGGGACAAGCTCGCGCATTCGTTGATCAAACGACGTGAATCACCAAACTCGTCACGTTGTCTTTTGAACCGTTGTGCAACGCCAAATCTTTCATCACGCGCGCAGTTTCCTGCGGGTCGTCGCCTTCACCGAGCAACTGCGCCAGCACATCGTCGGAAACGACCCCCGTTAATCCGTCGGATGCCAGCAAGAAGCGGTCTCCCACCTGCACGTCGAGCACTCGAACCTCCTCGGGTCCGTCGCGCGCGTCTTTGCAGCCGAGATACAAGTACAGCATGTTCTTGAACTTGTGATGAGGAACCTCCTCGGGTGTGATCGTTCCCGCCTCGCTCAGAGCATCGGCGAGTGAATGGTCGCGGGTCAACTGCTCGAGCACTCCGCGACGGAGCCTGTACGCCCGCGAATCGCCCATTCCCGCGACGTAGACCCGGTCCTTGCGAAACAGCGCCAGGACAACCGTCGTGCCCATGTTCGCGAGTTCGGGCGCAACCCCCGCGCTGCCCATGATCTCGTGATTCACTTCGCCGACGGCGTCGCGGATTGCCTTCTGGACGGCGGCGGCATCGTTCGCGTCAAGCGGCAGTCGCCGCGCCAGCGATCTCGGCAGCAGTTGGATCGCCATCAGGCTCGCCTGCTCGCCTGCCTGCTGTCCCCCCATGCCATCGGCGACGATAAACAAATTCGACGCTTCGAGTATCGAGGCGCTCATCTCGGAGCTCTTCTCAGGCGGCGCGTCAAACTGCACCGGCATTCGACCGGGAACGTAATAGTTGTCTTCGTTGTGGTCGCGATAATTTCCGACCACTGAAATCACGCCGACGCGCAGTTTCAAATCGCCCTGAAAGTGCGGCATCGGATACTCTTCGGTGGCATCAGGATCGCGACGCGTCTCGCCGGCGCGCGCAACACCGAATACTCGTCCGAAAAAACGCCCGATCGGCCCCAATCGTCGACTCGTCACCGCGACCCGCCTTTTCACAATGGACGTCAAGACCGCGCGAGCAACCCCACCGGGCGGCTCAATATGGGTGCCTCACCATTCCGCGGGTCCGCCGCGGCGTCGCCTTCCGCGCGGCCCGTTCGCCTTCCTCGCCTCCCCCCGACTCGCGTCGCTCGCGATCACGTCCGCGCATGCTTAGGACTCGCCCACCGCATCAGATCCTCAACCCCCACCGAGCGGTACGAAGTAAACAACTCGCCCGCCTCAAAGCCCGCCGTCCTGCCTTGATAACGGTTCATGTGCTCAATCGCATCAAAAATACCCGCCTTGCTCGCCGGAAACTGACTCGCGTACGCCCGGACCGCTTCGATTTTTATCGCCATCGTCGCCCCGATATCGGCCACGACATAACCCGCCGACTCAGGCAACTCCATCGAGTGAAACGAGATCGGGAATCCAAGCTGATTCGTCACCGCATGCACCGGCAGACCGTCGAAGTATTCATCCCACTTCGTCAACCGACTGTAAAAGACCGCCGCGTCGGTGATCAACATCGCCTGATAATGGTCGGGCGAAGCCAGCACGGTCTTTCCCGCAAAGCCCAGCACCACTTTGGGTTTGTGTCGACGGAAGACCTTCGCCAACGCCACGCGCTCGTCGAAGCCGTCGAAGAGACGCCGGTTCGGCAGGTTCAGGTTAATGCGCAACATCACGCCTAAAATATCGGCGGCGCGGCGAGCTTCCTCCAGCCGTGCATCCGGGCCGGGCGAAAGCGGCGTCGGCTCGCCGTCGGTCAGATCGACGATGCCGACCTTGTACCCCATCCGCGTCAGATTGGCGAGCGTACCGCCGCACGCGATCTCAACGTCGTCTGGATGAGCGCCGACGGCAATCAAGTCCAACTCGACCGGGGGGTCGGCGATCCCGCTGCTCGTGGAATCCATGTTCGCGGTTGGTCTCGCGCTCGATTTCGATTCAGCTCGCGACGCGCCGGACGCGTACTCCGCCGGACCGGCTAGGCGGTCGCGGCGAACGCTCGGCCTCGCGGCCGATTTCCATTTGATCATACACGATCCGGCTGCCCGCGTCAGTCGGTTGATTCCTCCGACTTCGCCACCGACAACAAAAAGCTCGGGTTGATCGCCTCGAACCGAACCCTGTCCATTTGATCGATCCCGCGGGCGATCTGAATGTTCCAAACATGCACCTCGCCCGCGAGCGCCTTCATCGTTTCGTAAGCGCTCGCCAGACCGTCGATCGTCGCGACGTTCACCACCATCCGCCCCCGCGTCGCCAGCCGCGCGTAAGACGCCTGCAACACCGCCGAGACCTGCCGGCCCGTCCCGCCCACAAACACCGCGTCGGGGTCGGGCAGATCGGCGAGCGCCTCGGGCGCGCGACCCGCGACCGCGCGCACGTTCGGCACGCCGAAGGTGTCGGCGTTCGCCGCGATCAATGCCACGTCGGAGGCCTCGGGTTCGAGCGCGTACACGACCCCTTCGTACGCGAGCTGCGCCGCCTCGATCGAAACCGAGCCCGAACCCGCGCCGATGTCCCACACCACGCTCGTCGGCCGGATGTCGAGCTCGCCGAGCGCGATCGCCCGCACCTCCGAACGCGTGATCAGACCGCGCTTCGGCCGCGTCTGCGCGAACGCGTCGTCGGGATTCCCAAAAACTTGAAACCGCCCCCCGCGCCGCGCCCGATCGGGCCGATTCGGCTTCCTGACCAGAATCAAAACGTGCAGCGGGTCAAATTCCAGGCTCAGCAGCTCCTCGAGCTCAGCCTGCGTCACGCGCTCGTCGGGCGAGCCGAGATTCTCGCACACATAGGCGCGAAAATAATCGATTCCGCGGTCGAGCAGAGCCCGAGCCAACCGCGACGGCGGCACTTCCTCGCTCGAGAACAACCCCACCTTCTCGGCGGTGCGGACACGGTCGACGATCGCCTCGAGCGGACGCCCGGAAAGACTCGTCAGATACGCGTCCTCCCACGTTTCCTTCACCCGCGCAAACGCGAGCTGCATGCTGCTCACGTGCGGCACGATCTCAAACTGATCCTTGCCCAGACGCTCGCACAGATAACGCGCCACCCCGTAAAACAAGGGGTCGCCGCCGCTCACAAGCACGGGCCGACTCGCCTGCAACGACTCGCGGACCTGACGGGCGGCCGTCGCCATATCAGGCTCGAGCACCACCTGCGGGACGTCGACGTTGCTCAAATGACGCAAGGTCGAGGGTGCGCCCAGAATCACGTCGGCGTCGCGGATCACGCGCCGTGCCGACTCGGTCAAGCCTGCCATGCCGTCGTCGCCCACCCCCACGATCACCAAACGGGCGCGACCCGACCCTTCCTCGCCCCGCGGCCTCGGCGGTTCCATGCCGACACTCCTCTCGGTTCAAGGCCTCGTGAATCAGCCCTTCGGCTCGCTCGGACATCCCTCGGGCGCACACGGCAGCAGCCAGTCGCCGACCGTCTTTGCGAGCAGCTCCGCGTGCGTAAAGTGCGGCTGATGCCCGACCAGGGGCACCAGCAGACCCGTCGCCGACGGCACCGCGGAACGCAACTCCTCGAACGACCGCTCCGGCACAATCCGATCCTCGCGGCCGTGTACCAACAATAACGGCGTCGTGATCCGCGGCAACATCGGCCGCAAATCGAGCCGCGAGACGAGGTCCAATCGGTGCGCCAGCGCGCGGATCGGCGTTCGCCCGTTCTCGTCCAAATAATAGCGAAAGCGCGACTCCAAAATCATCGGGAAATGACTCTTCGAGTTCAACGTAAGGATGGTGTCGTGCAGCGGCAAGTTTCGACTGCGTCCGGGGATGCGTCGACCAACCCACAGCGCCAACTTCTCGGGAATCGTAAACTTGCGCCGCGCGAAGGCTCCCTGCACCGCGGCCCTCGGGAACCGTCGCGGCTCGCGCGCCAACGACTTCAATACCACCGTCGAACCAAACGACAGTCCGAACAGGAACACACGCCCGAAATTGAGGTGATCAATCAGCCCGAACAGGTCGTCGGCAAGATGATCGTGCGTGATCGACCCAAGCGCGGCGCCGTCATCGGGATGATCGCCGGGATAGTCGTACACGACCGTCGTGAACCGTTCCGAAAGCTGCCGCAACGTCAGCAAGTAACCGCGATACGTCGACGACACGCCGGGCAAGAGGATCAGCGGAGGTCCTTGACCCAGCACGCGATACGTCATCTTATAGCGCGGACCGGACCAGACGCCGACGCGCGCGTCGCGATCGTAGTCGTCGGCAACCTTGCGGAAATTCGCGGGCGGCGGACAGGTCGCGGCGGGTGCGGCCCCGATTTCCGTTTCAGACTCCGCCGAGGTTGCGGTCGAAGTCGAAGGCGATTCGTTCACGGTAGTCACAACCCGTTACTTCACTCGGACTTGCGTTCATAGAGCCGACGCGTCTCGCGACTCGAAGGCCATTCCGGCGAGGCTCACGCAACTCGTCCGGCGGTCGTCCACGGCCTGATCATACCTCAAAACCCGCCCGCGCGTAGGCCCCAGCGCGTGCAGAAACACGTACGTCGCCGCCAGGCCGCAGACACGCAGCCGATTGCCGACCTGGGCGGCCGTCGCGAACCAGCCCGCGGCGTCCCCTTCGGCCGCATGCCCCAACATCGCGGAGTCGAACCCTCGGACTTGCTCAAGCTGCTCGTCTTCGAGCGGCAACGGATCGCCAAACTCCGGCCCGACGTGACACAGGTCCACCCCGCCGATGTACGCAACGCGTTTGCCGGATTCGCTTTCCGTCGTCCGCAACGCCGCCGCGAAGGCCGCGACCTCGGGATCCGCGATCGGATCGACGCCGCGCGCCATCAGATCGTGAAACGAACCGACCAGAATCGGCACGATTGTGAACGGTCGCCGCTCGCCTAGTATATGTTGCAAAAAGACGACCTGAAACTCGATCGAATGCTCAACGTGATGCGCGAGTTCGTCGTCAAAATAGATGTCGCCGGCGATCTCGGCGATCCGGTCGACGTACTTCTTATTTGTCGTGACCACGCCCAGCGGCGTCTCGAAGTCTTTACGCGTCAACACGAAGCGTCGCGTGCACGCCTGGTGTGCGACGCCGAGAATCACAAACACGTCGGCGTTCGAACGTTCAAGCAACGCGCGATACGCGTGGGTGTAAGTCGGTCCGCCGCGCGCGAAGTCAATGTGCGGGCTGATCACGCCGCGGAACCGTGGTCCCTCGAAGGCTGTACTCGAAGCCCCATCGCCGACCGCTTCCTCGTCAATCGTCCCCGCCCCATGTTCGTGCGCAAAAAAATGGCTAAGCTGCGCACGCAGCGCGCGTTCGGTTCCGGCGTAGGACCTCCCTGCGTGCGCCGTGGGACGGCACTTCATCGCACGGAAGGCCTTCATGAACTCCTCGAAGCGCGGTCCGTCCAGGACAAGGGCCTCGTCGAGCTGTCGGACGAGCGTTTCCAGCGCTGCAAGCGTCAGAAACTGCCCCGTTTCTCGCAGCACCGCCGCCTGGATTTCAGGCAGAGTCTTCGAGCCGTCGAAATGACACAGAACGCGCTGAAACGTCGCCATCGGTACCGCGACGGGACCGGCGAGCACTCCGCGCGGATCTTCGATTGCGACAAACGCCGCCCCATCGTGATCGACGCGCCGCGCGTTTAACGGCACGCGAAACTGGGGTCGTTCGAGCGATGGCATGCCCGCTCCCTCGGCCGCGTTTTTCAACGTCACATCCACATCGACGGCAACGTCATGCCGTCTCGCGACGCCGAATTGTCGCGGTCGAAACACGTTGCGTCAAGTGGCGGGTCGTTCGCTCCGCGGCGGCAGACCAATCAACGGGAGATCCCAAGCCGGGGGAGCAGCCTCGCGAGGTCGGAGCGGCAACATAGTGAAGGCCCTCATTCGCGTCGTGTCGTGTCAATCTTTAAGGCAGGGACGCAAGAAATTACCTGCAAATCTCGGGCCGTGACAAGATCGGTCCCCGCCGCGCCGGCGCTGCGCCGACGAAAGAGAAGTCCGCGGTTGGACTTGGCTCCGCTTGGCATGAGGATGACGCTGTTGATATAATCGTCTGCAACTTCGCGGCGACGTTGTGAAGACGCGGAAGGCGCCGCGTGCGAACGTCGTCTCGATCACTTGACGGCTTGTCGCGATCTTAGCGGCGCGTCCTCGATCTGGAGCAATGATCATGCTCGACATCGCGTCTCGATCTCCGCGCGGTCATGCGATTGCCGCGGCCTGCTTCATTGTGATCGCGGTTCACGACGCCGCGGCGACCGCCGCGCCGCAAGCCGCGGAGCCCGCGAAATCGTCCAAACCGGCAACCGCTCCCGCCGCAAAGCCCGCGGCCGAGGCTCCCGACGCGAGCGCCGCGCAGTATGCGTTGCCCGGCGAAGATCCGCCCGCTCGGTTCGAGCCGTTGCATCCGTTAACGGTAGAGGACCGTCGCGACGTCGACGTGCTCAAAAAATACACCGAGGGGCGCGCGCTCGAGGATCATCGCGACTTCGCGGCGGCGATCAAGGATTACGAGGCCGCGCTCAAGCTCGACCCCGATTCGGCCGCGATTTTGCGTCGACTGGTTAAACTTTGTTTCGCGCTCACCCGCGAGCGCGACGCGGTGGCTTACGGTCGCCGCGTGTTGGAGGTCGAGCCGAACGACCCCGAGACGATCACCCGGCTGCTCGTTCACGAGTTGAATTCCAACTCGACGGCGGGGGCCGAGGCGCTGCTCAAGTCTGTGATCGCGAATCCGAAACTGAAGCCGGACACCGGCGGCTTCCTGATCGCGCAGTACGAACTTGGGCGGCTCTACGAGTTGAGGCTAAACTCGATCGAAAAGGCGGCGGCCGCCTTCGATAAGGTGATGATCGCGCTCGATCAGAAGGCCGCGACCAAGCTTTCGCCGCGCGACCAACGCCGTGTCCTGGGCGGCGACGAGGCGGCGGCGTATCTCAACTTCGGCAAGGTGTTCGAACAGGCGGGCCGGTTTGATCTTGCGATTCGCGCCTTCGAGCGCGGCCTTGTTTATCGGCCCGACGACGTGCGTCTGCCCCTCGCGCTTGCGAAGATTCTGATCGATCGGGGCAACGCCGAGCGAGCGCTGCGGATCGTCGAAGGTTACATCAAACGTCAGCCGCAGAGCTTCGAGCCGTACGACCTGCTCGCGGCGGCGCTTAAGAAGCTAGGGCGCGAGAAGGAGATCACGGCCCGGCTCGAGCGCGCGGCGCAGCTCGACGCGATGAATCTCTCGCTGCAATTCGCACTCGCGGATCATTACCGGTCAATCGGCCAGAACGAGAAGGCCGAGTCGATCGTGAAGAAGCTGCTTGAGGCCGCGCCGACTCCCGAGCGTTACGCGGCGTTCGCGGCATCGTTGCTCAAACGTCGGAAGACCGAGGATCTGCTCAAGGTGATCACCGAGGCGTCGAGCAAGCGCGGCGGCCTGCAGGCCGTCAGCGAGCACGTGCGCGCGATCCAAAACGACCCGACTTACGCCGCCGAGGTCATCGACGCGGGCCTCAAGATGCTATCGTCCGACCCGCCGAAGCTCGACCGCCAAGCGATGGTCATTCTCCTCTATCTCGCGAACGCGACGAACCACATCGACAAGGTGGCGGCGCTGCAGAGGCTGGCGATCAAGCAGAATCCGTCGCCCGCGGCCTACCGCGACCTCTTCGATACGCTGTACCGACTGAAGGATTACGACCAAGCCGCGACGACGCTCCAGCAGATGATCGAACGTTACCCCGAGGAGCGAAACGCCAAGCAGCTCGTGATCATGGGTCAGGTTTATCTCTTCGCGGGCAAAATCGACGCGGGACTGCTGTCGGTCCGCGAGTCGCTGCGGCTCGATCCGAACGACCTTGACGCACTTTATATCTTGTGCGTCTTGCTCGAGCGCGCGGGCAAGATCGACGAGGCGCTCGACGTCGCGCGGAACAACTTGCTCAAGCTCGATCCGAACAATACCCGCGCCTTGCAGTTCATCGGCGCCACTCTTGCCCAATACGGTCGCAACGACGAGGCGATCACCTTCTACAAGAGCCTGCTCGAGCGCTTCGCCCGCAACGAAGAAATGACCAAGACGGCGCACGCGGGCCTTTCAGTGGTTTACACGAACATGGGCTTGTATCGGAAGGGCGAAGCTGAACTCGAAGCCGTGCTCGCGAAGACTCCCGACGACGCCGAAATCAACAACGACCTCGGCTACCTGTATGCGGATCAAGGGAAGAACCTGGAGCGGGCCGAGGCGATGATTCGCAAGGCCGTCGCCGCGGAGCCCGACAATTATGCGTATCTGGACAGTCTGGGCTGGGTGCTCTTTAAGCGCGGCAAGCTCAAGGACGCCGCGGTTCCGCTTGAGCAAGCGCTCAAGTTGCTGACGCGGCCCGACGCGACGGTCCCCGAACATTTGGGCGACGTCTACTTCCAGTTGCGCGACGCCGCGAAGGCCAAGGCCGCCTGGGAAAAGGCCGTCGAAAATGCGTCGAAGGCGCACCCGCCCGACAAACGCCTTCCTGAAATCCGCAAGAAGCTCGAATCGCTCGAAAAACTATCGGCGAACCCCGCCGGTGCGAAGGGCGTTTCGCCTTAAGCTTGCGGCGGCCGACGTGGGTCGATCCGGCAAACGAGGAGCCGCAGGGCGAGTCGATGCGAGTCGCGCACCGATCGGCGTCGTCGGCGGACGGTTGAATCACGACTATTGAAATTGATTTCGGGTCCGGGAGAGCACGAGGACGATGGCAGGCCATTCACACTCCGCCAACATCGCGCACCGCAAAGGCGCCGTCGACGCGAAGCGCGGCAAGCTGTTCAGCAAGTTGTGCCGGAAGATCTTCGTCGCCGCGAGAAACGGCGGCGGCGACCCCGACATGAATCTGCCGCTGCGTTATGCGATCGAGAAGGCACGCTCGTATAGCTGCCCGAAGGATAATATCGAGCGCTCGATCAAGAAGGCGACGGGGGAGCTCGGCGCGGAGAATTACGAGGAGGTGACGTACGAAGGCTACGGCCCCGGGGGCGTCGCGGTGCTTTGCGAAGCGCTCACCGACAACCGCAACCGGACCGCGGGCGACTTGCGCAAGGCGTTCGAGGTCTGCGGCGGCAACCTCGGCGCGACGGGATGCGTCAGCTATCTCTTTCAATTCAAGGGGCTGCTGCTCGTCGACGCGAAGACGATCGCCGAGGACCGCCTGATGGAGCTCGTGCTCGAAGCGGGCGGCGACGACTTGCAAGAGATCGACGGCTGGTACGAGGTCACCTGCGACCCGAAGGTCCTCGAGGCCGTGCGCAAGGCGCTCGAAGAGCAGAAGGTCGCGATCGAATCGGCCGAGACGACCTACATCGCCGCCACGAATGTCGATCTCGACGTCGAAACCGCCAAGAGGATGATTCGCCTCCGCGAGATTCTCGACGAAAACGAGGACGTCCAGAACGTCTACGCGAACGATAACATTCCCGAGGAAGCGCTCAGCGCGTGAGGTGTCGTTGCGGGCCGCGCGGAGTCAAACGGCTGCGCGGCCCTACGGGAAAAAGTGCGTCACGATCAAGAACACCGCCAAGACCAATCCCGCCGCCCTACAAGTCGAGACTACGACGCTCAACCAGACCGGCACGGCCAACACCGCGTTGTTGACCCCAAGCACGTCCGCGCTTGGGATCGGGGCCCGATCCTCGAGCAGCTCGCTGCTCCAGACCCAGTCGAACGCGCCCCCCTCTCGCGAACCTCGCGGCCCCGCCAGCAACCGCGGTCGTTCGGATCGGCGCAGTCAACGCGCGGATAGATCGCGTTGCCGGAATAGCCGGGGAACGGCGCACGAATGAAGAGCCCGACGGCGTTGATTCGACGCACCTCGCCGCCTTTGCATTCGACCGCGGCTCTCGCCCGGGCTCGCAACGCCTTGTGGCGTTCGACCCAAATGAAAGCGTGTGCAATCCCGCCGTCCATCGCCAGTCGCTCCCCTCGACGAACGTACGGCCGAGGACGTCCAACAAGGGTCGCGACCGCGGCGAGATTCGAAGTCGGCTCGAGTCGTCGCGTTACTTCGGAGTGCCGGCCGCAGGCGCCGCGACGCGCGGCTGCGCGTTGAAGAGCGCGATCAGGTCGGCAATGTCCTGCCTTGAGAGCATGTTCAGCAGCCCTTCGGGCATGACCGAGGTCTTCGACTCCTTTTGCTCCTCGATGCGAGCCTTCGGCAGCGTGACCTTCGTGCCGTCGGAGATCAAGAGCACGAGGTTCTTGTCGTCGTTCACGACCGGCATGCCGTTGTAGACCTTGCCGTCGTCGGTCGCGACGGCGAGCATTTTGTACTGGTCCGAGACGACCTTCGACGGCAACACGATCGACTCCAAGATCTCTTTCGGTCCGAAGCGGCTCGAGACGGTCGTGAGGTCGGGGCCGAGGCCCGCGCCCTCGCTGCCGAACTTGTGGCAATCGAGACACTTCGCCTTCGTCAGCACGACGCGCCCGCGACCCGCGGAGGCCTGACGCATCGGTTCGGAGTCGAGCACGGTCCGGACGAGATCGTCGAGCGTGTACTTGACGCCCGCGACGACGCCTGCCTCGTCGAGCGCGGGCCCGCCGGGATACCTCGCCTTGTAGAGGTCGACGAGAAACGCCGAGGTCTTCGAAGTGTTCCGCGGGTCGAACGGAACGTCGATGCCGGTCCACCTGTGCGCAAGCTCGGCCAACGCGGGCATGAGCCGGCGGTCGGCCCGCCGCGCGAGCAGAGTAAGCTTGCGCAGCGCCTCGGGTCCGTCGGCCTTGAATTTGAGCTTCGAGAGCCCCGCGGCCGCGGCCCGCGCGGTGTTCAAGTCCGGCGAGCCGAGCGCATCGATCAAGACCGGCACGTCGTCGTCGGCGGGATGATCGGCGAAGGCGCGAGCGAGCGCGTCGCGACGGCTTGGGTCGATCCGCGCGATCGAACGCAAGGCGGCGCGCGCTTCGGGACGGCCCGAACGGCCGAGCTGTTCGACGATCATCGCACGCAGTTCGCCGTTCGGCCCCGACGCGTTCGGGTCGGCCGCGACGAGGTTGTCGTACAACGTCGTGAAAGCGGGAATTCGGCTCGGATCCGCGTTCAGGTCGATCGAGCGGACGAGCACGCGGGTCGGAAACGGCATCGCGGCGCCCTCTTTCACGAGCGTCGCTCGTTCCGCGTCGTTATACGTCGGCAACAGGCTTTGAATCATGAAGTCGAGATATCCGAGGAAGCTGAAGCCGCCGTCCCAGCGGCTCGCCTTTTGGAACCACTCCCACTCGGCGCGTTTGGTCGCGGGGGTCCAGCCGCTGCGGAAGACGCGCAGGCAGTAGGCGTCGAAGATCTGCGCGGCGGTGTCGGAAGTCTCGGCCTGATGCTTAAGGATCTTCGCGAGCGCGGCGGGCTCGTCGAGATAGGCGAGCAGCCGCGCAAGTTCACGGCTGAGCGGCACCGACGCGGCCGGGTACTTCTTCAAGAAGACCGCGCGGAACGCGGGAGAAACCTGGGCGTCGGCCTTCGACGGCCCGAGCAGATAGGTCACCTCGATGAGTCGCAAGAGGTCGATCTGATCGGCCTCGGGAAGATCGAGCTTGGCGAGCGCGAGTTCGTGATCGAACAAGGTGTTCTGCAAGGACTGGTCGAGGCGCCCGGCCCGCGCGAGCGCGAGCAGGCCCGCGATTCGGCCTCGCGGCGCGGCGATTTCGAGTAACGCGGCGCGCGCGGCAGGCGTGGTGAGGTCGGAGTGTTCGATCGCGACCCGCGCGGCGAAACGGAGGTTGCGGTCGGCGTCGGCGAGCATCGGGATCAGCGCGGCCGGCGGGATCGACGCGGCCGGCTGCTCCATCCAGGCTTCGCAGGCGTGTCGGCGAACGCGCGGGTCGGAGTCGCGGAGCGCCGCGGTCAGCGTTTCGTAGGCGACCGGGGTGTGATGAAACGCGAGCAGCGCGACCGCCCGAGCCCGGACGTCGGCGTCGGCGTGACCGGCGAGGCGAACAAGCAGTTCGACCGTCGGCGGCGGGCCGAATTGCATCATGAGGTCGAGCGCGCGCAGGCGACGCGCGGAGTCTCCGTGCGCGACGGCCTCGGCGAGCGCGGCGTCCCACGTCGATCCGAGCTTCGACTTCAAGTCGCGCAGACGGCGCTGCGTGTAGCTTGAGCGCGGCGAGTGCGCGGCGACTGCAAAGACGTCGGTCGCAGCGACCGCGGTTGTCGTCACGGCGTGTTTCGGCGAGACGCGGAAGAGTCCGCCCTGAGTGCCGCGTCCGCCCGTCGAGAAGTAGAGCTCGCCGTCGGGACCCACCTCGATGTCGGTGCAGTTGAGCGGCTGTCCGGTGACGAATTCGCGCGCCGACCCCGCGTAGCCGGCCCCCGAAGGCTGGAGCGCGATTGCGAGAATCCGGCCCTGCGACCAGTCGCAGATGAAAAAGTTGTCGCGATATTCAGCCGGAAAGCGGTCGTCCTGATAGAAGGTGACGCCGGTGGGGCTGCCGCGGCCGACATTGTAGACCGCGGGGAGGCTGTCGAAGTAATAGGTCGGCCACTTGCCCGAACCGTTCCGCCAGCCGAACTCGGCGCCGATCGGGCAGAACACCACGCGGACCGGCCGGTACCAAGGCATGCCGAGGTCCCACTCCATGTCGCTGTCGAAGCTGAACAACTCGCCGGTGGAGTGGAACGCGAAGTCGTATTCGTTGCGGAAGCCCGCGACGATGCGCTTCCAGCTCTTGCCTTCGTCGTCGCTCCGATAGATTTCGCCCCCGGGGGCCATGATTCCCGCGGCGTGTCCGCGCGCGTCGTTGTAATGCGGCAGCAGTTCCCCTTCGTAGGCGACGTTGCAGGGACTTGACGGGTCGATCGGCGGCTTGAGATGGGCGTGGTTGCCGTTGTTGTAATAGAGCTTGCCGTCGGGCCCGAGCTGGACCGAGTGCGGGCCGTGCTCGCCCATGCCGCCGTCGGTCAGGCGGATAGTCTCGGTCGTTTCGAAGACGCCGTCGCGGTCTTTGTCGGTGAGTCGATAAAGCCCCGCGCCCCGTGGTCCGTTGCCGACCGCGTAGAGCACGCCCTTGATGAACGAGAAGCCCTGGCAGTTGTTCATTTGGGGCGTGATCGCGACGCGCTCGTCGTAACGACCGTCGCGGTCGGTGTCGTCGAGCCGCGCGATCGGCCCTCCTTCAATGCCGACGCACGGATGGCCGTCGGCGTCAAATGAGAACGAGACGATCGAACCGGTGACGGCGGGAGTCGCGGCTGTTTCGACCTTGAATTCGGGGGGCACCTTAAAGCGGTCGGACGCGGTGCCGGAGTCGAACACGATGTTCGTCCAGGGGCCGCTGCCGAGGACGCCCAGGTCGCGCGCGTGGGCCCAATTCGAGTCGTCGAAGCCCACGCGTTTCCAAGCGTCGCCGACGGGGACGCTCGCCGAGGACCGCCACGAGGCATCCGTGTGCACCGCCGCGGATTGGCCGAGCGGCAACACGCCGCCGCGAATCAATAACCCCGCGGCCCCGGGTTCGGCGTTTGAGGCGACGACCGCGAGCATGTGCGCGCCGTTCGTGATTTTAAGGTCGACCGCCTGCGCGTGCTGCCAGGTGTCGCCGCGAGCGAGTTCTTTGCCGTCGAGGAAGAGCGTGTACGCGTTGTCGGCGGCGATGTCGATCGTCAGCCGCGACGGTTCCTTCACGGCGAACCCTTTGCGGAAATAGCGGGTTTCGACCGGATATCCGCCGCCGTTCGACCCCGACGGGTGCCATATCCAGTGCGGGGGCACGGCGTTTTCCTGTGCGCGGACCGCGTCCGGAACCCTCGCGATCCAAGTCAGGCACAAAATCGCGAAAATCAAGCCGATGCGGGCCGCTCGCGCGCTCCAAGCACCCGGTCGGGCGTCGTCGATCTGCCGCGAATGAACGAGGTCGGGCACCGGACACTCCATCAATTTGGGAACCAAGGACGGCGGAAGCACGGTTGCACGCCGACATCGCGGGGGAGAGGCCGTCGCGCGTCGCACACCCAAAGAAACCGCGCCGGCTGGAGAAGATTGTAGAACAACGGTCAAAGCGAGTGAAGACGCCCGCCGCGCGCAAAAAAAACGCCTCGCGCCGAGCGAGCTCGGGCGAGGCTGCGTTGCGCGTCACGGAG
>JAJYDB010000325.1 GCA_021777845.1 Planctomycetota bacterium
GTCGGTGCGCGGCCCTGTGCTCAATAAAGCGTTCTGACGGTTGGCTTCGACGTGCGCGGTCGTGCTCATCGCGTGCAATCCTTCGCATTGTAAGGAATCGACGGTGGGAGCGGAATTGAGACTTATTAAACATGCCACGACATCAGGCGTATTGGCAAATTAAAACCGCGCGCGACGTCGGAAACCTGCGCGAATAGGCAGAGTGTGATGATTAAAGCAAGGCTGACCGACAAGCGCGTGCGTGGATGGATGTTATCACGAGAAAGGTGGAGGGCGCGGCCGCCTTGGCTTTTCAATCAATCGGGGGGCTCGCGTGAATTCGTTTGGCTGTTGCGAGTCCGTATGTGTATTTTTACGGTGTCGACGGCTCGGCCGGCGGGCGGTTGGCGGTTGAAAGCGGACGACACGGGGCGGGTTGCGCGCGATGCACATAGACGTTTTGCTTTATCTTCTTGCGGATTTAGTCGCGATTATTTTGGCGGCGCGCGCCCTTGGGATGCTCGCGAGAAAGGTAGGTCAGCCGGCGGTGGTGGGGGAGGTGCTGGCGGGGATTATGCTTGGTCCGACGGTCTTGGGGCGGTTTTGGCCGGCGGGTCCTGGTTTGTTGTTTCCGACGAGCGTGCCTCTGAAGGAGATCGCGGATCTCGGGCTGGTGTTTTTCATGTTTTTGGTGGGTCTGGAGCTGGACCCTCGGCTGATCAAGCAGGAGGGTCGGCGAGCGTTTCTGATTTCGATTTGCGGGATTATCGGTCCGTTGGTGTTGGGGATGGCGGCGGCGTTCGCGATCGCGCCGGTGAATGCGTCGGGCAAGTTCCTCGAGGGGGTGCCGCACCCGCCGACGACGCTGTCGTTCGCGCTGTTCATGGGTGCGGCGATGTGCATCACGGCGTTCCCGATTTTGGCGAGGATTTTGGTCGAGACCGGGCTTTATAAGGTACGTTTCGGCATTTTGGCGTTGTGCGCGGCGGCGGTGGACGACGCGATCGCGTGGATTTTGTTGGCGGGTGTGGTGGGGATCACGAAGAGCGGGTCGGCGGCGCAGGCGTTGCCGGTGTTTGGTTTGACGCTGTTGTTTGTGGGGTTCATGGCGACGGCGGGTCGGAAGCTGCTGGGTTTGTTGTCGAGGCGTTACGACGAGGTGGGCCGGCTGAGTTTGGATCAAACCGCGCTGATTCTTTCAGGCGTGTTGTTGTCGGCGTGGTGCACGGAGATCATCGGGATTCACGCGATTTTCGGGGCGTTTATCTTCGGGGCGATCATGCCGAAGGGTTCGGGCATGACGCACGAGCTGACCGACAAGGTTGAGGATTTCACGGTTGTCGTGCTGTTGCCCGTGTTTTTCGCGGTGACGGGATTGCGGACGAACTTGTTGTCGATCAACAGCCCGTCGTTGATCGGCTGGATGTTGTTGATCGTGACGGTGGCGACTTTGGGCAAGCTGGCGGGGACGGGGCTGGCGTCGTGGGCGACGGGTTCGTCGAAGCGCGACTCGTTGATTATCGGCGCGCTCATGAACACGCGGGGTCTGACCGAGCTGGTGATTCTGACGATCGGGCTGAACTTGGGCGTGCTCTCGGACGTGACCTTCGCGATGATGGTGGTGATGGCTTTGGCGACGACGCTGATGGCGGCGCCGATCGTGAACCGCTTAATATCGCGCGAGGAGCAGATGCGGTTGTTGGTGGAGTCGTCGGGGGGCGCGCCGGTGCAGGCGGCGCCCGCGGTCCGGGTTTTGGCGGCGCTGGGGAACCCGCTGAACGCGCCTTATTTGGTGGACGTCGCGATCCGGATGCTGGGCAATCAGAAACCGGCGGAGTTGCTCTTGGTGCGGTTGGTGCCGACGCCGCGCGCGGCGGAATTTCGGACGGGGCTGCTCGACGAGGAGAGTCAGGTCGGCGAGGCGGTCGAGTCGATGCGTCCGTTGGTCGAGCAGGCGGCGGCGGCGGGAGTGGTCGCGCGGCCGATCTCGTTTTTGACCGACGACGTCGCGCCCGATTTGGCGAGGATCGCGGCGGACCAGAAGTGCGTCGCGATCGTCTTGGGCTGGCACAGGGCTTCGTTGGCGCGGCATTTGATTCAGAGGTTGGTGCATCGCGTGTTCGAGTTGGCGGAGTGCGACGTGGTGGTGTTCGTGGATCGCGCGGGGAAGGGGATTCGGCGCGTCGAGGGGGAGCAGAAGCCGGTTTTGGTGGTGCAAACGGTCGGCCCGCACGACGCCGCCGCGGCGCGGGTCGGCCGCGCGCTGGCGACGGGGCTCGGCGCGTCGATGCGCCTGCTCGGCCTGCCGCCGCGCGAGTTCGTCGGGGGCGTTTCGGAGGAGCTGTCGCGACGCGCCGACGCCGTGCGGCAAGAGCAGGGGATCTGGGTGACGCCCGTGATTCACGACCGCCCGCACGACGAGGTTTTGATCGAGGAATCCGCCGACGCGGCGGCGACCGTCCTGCCCGTCGGCGACGACTGGGAATACGACGACGACTTCGGCGCGAACGCGTCGAAATGGTCCGACGAGACGAGTTCGCCGACGCTCGTCGTCCGCGGCGCGGAGACCGCCGCCGCACGCGCAACCTCAAAATCACATCACCATCGCGCAACCGCGTGACGATTCCGCTCGCGCGCACGGGATTCGACGAAAGGATCGAGCAATGAGCAACGAATATACGTTTGGATCACTGACGAGCGGTCAGAGCGTGGGGGGCGAGCCGCCGAGCGCCGACAGCCGGTTCCGGATCGCGCTGCTGGGCGATTTCAGCGGTCGCGCGAGTCGCGGCGAGGAGCTTGCGGGCGAGGATTTATCGGGCAAGAAGCCGCGCAAGGTCGACCGCGAGGGGCTCGACGCGGCGCTCGCGAAGTTCGCGCCGGAGTTGACGTTCGAGGTCGAGGGGGCGGGCGAACTGACGCTGACGTTCGCGGCGCTCGACGACTTTCACCCCGATGCGCTGCACGACCGCGTGGGGGCGTTCTCGGACTGTTACGACGCCGAGGAGAAGCGCGTTTTGATGAACGCGATCGTGCACCACCCGGCGTTTCAGGCGCTCGAGTCGACGTGGCGCGGGCTCGACTGGTTGCTGGCGCGGGCGTGGTTGCAGGGGCGGGTCGAGTTCAAGCTGATCGACGTGACGCAGGCCGAGCTGGCGTCCGACCTGACCGCGACGGAGACGCTCGAGGAGACGGCGCTGTATCGGATTTTGGTCGATTATCCCGCCGAGCGCGGCGACCTCGACCCGTGGACGATCCTGCTCGGGCTCTATCAGTTTGACCCGACGGGGTCCGACGTCGACGTGCTGGGGCGGGTCGCGAAAATCGCGTCGAAAGCGTCGTCTCCGTTTTTGACGGGGGTGGCGTCCGAGGTGCTCGACGCGAAATTCAAGCTCGACGACGAGGCGCTCGAAGCGTGGGATGCGCTCCGCGCGCTGCCCGAGACGCAGTATCTGGGGCTGTCGTTGCCTCGATTCTTGCTCCGACCGCCGTACGGCGAGAACACGAAGACGATCACGGCGTTTGAATACGAAGAGTTCGACGGGCCGGCGTCGTACCTTTGGGGAAGCGCGGCGCTCGCGTGCGCCGAGTTGCTCGCGCGCGGCTTCGTCGAGAACGGCTGGGCCTTCCGCGCCGGCGCCGTCCTCGACCTCAACAACATGGCGATGCACGTCACCCGCGACGAGGACGACGAGCCCCAAGCCACGATGGCCGAAGTCTTTTTAAGCAAGTCGCGCACCGAGCCGCTCGTGAATCTGGGCATGATGCCGCTCCTCTGCGTCCGCAACCGCGACCAGGCGCAGTTTTTCGGGATCCACTCGCTCGCCAAGCCCGCGAGCGGGCAGCGGGTCTCGCCCTTGGTCGGACGCTGGAATCAAAAGGCGGCGGCCGGCGGCGCGGGTGTCGCGAAACCCGCCGCGAGAGGCTCGGTGGGCATCAATATGATGGGCGGCCCAACCCCGACCGGCGGCCCGAATCGCTCCGACGACATGACCACCATGCCCACGAACGCGCCCGGACTTCTGCCCGGGGTCATGAGCACCGGCGGCACAATCAACCCGCTGCTGGCCTCGATGGTGGGCGACGTCAACCAGAACGTCGACTACACCGAGAAACGCGGCGGCGACGACGATGATTCCAGCGACTTCGGCGGCGGCGACGACACCGATTCCGACCTCGCCGGTTTGATGGGCGGCGACGACGCGGACTCGACGACCGACACCGACGCGGACTCCGGCGGCGGCGGCGAGGAAATGGACCCCGAACTGGCTGCGCTCATGGCGGGGCTCGATTCCGGCGGCGCTCCCTCCGCGGCCGACGACGAAATGGACCCCGAACTCGCAAAACTCATGGCCGACCTCGATGCGAGCGGCTCCCAGACCCCCGCCGACGACGAAATGGACCCCGAACTCGCAAAACTCATGGCCGACCTCGATGCGAGCGGCTCCGAATCCGCGGCCGACGACGAAATGGACCCCGAACTCGCAAAACTCATGGCCGACCTCGATGCGAGCGGCTCCG
>JAJYDB010000326.1 GCA_021777845.1 Planctomycetota bacterium
CTCGTCACCTAACTTCGACAACGCGTCGGCCGTAACGCTCACCCCGTTGCTCCCCGCGTCCGACTCGACTTCCGCCCCTGCGGATGCCGCATCCTCAACTGCTTCTCCATCGCTTGGCGATTCCTCGGGCGCGGCCGCTGCGCCGTCGATCGCCGCAGGTTCGCCCGCGGTCTCCTCGCCGATCGACGAACCCGTCCGCGACTTACGTCGCGGCGATTCGTCCGCCCTCGCCTCCGCCATTGCCTCCGCCTGAGCTACGATCTCGACCGCTTGCTCCTCGGTCAATCCCTCGATCGTACTGACCAGGTCGGAGATTTCCATCACCGAGAGGTCGTCGTAACTCAGAATGCCCTGCTCGACCAGCAACTCCGCCAACCCCGAATCAACGTGATCAATCTTCGTGAAGGCATCAACCGCCTTCTCGATGAGCTCGTCGAGCTCCTCGGTCGTCATAATCTCAATGTCCCACCCGACTAGCTTCGACGCCAACCGGACGTTCTGACCTCGTCGCCCGATCGCGAGCGAAAGTTGATCCTCGCGAACCAGGACAATCGCCCGGCCAAGAAGCTGGCAGAGCATCACTTCTTCAATCTCGGCAGGCTGAAGAGCGTTTGGAATCAATACTTGCAGCGACTCATTCCAACGCACGATGTCGATCCGTTCGCCCGCGAGTTCATCGACGATGTTCTTGATCCGGGTTCCCCGCACCCCGACGCACGCTCCGACGGCGTCGACTTTCGCGTCGATCGACGACACCGCCACCTTTGAACGATAGCCCGCTTCGCGAGCCAGCGCCCGAATCGCGATCACTTGATCGGCAATCTCGTGGATCTGAAGCTCGAACAGCCGGCGGACAAAGTCGGGGTGCGTCCGGCTGAGGATAATCTTCACCCGCTGGCCGACCTTCCGGACATCCAAAATCACCGCCCTGATACGCTCGCCGGGATGGTGGCTTTCCCCAGGAATCTGCTCGCTGCGCGGCAACAAGGCGTCGGTCTTGCCTAAATTGACAAGTACGGCTCCTCCCTCGAACCTCTGGATCGTCCCAGTAACAAGGTCGCCCCGCTGATCCTCGAACTCCTCGAACAGACTGTCGCGCTCGGCCTCACGGATCTTCTGAATGATCACTTGTTTCGCGGTTTGGGCGGCGATCCGGCCCAACTCGGTCGGGTCCATCGGTCGGCCGTCGCGCACGGCGTTGATCGAACCCGAGTCGGGGTCGATGGTAACCGAAATCTCGCCGGCTTCAGGATAATGCTTCTTGGCAGCCGTCGCGAGCGCAGTCTGAATGCCCTCGAAGAGCACATCCTTCGCAATGTTCTTATCGCGGTGAATGCTGTCGACAATCCGAACCAGATCGACGCTCATGAGGACTCCTCGTGGACCGGTCGCCCCTGGAAACGAACGGGGTTGGACCGCGAAGCGAACCCGAATCCAGGAAAACTACGCCCCTCGGTCGGGCGAAGTCCAGGTTTCGTGCCGCGATGCGCCAACCCTTGACCACGCCCCTCGCAACTGTCGACTACCGCCCGGCGCGGACGCACCCAGCAGCGTCGTTCAACAGTCGTTGAGCAACCCTTGAGAATCAACTGTCCAGTTACCTTGATTCCCAAGGAAATTAGCTTAACAATGCAATGATACGTCTGTCAAGCGGCTACGATGCGATTCCAATGGGTCTCGCAGTAGTTCCCCGAAGCGCGACCGCACCGCGTTCTTGATGGTTTCGAGCGTCTCAAGACCCGAGTTGGTTGCAACCATGCCGACAGATTCCGTCGCGGGTCCTCCACGACTGTTCATCGACACGCATACGCATCTCGCCGACGCCCGCTACGCCGACCTCGACTGGGTCTTGCGGCGCGCGCGTGCCGCGGGCGTTGAGCAGGTTGTAGCGATCGGCACCAACGCCGCCGACAGCACCGAGGTCGTCGCACTTTGCAAGAAGCATCCCGGAGTTTTCGCGGCCGTGGGCGTCCATCCGAACGAGGCGCCCGAGTCCTTCGACGCTGATTGGGACCGCGTCGTCGGACTTGCCGCAGCCGAGGGTGTGGTCGCGATCGGCGAGACCGGCCTCGACCGTTATTGGAAGAAGACCCCCTTCGATCTCCAGCGAGACCGGTTCACGCGTCACCTCGAGCTCGCCGCCGCCTGCGACTTACCCGTCGTGATTCACAGCCGCGACTGCATGCGCGACGTCATTGACCATCTCGCCGCTCTGGCACTTCCGATTCGAGGCGTCTTGCATTCGTTCACCGGGAACTCCGACGAGGCCCGCGACCTTGTCGCGCTTGGACTGCACCTCTCGTTCGCCGGGATGATCACCTTCGCCAACAAGGCGCTCGACTCGCTGCGCGAAGCCGCCGCCACAGTCCCGCTCGACCGTTTGCTCGTAGAGACCGACAGCCCGTACCTCGCTCCCGTCCCTCATCGCGGCGAATGCAACGAGCCGGCATTCGTCGCGCACACCGCGCTGAAGTTGGCGGAGATCCGCGGCCTCGACTCGGCCGTCCTCGCCTCGGCAACGACTCGCAACGCCCGTGAACTCTTCCGCCTCCCCGCCGATCAAACCCTTGAAGCAAGGCCTCCGATCCACTGAAACTATCACTGAATTCAATCAATTCGACAAAATCGAAGCAACCGGTGCGAAAAGCTTGGGAATACTGCCGGCGACACTTGAATTCGGTCGGTCCGCGCACTTCAATGATTCAGGTGAGTACTCGGTTCGCGAGTTCTTCTACGTGCCCAAGTCGTCGGCGCGGTCACTTTTTTCAATCTGGGCGGATCGCTGGGACGCGTTCTCTCCCTTCGAGGTCCGAATCGATGTCCCTGATTGACGCCGCTCAGTCGCTCTTTATCGTCTTGCCAATAGCGGCCTTGCTCTCCGCGGGGACGGTGATCACCCTTCGCAGCGGGCTGACAAACTTCGACCAACCGCACCCATGGCGGGGTCTCCTGTCCAATTTTTGGTCGATGGCCGCGCGGCTGATTGCCTATCTCATTGGCCTGTTCGCGTTGCAAGAGTTGGTCGGATTTCGTATCGGCTGGTAACTCGAGTCCACATCGGGAGTTGCGCAAGTGTTTGGCCAACTAGGTCGGGTGGTCGGGCTCGCGCGCGGAGGCGGACGAGGAGGTCATTTTTTTCTCGCCCGGCGGCGGGGCCGAGTTCGGGCACTTCGCCCGCTAGGCTTGCCATTTCTTGACGTCGTCCGGCTTGTTCGTAGCGGTGGAAAGTTCAATGAGCCGGTCGAGCGCTTCGGGGATACGGGTGCCGGCCTGTGGCGGGATCGTTTCTCGCGCTGTTTCATCCCCTCATAACCCTTGAGCAGCAGCGACGCGGCTTCTGTGTACTTCGTCTGGCGGAGAAGCGACCCGCCGAGCAGCGATTGCGTGGTGACCGTCTTCCAGTCCTTCGGCTCCTGCTTCTAGCGGATCGCAAGGCATTCGCGTAAGAGCGGTTCGGCCTCGATCCATTTCTTCTGCTGCAAGAGGTTCAGACCGAGTTGGGTGAGGATCCCGGCCGGCTCCGGACTGACTTTGGGCCGCGATTTTCGAGCCTCCGACAATCGCTAGCGAAGCAAGTCGGCGAGCTTGGCGTCGTCGGCCGCCCTCTGATACTTATTGATCAACGGATTGACAACTTCGCGAAACTCAGGAAACGTTTCGATGCTTGGTAGAGTGCTTCGCGGAGTGGGATCGCCTCCTTGAGCCGGCCGGCATTCTTGTAATCCACTCCGAGTTTGCCGATTCTTAAAAGTATTTGCGGGTTTGGCGTCCACCTTTGGCCTTTCACCGCTTGACCAACTCTTCGAAGCTACGGCACGGATTTGTCGAGCCGCTTTGTCCTTCAGCACATCACGGCGAGGTTGTTGAGCGTGGTCTGGTTGGAGAGCTCATCGGGGCCGAGCCAGGCGGTCATGGCGTCGCGGACGCGTTAGTACAGGGCGATCGCATCGAGGCGCTTGCCGGCCTCCCTCGTACACCTGGGCGAGATTGGAGAGAGTCGGCAGGTTTTTGGGGTGGTCGGCTCCATCGCCGGGCTCCGTTTGGCTTGCCAGATAGACCGATCCCATACCCCCTTCGCCGATCACCTTGACGAGCGTGTGTAGTCCGGCGATGGTCGCGCCGATCCCTTCCTCCCTCGAGGCCCGGGGCGAGCGAGGCACCGATGCTTATAAGACTGAGGCCGTGGCATCGGCGTCGGCGTGATCGACCGTGGCCGCCCGGTCGGGCTGGACCTCTCCGATCAGGTCGGTCGGGGGGCGTTGAGGTGCTCGTTTGCACGTCAGTGGTGGCGATGGAATCCAAGTGCCCCAGAGTATCCATCCTCTCGTCAGGTCGGTAGTCCGCGGCTACCTGTGCCATCGCCAGGTCGACGGTCTCTGAGGATTCTCCGGGCGCAAGCGGCGGCCGATCGAGGGGCCTCCCGCTCCGGGCGTGGCCGGCCGGCAACTGCTCCAGCCCGCGGCGCAGATCGGGATTGCCGGCGCACGCCTGGTC
>JAJYDB010000327.1 GCA_021777845.1 Planctomycetota bacterium
TCGGGTCGTGCAGTCCGTAAAACGACGTCATTGCATCCATCTCAGCCTGCAATGTCGCCGGATCCTCGCCGGGCATCAACGCGATCACCTTCGCGGTCATGCCGGTCTTGATGGCATTCATGCGTGTCCGACGCAGTCCGTCGATCGATTTCGGGCCGGTGGACTTCTGGGCGTTGCGTCGATTGATCGCGGCGCGGTCGTTGTGGACCTTGGGGTGCCGCTTATTGCTGCGCGGCGACGCGGCGTCGTCAGGCTTATTCGGGCGTTCAACGGTCATTGGAGTAACCTCGCGAGGTGGAGTTGGAGAGTGGATCGGTCGGTTCGGGGCGCAACGGCGCTTCCCCTCACTGCCTACTATCGTTGCAATCATGCCCGACGTTCCGCCGCCCGGCCGCTTTCTTTGGCAGATTTTCTCAAATCATCAAAGATTATGGCGGGCGCGGTGGGATGGGGCGCGCAACGCGAGCGCGGTTGAGGCGGGAGCGGCGTGGTTATCGAGTCGGCGCGCGCTCCGCGCCCGGACCGACATATTTGGGGTCGGCGCCGCGCGGGCGGAGCGTGCTGTTGGTCACCGCAAAGTCTTGCGGCGTGGGCGTTTGCGAGAGGTTCTCGGGCTTGACGGCGAATTTGAGAGGGGGCGGCTCGGTATCGCGTTCATTCATGCGGCTGGACCAGCCGCGGAGGTCGATCGGCCCGTCGGGGAGCCCTGCGCCGCCGTTCGAGGAGGCGACCATCCAGTTGTCGCCCTCCACGTCGTAGAGGTTGTCGACGCCGGTCCAGAGCAGCGATGCCTTGTCGAGCTCGACCTCGGGCTTCGACGGCTCCCACGCGAGCACTGTGTCGACGAGCGCGGCGGTTTGCGTAAGGCTTGCCTTGAGCGGGGCTTCCGGCGAAAAGCCGACGATGTCGAGGACCCCGTGACCTTGCACTGTGCAACGGTCGAAGACGACCGAGCGCGGCGTTTTCGAGCGACCCCCGCCCGCCATCATTCGCGTCCGCAACGCCCAGCCGATCGGCGCGTCGTCAGCCTTGCCGCGGACGAACATGCATTGCGTTAATTTAACCGCGCCGCCTTGAAAAAGACCGACGTCGATCGCCTGGTCGAAACCCTCGAACCAGCAACCCGCCGCGGCGGTGTTCGAGCCCTCGACCGTGACGGCCCTCGAACCCGCGACGCTCCCCTCGACGCGGAACGAACAGCGGTCGAGCGTCACCCCGGCCCCCGCTTCGATCAACGCCGGACGCGGCTTGCCCGCGGGCGCGGCCTGATATTTCGCGACGATCGCGACCCCCTCGAGCACCAGCGGCGCGTCGGTCCGCGTCGTCAAAAACGCCGCGTCGGCACTCGGCTCAACCTCGATCACCGGCCGCGTGCCCGCCGCCGCACGCCAAGTTAAACGTCCACCGCCGATCGCGAGCACAGCGTCCTTGCCCTTCAAAACCAACGGCGCGGCGTTCGCGAATTCCACGTAACCCTTGCCGCCGATCGCTCGCTGGCACGCGGACTTAAGGTCGGCCTCGAGCAACATCTCGCCGTCGGCGGTGTGCACCGCAAAAGCTTTGCCCTCAAGCACTTCGGTCGGGATTGCGGAGGCTCCGCCGGCCTTTGCGGAGGTGGTTTTGCGCTCCGAGCCGGCGTTGGGAGCGACGTCGGACCGTGCGGTCTCGACGGTCGGGACGGGGGATGTTCCCCGCTTCATGACGATCGCGAGGACGACGCCGACGACGATTAAGAGCGCGGCCGCGCCGCCGCCGATCATGTAATATTTGGCGTTTGACTCGAAGTTGAGCCGCGTGCGGAGCGCTTCGACGAGCGCGCGGAGGCGGAGGGGGAGGGCCGGCGCCGGCGCGGGGGCGGTCTTGGCGGGCTCGGGGGCGGGGGCGGGGGTCGAGTCGCCGTTGGCGGACGGGGGGGGCTCGGTGCGTCGAGTTTTGGAGACGGGGGGCGCGGGCTGCGGGGTGGAGGCGTGGGCCGGGGCGACGTTCACGCCGAGGTCGAAGGCGGCGCGGGCCGCGGGCTTGACGACATTTACGGAGGCTGCGCCGTCTGCGGCGTCCGCGGAGATTCCAAAGAGTGCGGCGAAGTCGGGGGTATCGGATTCTCCGCGAGGCGTGGGGGTTTGGAGAATCGCGGCGACGTTGATTTCGGGTTCGGCGGGTGTGGGTGGTGGGGGCTGGGTTGCGACGGGGGCGGGTTTGGGGGGGTGCTCGGGGGATTTTTTGGAGGATTTGGCGGGCTTTGGTGGGGTGGTTGCGGGGGTTTCGTTGGAATTCGCGGCGGAACCGGCGGTGAGGTCGGGGAAGAAGGGGATGGGTTCGGCGGCGGTGGGGGGGGCGTTGCCGAGCGCGGCGTGGGAAGCTGCAAGGTCTGAGAAAAGCGGCACCTGAGCAGGGGGTACGGCGAGGGGTGGGGTGGGGGGAGTTTTGGGGCTGGGGAGGATGACGGTTTCGTCGCTGCCGGCGGGTTTGTGAGGTCGCGGGGTTCGCGTAATGTGGGTCACGGCGGTGGCTGGTTGGAATTCAGGTCGGCGTTCGTCGGTTTCGTCGAGGGATCGGGAGAGGGAGGCAGGGGTATCGTAATCGTGGTCGAAGGCTTCGAGGGCGAGGGCGAGTTCTTGGGGGGAGGCGAAGCGTTCGTCGGGGGATTTGCGCATCATTTTGGCGACGACGCGCGAGAGTTCCTCGGGTGTGCCGGGGACGACGCTCGCGAGGGGTTCGGGGTCGCTCATTTGGTGGGCGTAGAGTTTTTCGGCGAGCCCGACGCAGGGGAACGGCACTCGGCCGGCGATCATATGATAGATCGTACATCCTAGCGAATAGATATCGCTGCGGGTATCGACGGAGTGCGAGTGTCGAGCTTGTTCTGGGGAGACGTAGTCGAAGGTGCCGACGGTGGCACCGTCGCGGGTGACGTTGTTGGTTTCGGCGAGGTCGATGGCGAGGCCGAGGTCGGTGAGTTTAGCGACGCCGTCGCGGGTGACGAGGATATTGTAGGGGTTGACGTCGCGGTGGATGAGTCCTTTTTGCTGGGCGTGTTCGAGTCCGAGGGCGACTTGGCGAGTGAGTCGGGCGGCCATGGGCCAGGGCATGGGGCCGCCTTCGCCGATCATGGCGCCGATGGTTTTGCCGTCGATGTACTCCATGACGAGGTAGCACTTGCCGTTGGACTCGCCTTCGTCGTAGATGCGGACGAGGTTTTCGTGTTGGAGCTGGGCGCCGACGCGTGCCTCGCGTTGGAAGCGTGCGATGGCGCGGACGTTGTTGATGCGGTCGGGCGAGAGGATTTTGATGGCGACGCGGCGGTTGAGGCGGGAATCCTTGGCGAGATAGACGCGGCCCATGCCGCCTTGTCCGATGAGGTCGAGGAGGACGTAGCGGCCGATGAGGAAGCCGGTGGAGCGTCCGGCGAGGAGTTGTTGACCTTGCCAGAGGGTGAGGAAGCCGTTTTGGATGGCGGCGCGTGCCATGCGGCGGTCGATATGTTCGGCGGTTCGTTTTTCGACGGGGATCGAGTCCCAGCAGGCTTGCAGGGCGGCGGCGTCGACGAGGCCGCTTTGCGAGGCCGCCTGCCAGAACCGCGTCGTCTGGGGCTCGAACATGATTGATCCCGCGTGGATGAATTGAAGAGGCGTGGGTCCACCTTCATCTTAGCTTGAAACGACTCGCCGCGCGTACACCCTACCGGTTCGGGGTTTTAGAACGCGGCGGAGGGACGGAGGAGGGAGGGGTTCCGGGGTTGATCGCCCTGGCCGCGTTGGTCCGAGTGGTATAGGATATGGAGGCGGGATCGGCGACGGTCCCGCGGGGTTGGAGGTCGCGGCGCGTGGTCGCGGCGTGATTTGGGTGGCTTCTCGCGGAAGACGAGGCGGGCGATGGCAAAGCTGCGGCTGCTCAAAACGGGGCACGGCGACTTGTGCCTGGCGGAGTGGGACGTGCGACGTCCGGAGAGCGTGGCGGAGGCCGAGGCGGCGTTCGCCGCGAATTTGACGCCGGGTCGGCTGGCGTTTCGGCTCGACGGGCCGGGGCGGTCGCGACCGATCCGCGGCTTTGACGCGTCCGCGCCTGAGATTCTGCTTGTGCCCGCGATCCAAGGGGGTTGACCCGCTCGCACGCACCCGTCCGCACCTCCGCACATGATCCGCACCGGCTATTTACGTTGGGAGATCGAGGCGGGCGACGCCGCTTGCGCCGCCGACCCGCACGCGCGCGAGGCTTCGTTTTTGGCGCGGCCGACGTACCGACGGGTGCGGGTGAAGAGCGTGGGTCACGTCGAGGCGGCGGCGCGGTTCATTGACGGCGAGGCGAATTACGACGAGGTCTTGCGCACGTTGCGTCGCGACGGCGGCGAGGTGGACGTCGAGATCCCGAACGTGGGTCCGCGGATCTTCCGCTATTCCGAGGCCGACCGCGCCGAAACGCCGCGTTTTTGGCTCGTGAAGCTGCAGCGCGAGGCCGCCGCGTT
>JAJYDB010000328.1 GCA_021777845.1 Planctomycetota bacterium
CGATCACGCGGTCGCCGCGCGCGCCGAGCCGCGCCATCGCGCCGTTGAGTTCGATTTGACCCGCACCGCGTTTGCCGGGCAAGACGTAAGTCTCTGCCCTATCACCGGTTGCGAGGTTGCTCACGACGATTGCCTCGTACGGCAGGAGGCCGACCGCGTCCATCAGGTCGGGGTCGATCGTGAGACTGCCGTGATACTCCAGGGACGCGGCGGTGACCGTCGCCAGGTGGAGCTTGCTTTTTAGAACTCGGACTCGCATCGATAAAAGTGTCGCAACCTCGCGATAAAAAGGGGTAACGAGTCTTCTCGAACCGTTACGACGGCAGATCGAGCGCGACGTTGTCGATCAATCGCGTCGCCCCGAGTCGTGCCGCGATCAAAGCGACGGCGGGACGCTCAACGAGCAGGCGATCGATCGGTTCGAGCGTCGAGGCGTCGGCAACCTCGGCGTAATCCAGCTTCGCCGCCGGGGTCGAGTCTATCGCGGCGCGAAGAATCTGTCGAACCCGATCGGCGTCGCGCTCGCCGGAGGCGACCGCCGCGGTTGCAGCTTGCAGCGCATGCCATAGGACGACCGCCGCGGAACGCTGGTCGTCGCTTAAATAACGATTACGGCTGCTTAAGGCGAGTCCGTCGGGTTCGCGCACCGTGGCAGTCTCGCGAATGAGCACATTCAGGTGGAAGTCGCGCACCATGCGCTTGATCACGACGAGTTGCTGATAATCCTTCCGACCAAAATAAGCCACCTGAGGGTGTGCTAAATTAATGAGTTTGAGGACGACGGTGGCGACACCTCGAAAGTGCCCCGGCCTGATCGCGCCTTCGAGCACGGTGGCAAGCGATGCGGGAGGTTCGACGACGCACGCGGGTTGGTCGATCCCGCCGGGGTAGACTGTTTCGACGTCGGGGACGAAGACGAGGTCGGCGTTCGCGCGACCGCAGACGATCAGGTCGTGGTCGATGGTACGCGGGTAGCGTCCGAAATCCTCGTTGGGTCCGAATTGGGTTGGATTCACGAAAATCGTGACGACGAGGAGCGCGTCGGGATCGGCCGCGCGCGCCTCTTCGATCAGCCTTGCGTGGCCGTCGTGTAGCGCGCCCATGGTCGGGACAAGCGCGACGGTCCGGCCCGATGCGCGCGCAGCATCTACCGCGACGCGCAGGTCAACGACGTTCTCGACCAACTTCAACCGAGTATCGGCAGCGTGATCTCGACGCGACCGACGCTCGTCTCGGGGACTCACGGCCGCCTCCATTCATCGATGAGCGACGCGACCAGCGATGTCCAGCCGGTTTGGTGCGAAGCGCCCAGGCCCGCGCCGTTGTCGCCGTGAAAGTACTCGTAAAACAGGAGATGATCGCGCCAGTGCGGGTCGTCTTGAAACTTGCTCGCACCGCCGAAGACGGGGCGTCGTCCCGAAGGGTCTCTGAGGAAGATGCTCATCAAATTATCCGCAAGGATATGGGCCATGTCGGGGAACGAGAGCGGGTCGCCTCCGGACGCGGGCGTGACGACGCCGACCGTGTTTCCGAACGCGGTGCCGAGTTTGCGGAGCGACTCGATGAGGAGAAAATTCGTTGGGAACCAGATTGGTCCGCGCCAGTTCGAGTTGCCCCCCTTGATGCGTTCGTGCGACTCGGCGGGCTCGTAACCGACGATGCGGCCGTCGTACTCGAACGGATAGTGCTCGTGCCATTTCGAGAGGCTGCGCACTCCCAGGCCGGAGGCGAACTCGCGCGGGTCGACGGCGCGTTCGCAGATTCGCCTGATCTGATCCAAGTCCAAGATTGTGAGCACGTGTGTAATCTTGCCGTCGCGTTCGACGGTGTGAACGACGTCGCGGACTTGTTCCTTGCGGAACTCGAGGAACCATTCGAGGTTTGCCTTGAACTCTTTGAACGGCTCGATCCAATCGACTTCGAGTCGCTCGACGGCGAAGAGCGGAATGAGGCCGACCATCGAGCGGACGCGAAGCTTGCGGTAAGACCCGTCGGGATAGCTCATGACGTCGTAAAAAAAGCCGTCGTCGTGATCCCAGAGTTGGTAGTCGCGGCCGCCCATCTTTTTCATGGCGAGCGCGACGTACGTGTAGTGTTGAAAGAACTTGGTGGCCAAACTTTCGTAGACTCGATTGTCTTTGGATAATTCGAGAGCGATCCTCATCAGGACGAGGCAAAACATGCCGACCCAGCCGGTGGCGTCGGACTGTTCGAGGACGCCGCCGTCTTTGCACGGGGTGCTGCGGTCGAAGACGGTGATGTTGTCGAGGCCAAGGAATCCGCCTTCGAAGATATTGTTGCCGCGCGGGTCGATTTTGTTGACCCACCACGCAAAGTTAATGAGAAGTTTATGAAAGCATCGTTCGAGGAAGTCGCGGTCGGCTTTTCCCGAGCGGATGCGGTCCATGTTGTAGACGCGCCAGACGGCCCACGCGTGGACGGGGGGGTTGAGGTCGGAGAACTCCCATTCGTACGCGGGAATTTGGCCGTCGGGGTGCTGAAACTGTTCGAAGAGGAGGATCCAGAGCTGATGCTTTGCGAATTCGCCGTCGACGAGGGCGAACACGACCGCCTGAAACGCGAGGTCCCACGCGGCGAACCACGGGTACTCCCACTTATCGGGGACGGTCATGATGCGCATCGAGTTGAGGTGTCGCCAGCGTCCGTTGCGGATCGCGCCGCGGCCGGCGGGGGGCGGGTCGCGGGGATCATCGCCGTCGAGCCAAACGCACACGTCATACAAATAGCTTTGTTTTGACCAGAGCAGACCGGCGAGAGCCTGTCGGTGGACGGCGCGTTCGTCGTCGGTCAATTGCGGCGGCGCGATCGTCTTGTAGAAATCGTCGGCCTCGTCGCGGCGGGTTTTGACGACGGCGTCGACGTCGTCGAGTGGTTGCGCGAGCGCGCCGTCGTCGCCGAAACGCAGGCGCAGGACGACCGAGCCGCCCGGCGGTACGGCGTCGAAAGTGTAATGCAAGGCGGCCTTGGTGCCGACGAGTCGCGGGTTGACGCAATTCTCGCCGTGGACGATCTTGCGATGAAACGCGTCCTTGACGAACGGCTTGCGATTCAAATGGCCGGGGCCGAAGACGCGCGGACGGTTCGTCTCGTTGTCGGTAAACAGAGGCGCGCCGCCTTCGGGCGCGAACAGGAAGCGCGGCTCGAGTTGCAGGCGGACCTGCATCGTCGCCAACGTTTTCAGGTCGGGGTCGTGCGTCGCGAGCTTCACGAAACCGGGGCCGCCGGGTTCGAGCGCGATGCTCGGCTCGGGCTTGTGCTCGTCGGACCACGACCACAAGTTGCGAAACCAGAGGTGCGGCAGGACGTGCAATGCCGCGGCTTCGGGGCCGCGGTTGAAGGCCTCCAAGCGAATACAGATGTCTTTCGGCGTAACCTTCGCATATTCGATCACGATGTCGAAATAACGATCGTCGTCAAAAACGCCGGTGTCGATCAGCTCGAATTCGGGGTCGGCGGTCGTGCGACGACGGTTTTCCTCGACGAGGCGGTCGTACGGGAATTCAGCCTGCGGATACTTGTAAAGAAACTTCATGTACGAGTGCGTGGGCACGTTATCCAGATAATAATAGTACTCCTTGACGTCTTCGCCGTGGTTGCCTTCGTTTGAGCCGAGGCCGAAGAGTCGTTCCTTCAGGATGGGGTCGCGTCCGTTCCAGAAGGCGAAGGCGAAGACGAGCAACTGCCAGCGGTCGCAGAGGCCCGCGATGGCGTCCTCGCCCCAACGGTAAGCCTTGCTGCGGGCGAGGTCGTGGGTGAGATAATCCCAAGCGTCGCCGTTCTCGCTGTAATCTTCGCGGACGGTGGCCCAGGCGCGGTCGGAGACATACGGACCCCAGCGACGCCAGCCGCTCGAGTCGTCGGTGATCTCTTTGATTCGGTCGTGTTCCGACGTTGACATCAGTCACTCTCGATGGTCGACGGCGCGACGACCGCGCAGGCAGCATGCGGAGCCGGCGGGTCGCTGCACGGGCGCGGGTCGGTGCGGCTACGGCCGTTTCGCGAGCGCCGCGGACATACGGGACGTCTTCTCGACGGCGGCGACGAGGTTCGGGTCGGCCTCGAGGTCTTGGAGCGCGGCGGCGACGAGCGCGGCGCGGCTCGGGTAGGGTGCGGCCACGACGCGCGGCGGCGAGGCGCGGTCGCCCCCCTCGACATGAACACCGATCCGCGACGTCCCTTCGCGCGCGAATCTGATCGTCGCGGGCAGGTCGCCGATTCGGCAGTCGATCGACATCGTTCGGATCGTGTGTTCTTTCCGATCCGAGACGCGCGTGTGCGCGAGCACTTGTCCCGAGGGCGAGTCGAAGCGCCACGACGGCGGCTGCCCGCGTTTCGAAGCCGCGTCGGTCAGGGTCCAGCCGAGCCTGGTCGCGAGCCAAGCGATCATCATCCAGGCTTTCGAGCCGGCGTCCGCGTCGTGCTCGATCACGAC
>JAJYDB010000062.1 GCA_021777845.1 Planctomycetota bacterium
CGACTTGCGACCGGGACCGACGCCTCGTTAGGTTGACGTGATCATGACGGAAGCGGACGAGGACGCGGTCGCGATCGAGAATTTGGTTCGCGAGCGACGGACGCGGCTGGGCTGGTCGCAGGACGAGCTGGCGCGTCGAGCGGGACTGTCGCGCGCGGGGGTCAGCGCGATTGAAACCGGCCGACTGGTGCCTTCGACGGCGGCGGCGCTGGCGCTCGCCTCGGCGTTCAAGTGCCGCGTCGAGGATGTCTTTCGGCTCCGGCGTTCGGGTTCCTCCGAGCCGACCTGGGCTTGGCCGCCGACGCGCGCGAAGTGCCGTTATTGGCGGGCCGAGGTCGACGGCGCCGTGCGTCTGTATCCGGTCGAGGCGACGCCGCTTGGGGTCGTGCCGCACGACGGCGTCTTGATCGACGGGACGCTCGTCGAAGGCGCGGCGTTCGACCCCGCGCGGACGCTGATCGCCGCGAGTTGCGATCCCGCCGTCGGGCTGCTCGCGAGCGCGCTCGCCGAGACCGCGGGGGTCCGATTGATCGCGCTGCAACGTCCGAGCCGCCAGGCGCTGGCGTTGTTGGGAGCGGGCTTGGTACACGTCGCGGGCGTACATCTCGCGCACGCCGACGCGCCCGGCGGCAACGCGGCGGTCGTGCGTGAATTGCTCGGACAAGGCTATCGACTGCTGCGGGTGGCGCGTTGGGAGGAGGGGGTCGCGGCCGCGCCGCGTTTGAAGCTCACGTCGGTCGACGCAGCGGTCCGTTCAAAGCTGCGCTGGGTGGGACGCGAGCCGGGCTCGGGCGCGCGCCAATGTCTCGACGACTTACTCGGCGAGGCCCGAACCCCGCGAAGAACCGCGACCGACCACCGCGGCGTCGCCGAGGCGGTCAAAAGCGGCTGGGGCGACCTCGGCGTTTGCCTGAGGCTGGTCAGCGAAGAGGCCGGCCTCGACTTCCTCGGCGTCCGCGAGGAGGCGTACGACCTGTGTTTTCACGGCGAGATCGTGCACGACCCGCGCATCGAAGCCTTGCTCGACGTCGTGCGTTCGTCGGGTTATCGCCGTGCGCTCGGCGAACTTCCCGGCTATCGCAACGCCGACACCGGCGAGGTTGACTCCACATCGCGCTCCTGACGACTCGCTCGGGCCTGAACTCGAACTGCTCGGCGACCTACTGCCGCGCACTCGCCGCAACGATTATCATCGAGCCGAGGGCGCAAGTCGGACGCGGCCCTCGCAAGCGATGGCTCCAGGATCGAGACACAGGGGGAACAACCATGACGCGGACGATTTCGAAAGCAGTGACGATCGGGCTCTTGCTGGCGGGATCAAACACGCCGGGAGCCTGGGCGCGGGATGAACCGCGAGATCAGGCGAGACCGCACCGGAAGGAGGCAGCTGCGCCGTCGGAACGAGGTGGGGCGGAGGCGCGGGAACCCGTTCGTGAAGCACAACGGCGAGAGCCTGAGAGCAGGCAAGCACAGCCTAATCCCGACTTGGAACGGGAGCTTGGGCAGCTCAAAGAGCGGCTGCATGACCTGCTCGCCAGGCAGAAGAAGCTCTCCGAGGCGGATGCCGTGGAGCGGGAACGGGCGGAAGTCCGTGAGCGGATCGCCGGGACGGAGCGGGAGCTTCACGCCGTCAGCGAGCGACTCGACGCCTCACGTCGGCCCCGTCCCGATTTCGAGGCTCAGGTGCGCCGCATCGAGGAGGTGGCTCGACGTATCCACCACATCCGAGTCGCCGCCGAGAACCTCAAGGCGGCCGAAGTCCATGACCTGGCGATGAAGCTCATGGAGAAGGCCGAGCTGATGGAGCGCGACCTCCGAGAGGCTAAGGAACGGCTTGCCGGGGAGATGCACCGTCCGGGCGATCGCGATCCGAGGACGGCCGAGATTCAAGAACTGCGACGCCAGAACGAGCGGCTCCAAGCCGAGATTCGAGAGTTGCGGCAGAATCCCGAGCGGCGCTGACAGCCCCGCCGAGTAAGCCCCGCGTAAACCTCAAAGACCGTGGTTGGACTTTGTTTTCGCTTCCCGCCGGTCGACGGGTCAGACGCCCCCCCTGCCTCGCGCACTCGTCTGGCCGCGGGAGCGAGGTTGGATTATGCTGGCGCTAGTTGCGGCGACGGGAGGATGCCCGTTCGCTCCGGCGTATGAATGCGCGGTTGCGTTGCGATCGCGGTTCGACGATTCGTCGTCGAACGATCGAAACCGAGGAGGCGTGCGATGAGGACGGAGCAAGGCCGAAACAGTCGATTACTCTTGGGATGCCTGGCCGCGGCGTGCCTCGTCGCGTCCGCGACGGCGTCTGCCCGCGCCGCCGAGCTGCGCTGGAAGTTCAAGCCCGGCTTGACGTTGCATTACACAATGGAGCAGACAATTTCGCAGCGAGTCGAGACCGAGGACGGTCGTGCGCTTGCGGTCGATTCGACGCAAACCATCGAAATGACGTGGAAGGTCAAGAGCGTCGAGGCGAACGGCACCGGCGTACTGGAACAGACGATCGACCATGTGATCACGTCGGTGAAGTCGCCGTTCGGGAAATACATTTACGACTCGAAGGACGGCAAGATGCCCGACACGCCGGGCGCCGCCGAATCGCTTGCGGTTTGGAAGGCGCTCGTCGGCCAGCCGTTTTCGTATCGGATGTCGCCGAGCGGGGCGCTCAGCGAGATCGTCGTGCCGAAGTCGCTGACGTCGGCGCTGAAGGACGCGAGCAAGGATCCCGAGGGCGCGGGGGGCAAGCCCGCCGGCGGCGCTTTTACGGAGGATGCGCTCAAGAAAATGATCCAGCAGTCGAGCCAAGAGCTGCCGGTCGGCGAGATCGAAAAGGGCAAGACTTGGACGAAGTCGAGCACGACGCCGCGGCCGCCGATCGGGTCGCTGAAATTTGAACGCATCTATACGTATGACGGTCCCGCGGCCGACAAGCCGGGCCTCGACAAGATCGCGCTCCAGACGAAGGTGTCGGTGGTTCCCGACGATGCCGCCGACAAGAGCCTGCAACTCGAAATCACGAACCAGAAGACCGCGGGCGGCTTTTACTTCGACCCGAAGGAAGGCCGGATGACCGGCTCGAACTTCGACGAGTCGCTCGAGATGACGACCGTCGCGCAAGGCATAAAAACGATCATGAAGACGCGCAACGCCTCGCTCTTGCGGCTCGACAAGGTCGAAGGCGCGGAGTGATCGCGGCGCCGTTCCGCTCGATCGCGACTTCGTTCCGAGCCGCCGGCCCGCGTGGATTTGATGAAACGCCTGTCACTCGAGCCCGTGTTTTTTGAGCCGGCTGCAAAGCGTGCTGCGCGGGATGCCGAGCAGCCTCGCGGCGCGGGCCTTGTTGCCGCCGGCGTCGTCGAGCGCTTCGAGGAGGCGTTTGCGCTCGTAGCCGGCGTGATCGGGGTCGTGCACGTCGTCAGGAGTTTGCCAGGAGTGAAGCGCGGACTTTGACCCGTCGGAGCGTCGCGCGGCCTTCGAGGTTACGGAGTCCGCCTCGGCGTGCGTCGCCAAGGCGCCGGACGCGGTCACGAGCATGCGCGGGCGGCGTCGGGGCGAATGCGGACGTCGGACCGTCGGCGGCAGGTCGTCGAGCGTGAGCGCGGGGCCGTCGGAGAGCACGACCGCGCGTTCGACGACGTTCTCGAGCTCGCGGATATTCCCCGGCCAGTCGTGCGCGGTCAGCGCCTCGACGGCCTCTTCGTCGAGGTGCGTGATCACTTTGCCGACGCGCCGCGCGTGTACCCCCATGAAGTGCACCGCCAACTCGAAGATGTCGTCCTTGCGGTCGCGCAGAGGGGGCGTCTCGAGGCTAAAGACATTGAGTCGATAGTACAGGTCCTCGCGGAAACGGCCTGCCTCGATGAGCGTCTCGAGATCCTGGTGCGTCGCGGCGATCACGCGCACGTCGACCTGAATCGGCTGCGAGCTGCCGACGCGCTCGAACGACATTTCCTGCAGGACACGCAGCAGCTTCGTCTGGATCTCGAGGTTGATGTCGCCGATCTCGTCCAGAAAAAGCGTGCCGCCGTCGGCTTGCTCGAAGCGCCCGACGCGGTCGCGGTCGGCCCCGGTGAACGCCCCGCGGACGTGACCGAACAGCTCGCTTTCGAGCAAGTTCTGCGAGAGCGCCGCGCAGTGAACCTTCACGAACGGCCGCAGCGCGCGCGGACTCGTCGCGTGAATCGCCTCCGCGAGCAGCTCCTTGCCGGTACCGGTTTCGCCGCGAATCAGGACCGCGGACGTGCTCGACGCGACCTTCCGCGCCGGCTCGATCATTCGTCGGACCGCCGGGCTTGAGCCTTTGATTCGGCCGAAAACGCTCGGCGGCTCGACCGTCGTGGAGTGTTCGAGAGCCGAAGTCGTCGAGGCGTCCGAAGGTTGTTCGCCCTCGACGACGCCGCGCGCCTTGTCGCTCAACTGCCCCTGTAAAATCAAGATCCGACGCTGTTGCTCCGCGATTTTCTCGACCTTGTGCCTCAGCTCCGAATTCAACTTCGCGAGCGTGTCTTGGATTTCCGCGGCATGCACCGCCAGCGACGCCACCGAGCTGAGCGCCCCCAGAAAGACCATCTCCTCTTCCTCGTACGGCAGGCCGCTGCGCTTCGGGCCGAGGACGATCAAGCCCGCCAGGTCGCCGTCGACTTCGAGCGCCGCCGCGGCCTCGCCGCCGAGCCGAATCATCGCGTCGGTCGCCGCGTCCGACGACTCCGTCAATCCCATCGTCGCCGCCGCGCGCAGGCTCGAAGACTGACGGAGCCGCGCGACCAACGGGTTGTCGAGCGCGATCGAGTCGTCGTCGGGCGGCGTCCCGTGATAAGCCGCCAGCCGGAAGGGCTCGCCGGCCGCCTCGGATAAATAGATCGCGCCCCAGTCGAGCCGCATCACCTCCGACGCCGACTCCAACAGTCGACGTGCCAGCGTCCCGCGGTCGACCAGGCTTCCCACCGCGAGCCGCATCTTCTTCATCGCTTGGTCGAGCTTGTACTTATCGCGGTGGAAACGGCGGTCGAGCACCGCCTGGAATCGCTTCCGCATCACCTCCAGCACGACCAAGATCAAAACGACCGTCAGGCCCGCCGTCAACGCCCCGCTCACCGTCCTGCCGGTCGCGAACACCCGCTCGCCGATCACCATCCCGCCCAGCAGCAAAACCCCTGAATAAATTAAGCCCGCCGTCACGCTCAGCGCCGCGTAGGCCAGACTCCGATTCACGATCTCCTCAACCTGCATCAGCTTATAACGCGTGATGCTGAGCGCGTACGCGATCGTGAAGAGCATCGAGACGGCGAACATCGGCCAGGCGGCGGCCTCGCGCCCGAGGATCGACGGATTCATCAGCACCTGCCGCAACAGCAGTCCGATGAAGAACGCACCCCCAAGCGCGGCCAACAAGATCCAACGCGCCTGATTCCGCTGCGTGCGCGTGACCGCGCGTCGAAAACTCAGCGCCAGCGACACAATGCAGAGCGCGAACACGACGACCGAAAGACCAATGTAAACGTAGGAAAGGTCGCGGATTGCGTGCAAAGACGCGACGACGTCGGCCTCGGAGCGGTCGCCGAACCAGCGCGCCCGCGCCATCGCAGTCCAGAGTGCCCCCAGATAGATCGTCGGCACCCCGTAAAGCGTCGCCAACATCGCCCGCCGATGCCGCGCGAAATACGGATTCATCACCGGGAAGACGAGATAAAAGTGCAGATTCACGATCGGGACGTAGAGCGCGAAAGCCGCGAACGGGAAGATCAAGAGCGGCTCGACCACGTCCTCGGTCCAGTGATAGCCGCCCATGTACGCGCCGACCGTCACGATGCACAGCCAAAAGAAGAGCCGCGCCGAGTCGTCCCGCGGCCGCTTCCAATACACCCATCCCCCGATAAAGAAGATGAACATTTCCTGCAAAAACCAGACGACCGAGGCTAGGTATTCGCCGGCGGGTCGATGTCGGACCGTTGCCTCCGCGGTCATCAACCGCGGCGCCGAGTCGCCGTGCGCGGGCTCGAGCCAGGTCACCTCGACCGGCCGACCGACACGCCCCCCCAGCCACTTCAGCGCCTGTACGAAATCGGAGTAATGACGGAACTTGAACGGGCCGATCGACTGGAGCACCGAGCCGACCTCGGGCGGCGCGGGCGACCACGCATAGGCCGGCGAAACAGGCTCGCGGATCTCCAGCGTCAAGACACAACGGACGCCGATCTCGCCCATCCACGCAATGACGGTCAGCACGCTGAACGAGTAGATCAACACCAACGCCGAGAAGCCAAACACGAAAGCACGTCGAATCCGATCGCCGCGCGGCGTGGACTCGACGCGGGGAGCAATCTGCTCGCGCGTTTCGTCGAAGCGATCAGGCCCAACAAGGGATGACTCAGCGTCACGGTGCATCGAAATGGAGGAATCCCGGAAATCAAGGCTAGTTCATCACGGAGGTTCACTCAGACTAGCCCCCCGGCGACGAAATGCAAGGGTTTCGTTAACGAAATCAGCGCCGAAAACCGACGAACCCCTGAATTGATCGGCTTCATCGATCAGGTCGAAGCCGCGACGATGAGGTGGTTGGTCTACACCAAGTCTTCGCAATCGAGCGCGGTTTCGCGGGTCGTCTTCATCGTTTCCTCACTGCCGTAATTTGACCCAAACCTCCTAAGTCTCGCATATTCTCGGCGATATTGCCGCCTAGGCGATTTGGGGTGTGCGCCGAAGCCTGCAGGGTCGCCTTTTCGGCGTCGTTCGGCGCTTCGGCGCTCGTCGATCGGCGCTGACGAACGATGCTGCCCGTCGCCGCCGAGGTGCTTGCGAAGCCGTGCCGACGATAAAATTCGGAGCGAGCCGCAGGTTGGTACGCGATGTGCCTTTCACTTCAACAGCGTTTGGAACTCCCCCGCTCCGCGGCTCGACACCTAGAGGCAAGCGGTACGTCATCATGAGACTCTCACCACATCGGGAAATCAGTCGGCGGTTCGCCGCCGAGTTGCCGGAAGCCCGAACGCACCTGGTTCGAGTTGACAGCGAGTGGGTGGATGTTGTGCAAGTGGGGAGCGGACCCTCGCTGGTGATCGTGCCTGGTCTGGCCGGTGGTTGGCGTCTCGCGGCGCCGTTGGCTCGGCACTTGGCCGCGACGCATGAGGTCACGCTCGTCGGCCTGCGGGGAGATCGCTTTCCTTACGGACGCGGGCGGGTGGATGATATCGGCGACTTCGCGGCCGATGTGGCGATGGTGATCGACCATCTCGGGCTGGAGCGTCCGTCGGTGCTGGGGTTGTCGTTCGGCGGGGCGATCGCGCTCGAACTTGCGTCGCGGCGTCCGTATGGGCTGACCTCCTTAATCGTGACGGGGGTGGAGGCTCGCTTTCGACACTCGCTGGCGGCTTCGATTGCGCGTCGAGTTCTGGAGCGGTTCGTGATCCCGAGCGACAGCGGCTTCGTGAACCAATTCTTCAATTTACTGCACGGCGGGATTCCTCAGCCGGGGCCGCTGGTCGACTTTGTGGTCGAGCGCTGCTGGGACACGGACCAGAGCGTCTTGGCGAGGCGTCTGGCGCTGGTTGAGTCGCTCGACCTGAGCGATCGTCTCGACGACGTGCGGACGCGGACGCTCGTGATCGCCGGTGCGCGGGACGTCGTGGTGCCGCCAGCCCGCCAGCGTGAGCTCGCCGAGGGGCTGCCCGACGGGCGCTTTGTCCGCATCGAAGGGGCGGGGCACATCGGATTTCTGTCGCACGCGGCCGAATTCGCTCGCGCCGTCGAGCGCGACCTGGCGCGTGTCGTCCACGCGGCGGTTTGATTGTCCGCGAACCTGGGCGGCTCCGGACTCGTTCAGTAAAGAGTGTGTTATACTCGACTTCACAGGTCGTCGCGAGGAGCCGCGGCGACGTGTCGGACCGAGAATCACCGTCGCGCGGCCCCTTTAATTTTGCGGGGTCCGCGCCGACGTTGCGATCGCGGCCGCCCGGACGATGACGGAGCAACCCTGAACAGCAACGACGGAGCGGCGCGCGGACGGAGCACGGCGGCCTCGGGACGTTTTCGAGGACCCCTCCCCGCGACGGACCCCTGCGTGGATTCGTGGAATCCCCGTTGCGGGACGATCGCCCCAGGTCCTTTGAAGTCGACGCCGAGAAGCTCGCCGAAATCCCGTCGCACGTCGTCTCCTTGACGCGGTGGGAGGTCTCGGTTCGATGCAACTTGATGCGATTGCAATGCGAAGCCGGCGAGTGCGCGGACCGGCGTGGGTGTTTTTCCTCGGCCTGTTTCTCGCGCCGATGGGTCCCGAGTCGCGGCTCGCGCGAACGGCCCGCGGCGACGACGCTCCGGCGGCGAAGACGGTCGCGCCGGCGGTTCCGACAACCAGCGCGGCGCCGTCCGCGTCCGCCGGCGCCGAGAGCGCCGACGAAGTGCTCGAACGCGCGCTTGATCTCGAGCGCAAGCGCGACTGGATCGGCGCGATGCGCGCCTACGACAACGCCTTGGAGCGGTGGCCCAGCCGCGTTGAATTTCGTCATCGTCGCCGTCTCTGCGAGTCGCACTACAGGCTGAGCCGTCGCTATCAGGATCCGAGTTTTCGGAACGTCCTGCTCAAGCTCGACCGCGAGCGGTCGCTGGCGTTGTACGACGAGCTGCTCGAGCAGATCGAGTCGAACTACGTCGATCGCGTGGCGTACGAGCCGCTGGTACGGCGCGGGTTCGACAATATGGAGGTCGCGCTCCGCGACAATCGGTTCCTCACGTTGAACGGGGCGTCGGACGCGAGCGTCGAGCGGGTGAAGCCGCTCCGCGACGTTCTCCGCGCCGAGCGGATGCGTTTGGTCGTGCCCGATCGCGCCGCGGCGGTGTCGCTGGCGTCCTTGGCGTGCGACCTGTCGGCGCGCTCGCTGGGCCTGAGCGCCGCGGGCGTGCTCGAGGAGTTCATTCATGGGGCCTGCGACGCGCTCGACGACTACACCGCGTACCTGACCCCCGATCGCTTGAACGAACTGAACGCGCTCATCGAGGGCGACTTCGTGGGGCTGGGCGTTGAATTGAAGCACGACGACGCGGGGTTGAAGCTGGTCGGCGTGCTCGAAGGCGGGCCGGCGTTCGAGGCGGGTCTGAAGCCGGGCGACGTGATCACGAGCATCAACGGGCAGTCGCTGAAGGGTCTTGGACTCGACGACTCGGCGTCGCGGTTGCAGGGGACGGAGGGTTCGCGGGTCCGACTTGAATTGAGGCGGGCGGACGGCTCGCGGCGGAGCTTTGATTTGACGCGTCGTCACGTCGAGGTGAAAAGCGTGGTGCACACGCGGATCATCGACCGCGGCGCGGGGGTGGGTTATCTGCGTCTGAACGGGTTCCAAAAGACGTCGGGCGAGGAGATCGACGCCGCGGTGCAGGCACTGGTCGATCGCGGGATGCGGAGCCTCGTCATCGACCTGCGCGGCAACCCCGGCGGTCTCTTGGTAGTGGGGGTCGAGATCGCGCGGCGGTTCATCAACGACGGGGTGATCGTGACCACGCAAGGGCGCGCTCCGGGGCAGACACAGATCTACGAAACGCACAACCGCGCGACCTGGACGATGCCGCTCGCGGTGCTGATCGATCACGACAGCGCGAGTGCGTCGGAGATTCTCGCGGGGGCGCTCAAGGATCACGGTCGGGCGTTGATTCTAGGGGAGCGTACCTACGGCAAAGGGTCGGTGCAGAGCATCTTCACGCTTCGATCGGCCCCGACCGGTCTGAAGCTGACGACCGCGAAGTTCTACTCGCCGCTGAACCGCCCGTACAGCGAGCAGGGCGTCGAGCCCGACGTCTTGGTGCGGTCCTCGGCGCTGCCGACCGCCAAACAACGCACCGACGCCGAACGCGCGGCGCTCGAGGAGAATTTCGGCGACCCGGTGCGCGACCCCGTGACGAAGATTGCCGTCGACCGCCTCACGAAGGCGTCCGCCGCTCGGCTCTCAAACTGACTGGGATTTGCGTGGAAAGCTCCGGCCCGGCCCCGTTTTGTTAGACTCGCGCGAGCGGCGCTCCGTCCTGAGCGTCACGCGGGTCGACGGGGGGCGAGACGATGATCAAGCGGCTCTACGAGCGGCTTTTGCTCCGTCCGGGCGACGTGCCGGCGTCGCGATCGGAATTCGAGGTGATCGGCGTTTTCAACCCCGGCGCGGCGCGCGTCGGCGGCGAGGTGGTGCTGTTGGTGCGCGTCGCGGAGCGGCCGAGTGAGACCCGAAGCGGGTTCACCGGGCTGCCGCGCTGGGATTGCGACCTCGGCCTGACCGTGGACTGGGTCGCCGACGAGCGTCTGGAATTTCTCGACCCGCGCGTGGTGCGGCTGCGCGACGACGGGACGCTTCGGCTCACGTTTATCTCGCATCTGCGCGTGGTCCGCTGCGGCGACGGCCGGAGCGTCCGCGAGGTGACCGGCGTTTGCCTGCGGCCCGAGTCCGAGATCGAAGAGTACGGCGTCGAGGATCCGCGGATCACGCCCATCGACGGGCGTTGTTGGATCACCTACGTGACGGCGTCGCGGCACGGAGCGTCGACGTCGCTGGCGTCAACGGACGACTTCGCGGCCTTCGAGCGTCGCGGCGTGATCTTCTGCACCGAGAACAAGGACGTGCTGCTGTTCCCGGAGCAGGTTGCGGGCGCGTACGTCGCGCTCCATCGACCCAACGGCGCGATGGCGTTCACGAAGCCCGAGATCTGGCTGGCGCGGTCGCCCGACCTGCTGCACTGGGGTCGTCACGAGCCGTTGCACGCGGGTCGCGCGGCCTGGGAGACGGGCAAAGTGGGGGGCGGCACACCGCCGGTCCGCGTCGAGGGGGGCTGGCTGACGCTCTATCACGGCAACCGCGCGCCGTCGCGGCCGGGCGACGTCGGCGCGTACGCCGCGGGCGCGCTCTTGCTCGATATCAACGATCCCGCGCGCGTCCTGCGACGTTCCACCTCGCCCTGCTTCGCGCCCGAGGCGGTCTTTGAGCGCAACGGCTTCGTTCCCGACGTCGTCTTTCCGACCGGCATCGTGGCCGACGGCGACCGCCTGCTCGTCTACTACGGCGCGGCCGATACGCACACCGCGGTCGTCGAATTCGCCCTCGACGACGTGCTCGCGACCTTGCACGCCGGGCGATCGAGGTGACTTCGTGAATGTCCGATTCACCCTACTCCTCGCGCTCGCCTTGATCCCAGCCGCGGCGGTACGCGTCAGCAGAGCCGCCGACGAGCCGGTCGTGGTCTCGTCGCGACCGTTGCACGAAGGCCGGATCAGCCCGATGCTGTTCGGCAACTTCATTGAGCGGCTCGACGACCTCGTCCCCGGCATGCGTGCCGAGCTGCTCAACGACTGCGGCTTCGAGTGCGTCGTTCCCGCCGCGAAGTGGGTGCATTACGACGGCGCGCCGACGGGCCTGGCTCAAGCCGGTCCCGCGGTTCAAAATGAATCACGCACAGGCCCCGGATCGCGTCAAGACGACGCCGCCGAGGCCGTGCGGCTGCACGATCGCACTGCCGGCGCTGTCGGTCGCCGCGGTCGAGTGCGCGCGACGTTGAACGAGCCAGGCGCCGGGCGACGCCCCCGCGCGATCACGCTTAACGCTCGAGCACCACGCGGAAGCGAGCCTTGCCCGCGCGGACATGGTCGAGCGCGCCGTTGACGTCCTTCATCGCGAACGTCTCCGTCATCGGCTTGATGCCGTGCCTCGCCGCGAACGCCAGCATCCGCGCGGTGTCCGACGGGCTCCCGCACATCGCGCCGCTCACCGATTTTTCCGCCAGCAAACTAAACACAGGCACCTGCAACGGAGCACTCGGCACGCCCACGAACACCAGTCGCCCTTGCGGACGCAGCGCGTTCACGAAGTCACCCCAAGGCAGGTCGCCGTCCACCGTCGAAATGATGTAGTCGAACGAGCGCGCCGCCTTTTTCAACTCGCTCGTCCCTTTGCTCGCGATGAAGTTGGTCGCGCCGAGCTTGCGGGCGAGGTCGTCCTTCTCGTGCGTCGACGACACCGCCGTCACCTCGCAGCCCCACTTCGCGAGAAATTGCACCGCCAGGTGGCCCAATCCACCCACGCCGACGACCGCAACCCGCATCCAAGGCTCGACTCCGAACTCGACCATCGGCGTGAACACCGTCGCGCCGGCGCACATCAAGGGGCCGGTTGACGCCGAGTCGAGTCCCTCGGGAATCGGCACCGCGAACTTCGCCTGCACCCGCACAGCCTCCGCCCAACCGCCGTGACGACCTACGATCAACGGCCGCTCCGACGCGCACAGCGACTCTCGGCCGCGCACGCACCACTCGCAACGACCGCACGACCCCGCGTGCCAACCCACCCCTACGCGCGTCCCGACCGCAAGGCCCGCAACGCTCGAGCCCACAGCGGCCACCGTCCCGATCACCTCGTGGCCCGGCACCAGCGGATACTTCGCGAAACCCCAGTCGTTGTCGATCATCGCCAGGTCGCTGTGGCAGATCCCGCAGTGACTCACCTTCACCTCGACCTCGTCCGCCCCAAGCGGCCCCGGATCGAACTCGAACTCCTGCAGAGGCTGCTTCGCACCCATCGCGGCCCACGCTTTAATCGACATCGGTGCACTCCCTCCCTTTTCGCCCGGATCTCAGACTCGGAAGGTTCGTTCTAGCCGTCCGCGACCCGATCGACAAGCCGTCCCCACGCGTTCTCGACGCCGCGGACCGCGCGCTTGCAACCCCCGTCGGTATTTCGTAAAAAGGTTCGCGACGATATGATCGCGGCGCAGTGCGACAGGATCATAGCCGACGCGTCCTCTGTCGGAAAGCTTCGAGGTCGGAGCTATATTGATGCAGATGCGGCGTTCACGCGGATTCACGCTCATTGAGCTGCTCGTTGTGATCGCGATCATCGGTGTCCTAGTTGCGCTCTTGCTGCCGGCGGTGCAGTCGGCGCGCGAGGCGGCGCGACGCATCAATTGCGTCTCCAACTTGAAGCAAATCGGCCTCGCGATGCACAACTATCACGACGCCGTCGGCTGCTTCCCGCCGGGGCGTCTGCGCGGTTTCATCGACTACAACGGTCGTTGCTTCTCCGCCTACGCGCAATTACTTCCCTATTTTGACCAGACGCCGCTCTACAACGCGATCAACTTCAACCTCAACCCCGAGAACAACCCCTCTTCGACCGCCGCGGGCGAGGCCGGCGCACAACAAGAAAACACCACCGCGATCAACACGCAGATCAATATGCTCCAGTGTCCGAGCGACCCCGGACCCCCGGGCGGCACGTGCCTGGGCGGGAAGGCGACGCACACGTATCCGCTCAACACCGGCACGACGTTCGCAGTCTCGACGCGGAACCCCTTCGGCATGCCCGTGACCGGCGTTTTTTACGAGAATTCCGCGGTCGGCGTCCAAAGCATTACCGACGGATCGTCGCAAACCGCGGCGGTCTCGGAGACGATTCGCTCGACCATGCCCGGCGGCGTGTGGGACGGCGTCAGCCCGACCGACGGCATGGTCTTGACGAAAGGCAACAACAACGACAGCGCCGGCCCGCCGCTGCTCAACTACCCCGCGAACTGCAGCGGTTCGGGACTCATCCTGCTGCCGACGCGCGGCTGCATGTGCCTCTTCGGCGCGCCTGGACACAGCATGTACGACCACATCCGACCGCCCAACGACCCCGGCGTCGACTGCCGCGGCGGCCTCCCGCAATCCAACCGCCTCAACACCTGGTGGGACCAGCTCACGCACAATATTACAGCAAGAAGTCATCACCCCGGCGGCGTGAATACCCTCTACTGCGACGGCAGCGTGAGATTCTCCAAAAGCTCGATCAACATCTACATCTGGCAGGCGCTCGGCTCGCGCAACCTCGGCGAAGTCATCAGCGGCGATGCGTTTTGAGACGCGGAGGCTATATTACCTCTATCGACCCGCAGTTGGCCGGCGGATCCCGTATCGCGGTGATCTCTGATGACGACCACGGATAAAGTGCTCGAGGTCTTCGTCGTCTCCGAGCCCTGGAAAGCCGACCAGGACGACGCGTCGCGAGCGTCCGTGGTGCGGGAACACGTCGCGCTCGCTTTCTCTTCAGGTATCTGACGGATGCCGAGGCTGCGCTCCAACGCAGGCTCATCGAGAGCGGAGCAGCCGCGAACGTCGCGGTCGAAGCTCGCTTCGAAACGCCGTTACAAAACCGGGATCGACACGCGCGAGCCGACCGTCGCGATCGCCGATTGGATCGCGAAATTCGATCCCGGCACGTAATTTCCCGAACACTCCGGCATGGTGAGTTCGGAGATCTTGGTGAGTCTTATAAGGCTTGTAGGGCTCGAACTGCTGCATGATTGACATGCTGCATTTGCGTCCGTCCTTAGCGGCTCACGGTGCCCACGTTCGGCAGGTCGGCGAGGTTCAGCGAGCCTCGCAACAAACCGTTGCGTCGGACGATGTAGAACTGCACGCCATGGGCACGAGCAACCTCGGGCTGTCGCAAAATGACCAGGATATTCTCAGGCTTGATCGTCTCCCAGTGACGGTCGCCGACGTTCATCCCGACCAAGATGTCGCCCTTCTGGATCGTCGCCCGTGCTCCCGGACCGTTCGGCAACACCGACTGCACGTACAACCCGCCGCGCAGCTTCGGCGACGCCGCCGCGACATATTCAGGCGTCACAGGTGTCGTTTTCAAGCCGAGGGAACGCCAAAGTAAATCATCGGCGTTCGTCACAACGGGTGCAATCGAACGCGGCCGGAGCCCCAGCGTCTGCTCCTTCGTGCCGCGACGGATCGTGCACGACGCGTCGCGTCCGGCGGCGATATCAAGCAACCCGCGCTCGAGGTCAAACGCGTTCGTGATCGGCAAGTCGCCCACGCGTTCGAGCGCGTCGCCGGCCTTGAATCCCGCCGCCTCGGCGGGGCTGCCCGGCTCCACGCCCGACACAACCACCGTGTGAGCATCGCCTTGCGCTGTCTCCGCCAAAATGAGTCCGTGCCACGTCGACGCGATCCGACGCGTGCTGAGCATCTCGATCACCGACCGCTTCACATCGTCGATCGGCAGCGCGAACCCGATCCCTTGCGCTCCAGCCCGCACCGCCACGTTGATCCCAACCAAATCGCCGTCGATATTAATCAAGGGCCCCCCCGAGTTGCCGGGGTTGATCGCGGCGTCGGTCTGAATCAAATTTCGATAAACCTGATCGTCCGAGAGCGTCACATTGCGTCCGAGCGCGCTCACGATCCCGGTCGCCACGGTGTTTTCGTAGCCGAACGCGTTGCCGATTGTGATCACGTCCTCGCCGAGCATCAGGTCGGCGGAGCGTCCGAACGAGGCCGCCGGAAGTTCATGGCCGGCATCGACTTTGAGCACCGCGAGGTCCATCCCCTCGTCTCGCTGAACGGCCCGCGCCGGCAGCACGCTGCCGTCGTGCAGGTGCACCTCGATTCCTTGCACTTTGTCGACGACGTGATGGTTCGTGAGAATGTAACCACGCCCGTCGATGATCACGCCCGTACCCATCCCGCTGATCCGCGGCCGCGTCGACTCTTCGGGCGAGAACGGCCAGCGGCTCGTCGAGGCGGCCTTTTTCTCGCTCGAAATGCTCACCACGCTCGGCAGGACCCGCTTCACGGCGATCGCAACCGGCGTCGGACGCCGCGTTCCTGCGGCCCGCGCCTCAAACTCGCCGCCAAACCCCCCGACCAGCCAAAGGCAAGCCGCGAGACTCGCCCGAAGACCAACCTTGAACCTGCCTGCCCCGACATTCCTCCAGGCTTGTGCCACGTTCAAGGTCCTCCGTCCCACACTCGGTCAATTCGCCAACGAGCGGCAGACGCTCGCGTCGCAAGCATCCCCCCGCACGTTCAAAATCGACCGCCCGTCCGAAAGCCTTGAGCCTCGAATTCTCTGTCTCGCCTAAGTTGTCTATCTTTCGTTGTTTTCCGCAAATCGCGCAAGTCTTGCCCAGATTAACTCTGTGAGGCGTGCGAAACTCTTAAGGATTGGACGGCTGGGAAGCTTGCGAGGGATTTGGCGCTCGATCGACGCTTCGACCTCGGTGCGGCACCCACCCAACGCCAACGCAGCCGCGCGACTCGAAAGCTTCGCGACCGCTGCGCCACTAAATGCCCCTCACGGCCTCGGGGTTGAAATCCTCGCTGAACTCCTCGGGCGCGAAGCCTCGTCGCAGAGTGTTCTCGGTGACGGTGCGTGTGAGCAGGAATTCGAGCAGATAGTCGACGCCGCCCGCTTTCGAGCCGATCCCCGAAAGTTTGAAGCCGCCGAACGGCTGGCGATCGACCAGCGCCCCCGTAATCGGCCTATTGATGTACAAATTACCGACTCGAAAGCCTAGTTTGACTCGATGAATGTGCGCCGGACTCCGCGAATAGAGACCGCCCGTGAGCGCATAGTTAGTTCCGTTCGCGACCTTGATGGCCTCGTCGATGTCCGCGACGCGGATGACGGCGAGCACCGGGCCAAAGATTTCTTCTTGCGCGATCGTCGCCGACGGCGCGACGTCGGCATAAATCCGCGGCGCGACAAACGAGCCGCGGTCGGCGAGGGTCCCGATGTCGACCGCGGCCGCCACCCTGCCCTCGCGCTCGCCCTGCGCGATATAACCGAGGATCCGCGCACGCGCACGCTCGTTGATCACCGGTCCAACCACGGTCTCGGGATCCTCCGCCGGGCCGACCGGAATCGCGCGCGCAGCCTCCACAAGCCGGGCCAAAAACGCATCATAAACCCGTTCGAGCACGATCACCCGCGACGCCGCCGAGCATTTCTGGCCAGCGTAACCAAAGGCACTGTAAATGGTTCCGACGACGGCTTCGTCGAGGTCGGCGTCGTCGTCGACGATGATCGCGTTCTTGCCGCCCATCTCCGCGATCACCCGTTTGACGTGATCCTGGCCGTCGCGAGGCTCCGCAGCCTGCCGGTTGATCGCCAGGCCGACGGCGCGCGAGCCCGTGAATGCGATCAGGTCGACCTCGGGGTGATTGACGAGCGTCTGGCCGACTTCGACGCCGCGGCCGGGCAGAAAGTTAAGCACCCCGACGGGCAGTCCTGCCTTATAAAGCGTCCGAAACAAAGCGAGCGCCGTGAGCGGCGACTGCTCCGCCGGCTTAAGCACGACCGTGTTCCCCGCGACCAGCGCCGCGACGGTCATGCCGGTGGGGATCGCGAGCGGAAAATTCCAAGGCGGAATGACCACTGCCACGCCGCGCGCGACATGTTCGATTTCATTCGTTTCGCCGGGAACATCGCGCCGCCGCGGCTCGGCGAGTTCGATCATTCGGCGCGCGTAGAACTCGCAGAAGTCGATCGCCTCGGCGACGTCGCCGTCGGCTTCGCGCCAGGGTTTGCCGCACTCGTAGACCTCGGTCGCGGCGATCGTAAATCGTTCTTGACGAAAGATTTCCGCCGCACGCAGCAGGACCTCGGCCCGCTCCCGCGCCGAAGTGTGCGACCACTTCGGAAACGCGGCCCGCGCCGCCGCGACGGCGGCTTCGGCGTCGACGACCCGCGCCATACGGGTGGCCGCCACGACCCGCGAATGATCGCTGGGATCCAACGTGTTCACAACGTCGTCGGTCTCGATCGCGTGCCCGGCCACGACCGGCAGACACGCGAGCCCGCCCCCTTCACCCTGGATCTGGTCGCGCATCGACGCCAGCGCAGCTTGCATTTTAAGGCGGTTTTCGACGCGGCTGAAGTCGGTGGGGGGCTCGTTTTGGAAGGCGGGCAGCGCCTGCGGCTGCAAGATGGGCTTTGCGGTCGTGCGATTCAATCGACCAAACATCCGTCCGTACTCCTCGGGGTCGCGCAGGAGGTCGTCCCAATGCGCTTTTCCCGCCGTGCTGGCCTTTAAGAATGACTCGTTGGAGGTGTTTTCGAGCAATCGTCGGACGAGATACGCCATACCAGGCAGCATTGCGCCGTAAGGCGTGTACACCCGCACGCGGACCCCCCGCGCGGCGAGCGCTCGTGCGAGCGGCTCGCCCATCCCGTGCAGGACCTGGATTTCGACCTCGCCCTGCGCCGCGCCGCGCGACTCAGCGAACGCCAAAGCATGCGCGACGCTGCGTATGTTATGGCTGCCGAGAGCGGGACGAAGACGGTCGCGGTGTTCGATGAGGTAGTGTGCGCAACGTTCGTAATTGGCGTCGGTGGCCCACTTTGCGAGATAAACCGGGACTGGCCAGCCGACTTGCCGAGCGTGCAGGACCTCGTAGTCCCAGTACGCACCTTTCACCAGGCGGATCGAGATCGGCGTCCCGCGCGTCTCGACCCAGTCGCGCAACATCTCAAGGTCGCCGTGGGCTTCGGGGAGATAAGCCTGGCAGACAATGCCGACGTTGGCCCAGTCGCGGAATTCGGGTTCGAGCATGACTTCGCGAAAAATCGCGTAGGTCAAGTCTTTGAAGGCGTACTGTTCCATGTCGACGTTGACGAAGCCGCCGACTTCGCGTGCCGCGCGAAGGATGGGCCGGAGCCGCGCGAGCACGCGGCGGGTGGTGGCTTCGGCGTGCAGGGGGTCAAACCAAGGCGTGAGACTTGTCAACTTAAGCGAGAGGTTGACGCGGGGCATGGGTCCCTGCGGGCCGCGGTCGATGAGGGGGACCTCGGGTTCGTGGGCGAGGCGGGCCGCGACGCCGCGGAGGAGGTCGACGCAAGTCTTTTGGTAGGCGTCGGCTTCGGCGTCGCTGATGACGGCTTCGCCGAGGAGGTCGGCGGTGAAGGCGAGGCGATGACGTCGCAGGTTTTTGATGGTCGCGAAGGCTTCGGCCGGGGTTGAGCCGGCGATAAACTTCCAGGCCATGCGGGTCGCGGCGAAGTGCGCGATCGCGGCCAGAGCCTTGTCGCCGAAAGCGTTGTGAGGCAGGAGGTTAAGCGGCAATCTCAGGATTGTCGGGACGCCGTCGCCGGCTTCGTTGAGGTATTCGTCGAGGTGGCGACGGACGCGGTCCGGCGACTTCAACATGGGTAGCGCGTCGACGAATCGGAAGAGCTGGACCTTGGTGGCGGGGTCGCTCAAGGTGAGCGCCATCAGGCGGTCTTCCCACCACGCGCGACGCCAAGGCCCGGCGTTGCGGCTCATTGATTCGAAGAGTTGGCGGCCCAGGATACGCGTCTGCGACTCGACGGGCGTGATCTGATCCTCGGCTTTCGTTTCGCCCGGCACCGTCAAGGTCATCGACAAACCTCGTTCAAGCCACCGCCTGCGACCGCGGCTCGCGATCAAAAAAGCGCTCGTGTTGCACTATCGTATCCTACGATTCGCTCGAAATGCGAGTGTTCGCGTGTGACAATAAAACGCCGACGAACCGAACGAAGCACGACGACATGAAACGCGTCGCGCGAGGACCATCGACGGCGGACCAGGGACGAGAGCATTGACGCTGATTTAAGGTGTTTCGCGTTACCCGCGTGCAGCTTGCGGGTTCAACTGATCGATGAGCTTGCTTTGATCGACGTCGTTCCGGTCGAGTTCGGGCCTCATTGAGGCTGGATCGACCCGAGCGGCGACGCTTTCCACCCTACTCAACTCAATGGAGGTTGACCGATGAAGCTGAAATCCACTTTTGCGCTTCGCGCGCTGAGCGCCGTCGCAGTCGCGGGTGCCTTGCTGATCGCGCCTGTGATCGCCGACGAATTGAAAGGCGTGATCAAGTCGATCAACGCCGACGCAAACACGCTTGTGGTGACACCGGCGGAGGGCGAAGACGTCACGGTGACGGTGAACGAGAAGACCGTGATCGAGAACGTGAAGGGCAAGACGTTTGAGCTGTCGAAGCTCGCGAAGATCCAAGAAAAGGCGAAGGGCAAGTTGAAGGTCGAGGTGACGCATGAGAAGGGCGTGGCTTCGAAAATTCTGCTCAAGGGCGGGATGAGGAAGAAGGCTGCCGCGAAGGTCGCTCCCGAGAAAGCCCCGTCGTGATGAAGCTTTGAGGGACGGACCGCGGGGCCGAGTCGGTTCCGTGATTGCCCGAGTTCGCGAGCGTCTCGAGTCGGCCGCGCGCGGGCCGCTTGACTTCGGGACGTTCGCGAGGGTACATTAGTTTCATCATAATTCGGCGTGCATCTTATCCAGAGTGGCTGAGGGATAGGCCCGACGACGCCACAGCAACCGGTTTGCCGCAAAGGCGAATGCTGGTGCTAACTCCTACCCTGCGTGATGCCTCATCGCGCCGATGGGATAGATAAGATGGTTCTTGCGAGGCGGTTCCGCCGCCGTTGCGGGTTCCTACACTTATCGCTCACCTTGCCTATCCGCCGGAAGCTTCGATCGGCTCTCTCTTTTTGATGCCGCCGCATCATGGCTCCCGCGCGGGAGATGTCGCGCGTGCGTCGCGAGCCGCCGCGAAACCGCGGCGATGCGACGGCTGGCATTCGAGAGGGGGACTCACCGGTGTCCGAGGTTCATGCGGTTGGATTGAAGTGTCGACTTTGCGGCAAGCTTTATCCGAAGGAAGCGCTCAACTTTTGCACCGACGACTTTGGTCCGCTCGAGGTCGTGTACGACTACGAGGCGGTCCGTCGCGACTTGTCGTGGAGCGTGATCGAGTCGCGGGCGCGGACGATGTGGCGTTACCGCGAGCTGTTACCGCTCGACGGCGAGCCGACGGTGGGTCTGCAAGTCGGCTGCACGCCTCTGATTCGCGCCGACCGGCTGGCCCGCGCATTGGGCGTCGCCGAGCTTTACATCAAGAACGACGCGGTGAATCACCCGACGTTGTCGTTCAAGGACCGCGTGGTCGCGGTGGCGCTTTCGAAGGCGGTCGAGTTCGGTTTTAGGACGGTCGGCTGTGCGTCGACGGGGAATCTGGCGGGCAGCGTGGCGGCGAACGCCGCCGCGGCGGGTCTCGAAGCCTACGTGCTCATTCCGGACAATCTTGAGCAAGGCAAGGTTTTGGGCGCGCTGATTTACGGCGCGAAGGTCGTCGCGGTCGAGGGCAACTACGACCAAGTGAACCGGCTCTGCTCTCAGATTGCGTATCGATACGGCTGGGGATTTGTGAACGTGAATTTGCGGCCGTTTTACGCCGAGGGCTCGAAGTCGATGGGCTTCGAGATCGCCGAGGATTTGGGTCGGCGCGCGCCCGACCACGTGGTAGCGCCGATGGCGGGCGGGAGCCTGATCGGGAAGATCTACAAGGCGTTCAAGGAGCTCGAGCTGCTGGGGATGCTCGAGTC
>JAJYDB010000329.1 GCA_021777845.1 Planctomycetota bacterium
GCGCGCGGCGACCGCGTGATCGTGATGGCCTTCGCCGAACTCGAAATGTCCGAGGTTGACGGCCATCAGCCGCGCGTGGCGGCGCTCGACCGTCTGAACCGGGTCGTCGAGCAGATCGAATACGCTCCGATCACGCACGGTTGAAAGCCCGGAGGCGCGATGCGTCAGGTACTGTTCACAATTCCTTACTTAGGCTTCAAGGTCTACGGCTATGGCCTTATGCTTTTCCTCGCGTTCATCGCGTCGATCAACCTCGCCGCCTGGCGCGCCCGCCGTGAAAAAATCGACGAAAACCTCGTTCACGACTTCGCCCTTTGGCTCTTCGTCGGCGGAATCGTAGGCGCACGCGGCTTTTACGTCGCGCAGTATTGGGGAACCAAAGTCCGAGGCGTCTGGGAAATCCTGAAGTTTTGGGAAGGTGGGATCGTCTTTTATGGCAGTGTCATCGGCGGCACGGTCGCTTTTTTGATTTTCTGGATGCGGCGCGAATTTCCGATGCGTGCGTTTTTAGACGTGATTGCTCCCTCGCTCGCGTTGGGAATCGCGTTCGGACGCATTGGCTGTTTTTTCACAGGGTGTTGCTACGGCGACGTCTGCAAGTTGCCCTGGGCGGTGTCGTTTCCGGCGGAGTCACCCCCTTGGGAGTCGCAGGTCAAACTCGGCCTCATCGGCGCCGAGGCGGTCCGATCCTTGCCGGTTCATCCCACCCAGATTTACTCGGCGATCGATGGATTCCTCTTGCTCGCGCTCATGACCGCGTATTTTCCGCTGCGACGCCGAGACGGCGAAGTGATCGGAATCCTCATGGTGGCGTATCCGGTCACTCGCTTCTTAATCGAGCATCTTCGGAGCGACGAGGCGGTTTTTTTCGCCGGGATGACGATTTCGCAGACCGTCAGCGTCGTGTTGCTCGCGTGTGGGCTGCTTTATTGGGCGTGGCTTGCAACGCTTCCGAAGACGCGGCACGCCGACTCGGCCGGCGACGGTTCGCCTCGCGAGCTTGATGTCGCGGCGGGGCCGCGGCCGATCACGGCACCTTGATGTGGTCCAGCACTTGTTGCAGTACGTCGTCGACGCCCAACCCCTCGGCCTCGGCTTCGTGGCTGATAATCACGCGATGACGCAAGACGTCGATTGCCAGTGACTTGACGTCGTGAGGGATGACGTACGAGCGTCCTGAGAGGAGCGCATGCGCTTTTGACGCGCGGACAAGCGCGAGCGTCGCGCGCGGGCTTGCGCCCAACTCGAGCAGTGGTTCGATCTCAAGTCCGAAGGCTTTGGGGTCGCGGGTCGCGCGGATGATGTCGACCACGTAGCCTTTAATCGCGTCCGCCACGCGAATGGAATCGGCCAAGCGACGCAACTTCAAGAGTTCAGCTTCGTCGAACATGGGCGCGAGGTTGCTTTTGTCGGCGTCGCGAATGGACTCGACGGCGCTGGGGAGTTCCAGCATGGCGAGTTCGCTGTCACGGTCGGGATAATCGACGCGCAGCTTAACAAGGAAGCGGTCGAGTTGAGCTTCGGGGAGCGGATAGGTACCTTCGTGCTCGATTGGGTTTTGGGTGGCGAGCACCCAGAAGGTGGGTGGGAGGATGATGGTCTCGTCGCCGACCGTGACCTGTCCCTCCTGCATGGCTTCTAGGAGTGCGCTTTGGACCTTGGCGGGGGCGCGGTTTATTTCGTCGGCGAGGAGGATGCTGGTGACGATCGGGCCGGGTCGGACGTCGAACGAGCCGGTCGCGGGGCGGTATATCTGGGTACCGGTAAGGTCGGCGGGGAGCAGGTCGGGAGTGAACTGGATGCGACGGAACGGGAGGTCCAGCATGCGCGCAAGTGCTCGCGCCGAACGGGTTTTCGCGAGTCCAGGGACTCCCTCGATGAGCACGTGCCCGCCGCAGAGGAGGGCGACGACGAGTCGGCGCAGGAGGCCGGCCTGGCCGACGACGACGGTTTCGAGACGCGCCACCAACTCGTGCAGTCGCACGCCGGCGAGTTGCACGGAGTCGTCCGTCGGGTCGTCGTTGGGGACCGCCGCGTTGATATGAATGGGGGGGGACGAATCCATATCCTGTGCGACGCGATTCGCGGGTTTGGCCGCGTGCGGGCGCGGCACGTTACGATCCCCTGCGTTTGCGTTCCATCATTTTGCGGAGGATGTCCGATGCCGCCGCGCTGGAGTCCTGCCAAACCTGCTTCGCGGGCGCCTGGGGTTGCTGTTGTTGCATCTGCTTCTTCGCGACGTAGAACGGGTTGCTCTCGTCGATAAATTCTTCTTCGCCGGTGTCGTCGTCGCTGCTTTCCTCATCAGCCTCGGTTTCGTCGTCCCCCTCGCCTTCAGGAAGGCGTTCGTACTCGTCGTCGTCGGCCTCGTCGGCGGCCGGAGCGGGGACGGCTGGAGCGGGTGGAGTCGGGAGCGCCGCGGCCTCGGCAGACGCGTCCTTAAAGGCGTTGATCGTGATTGTATCGCCGCCGTAAACGGACGACGGCCGCTCGGGAACAGGGCCCTTCGCATCGCCGACGAGCCACGATTCGATATCGTCGTGCGAGATGTCGTCGGGCGATTTGATCGCGGCGGGCGGCTTCGCGGCGGGAACCGTGGCCGACGACGGCGCATCTTGGATCGAGACCGCGAAAGTAAGCGGGCCGACCTGGACGAGGTCGCGGTCGTTGAGTTCGTGGGCCCCGGTGACGGCTTTACCGTTCACCAGTGTGCCGTTACGGCTGCCCAGATCCTTCACCGTGACGGACTGAGGAGTGACGTTGAACTCGGCGTGCTCACGACTTACGAGTTCGCTCGTCGGTCGTAAATGACAAGTTTCGCCGCGGCCGATGCGGAAAGTCGGCAGCGAAAGGGGAATGACTTTGCCTTCCGGCTTCCCCTGAACAACAATCAACTGAACTTTCATAGCGAATCCGTCCCGACCCAAAGGTCAATCACACACGGACACGACGAGACCAAAAGCCTCCGGCGTGCGAACGCGGACTCGTGATGTCTCTTGGCTCGATGGCTTTATTTTCTCACGTCGGTGTCACAAATTCAAACCTTCGGCGTACCGGATTTTTTCAAAACCGGCACCCGCGGATCGTTTCGACGGACAAGCATCTTACATTATGATTAATACAGCTTGCCGGCGACCGGTCGTCGCCGAGAGCGTCGAGAATCCGACGTCCCACCACTCGGGGTTTCTGTATCGTAAATCATTCGGCGCGCCGAGGGTGTAAAAATCATGTCCCGGCGCGCCGATTTTGTCGCTTGTTCTCAAAATCAACATGATGCACATCGCGCGGCCCGGCGTCGTTCCGTCGCGGGTTGATGGATTCTAGCGTCGGAAGGTCCACGCGGGGTCGCGATAGACGCGGGCTTCGAGGTCGCGGGCGAGTGCGCTCTCGTGCTCGTCGAGATCATCGCGGCGGGGGACGAAGCCGAGGCGGTCGCCGAGCGCCTCGACGAGTCTTTCAGCGATTCGCGCGCGGGGCACGTTGGCGGCGCCGAGGTCGGTCGCGCCTGGAAGCGCGGGTGCATGCGTTGAGCGTGCCAGCAGGATGGAGCCGTGCATGAGCACAACCCCTGCGCGTCTACGCTGCGCGCCGCCGACGATTTTGTGGCCGAGGTCGGTCGCGACGAGATCCTCGTCGTCGCGATCTTGGAAGCAGAGAAAAGTGCGTGGCGCTTTCGAGACGTGATCGGAATGATTATGCGTGAGTTCGGTCCGGTCGCGCGCGAGGTCGCCGTGACGCGCGGCGGGCAGGCCGAGGTCGGCGAGGACGGTTGCGACGGCTGCGTGCGCGGCGTGATAGAGCGGCCTCGCGCCGCGGGCGAGCGGGTGCGCGGGCGGCAGCACGATGGCATACGTCAATTCTTGGTCATGGACAATCGCGCCGCCGCCGCTGGGACGTCGAACGAGCGGCAGTCCGGAGAGTCGTGGATCGCAGGTCGCGTCCGCGGCGCGTTGAAAATAGCCGAGGCTGAGCGTCGCGACGTTCCACTCGTAAACGCGCATGACGGCGGTTGCGGCGTCGCCTCGCGACTTTTCGACGAGCGCGTCGAGCAGCGCCGCGTCGGTCGCCATGTTGCGGGGACCGTCGGCGGTTGCGAACGGCAAGACGCGGCAAGAGAGCGGCGGGGTGGACATCAAACGGGTCTCGCTCCAAGGCAATCGTGACACGGAAGCAGCGGCGATCGCGCTGTGAAACTGGTCACTCGGCGCGACCGGAATGCCGCGCGACATCGAAGCGCTCGAACGACCACGCGAGCGCCGGCACCAGCGCCGCCGCCATTGCGGCGAGCAGAAAAGTCGTGATCGCGACCGCGCCGGCCCAGTCCGCGCCGGCCCAATGGTACGCAATCGCGCCCGCTGTGAACGCGACCGTCGACACAGCGCCGAGAAAGATCATCTTGCCAAACATAAGCACCATTTGACGGCCCATCAGC